>NZ_JBFUMN010000011.1:0-124237 GCF_054049335.1 Roseateles sp. P5_E1
TGTGCGGTTCAGGGCCTCTTCTTTGGTGACTTTCTTCTGGCCCCGCAGAAGAAAGTTACCCGGCCGCCGGGACGGACTCCCGGCAATGCATCGAGGAGGCGCATTCCCGCCAAAGCAATCACTCAGGCCAGGATCTCCTTGATCACATCCCCGAACACGGTGGTCGCCTTCTCCGCCCGCCCTTGATGCGCAAACACCAGCTTCTTGTGGTTCAGCCCCAGCTGATGCAGCAGCGTCGCCTGCAGGTCATACGTATCGATCACCCCGGTCTCCGCCCGCAGCCCGATCTCATCGGTGCCGCCATACGTCCCCGGCTTGATGCCGCCCCCCGCGATCCACTGCGTGTAGCCCCAGGGGTTGTGATCCCGCCCGTTGCCTGACTGCCCATACGGCGTGCGCCCGAACTCCGACGCCCAGACCACCAGCGTCGTCTCCAGCAGCCCCCGCGCCTTCAGGTCGGCCAGCAGGGCGCCGACCGGCTGGTCCACCTGCTTGCACATGACGGCGTGGTTCTTCTCGAGGTTGTTGTGGGCGTCCCAGCTGTCCACGCTGTTGTCCGGCGCGCCCGAGATGACGTGGATGAAGCGCACGCCGCGCTCCACCAGGCGGCGGGCGCGCAGCAGGGCCGTGCCGTACTCGTCGGTCTCCTTGGTGCCGATGCCGTAGGCCGTCTTCGTGGCCGCGGTTTCCTTGGCCAGGTCGACGGCCTCCGGCGCCGAGACCTGCATGCGGTAGGCCAGGTCATAGCTCTTGGCGCGGGCGATCAACTCGGTGTCGCCGGGGTAGCGCTCGGCGTGCTCGCCATTCAGGGCGCGCAGCAGGTCGAGCTGGGCGCGCTGCTCCTTTTCCGTGATGCCGTCCGGCCGGGCAAGGTGCAGGATGGGCGAGTCGCCCTTGCGGAAGGGCGTTCCCTGCAGGGCGGCGGGCAGGAAACCGCTGCTCCAGATGACGGCGCCGCGGCCGCCGCCGGCTGAGCCCACGCCCGTGGGCAGCACGACGAAGGCGGGCAGGTCGGGGTTGGCCGAACCCAGGCCGTACTGCACCCACGAGCCCAGGGCCGGGCGGCCCGGTACCAGGCCGGCGGTGTGCAGCTTCAGTGACGCGATGACGTGGGTGCTGCCCTCGGTCTTGCTGCCCTTCAGGAAGGCGATGTCGTCGGCCTGCTTGGCGATGTGGGGCAGCAGGTCCGACACCCAGGCACCGCTTTCGCCATGCTGCTTCCAGGTGCGCTTGCTGGCGTAAAGGTTGCCCACGCCGCCGTCGGTGGCCGTCTTCAGGTCCTTGCCGAAGCTGTCGGGCAGCGGTGTGCCGGCCAGCTTGATCAGTTCGGGCTTGTGGTCGAACAGGTCCAGCGTGCTGGGCGCGCCGGCCATGTGCAGCCAGATGACGGCCTTGGCCTTGGCCGGGTGGTGGGGCTGGCGCGGCAGCGTCGGGTCGAGGAGTTCGCTGGCGAAGGCGGATGAGATGCCGCCGAAGCTGCCCGCGCCGAAAGCGGCGAAGGTGGCGGCACCGGCGTGGCCGAGGAAGTGACGGCGGGAATGATCGTGAGAGTGGCTCATGGGCTGACCTCTTTAGAAGCGATAGGTGAATTCGTTGGTGTTGACCAGCGTGTGGACCAGGTCGACGAAGGCGGCGGCGCGGGCCTTGCTGGCGCCCTTGGTGGGGCTTGTTGGCGCGGCTGCGACCACGGTCGTGGCGCCGCCGTCATCCGCCGACTCATCGCCGCCATCGCCCTTCTTGCGCTTGGCAGCCTGCTGATCCAGATAAGTCAGGAAGGCGGTGCGCTCGTAGCGGTCGGGCTCGCGCTTGTAGGCCGCCTTGTAGAAGCCGTCGATCTGTCTGGCGAGCTTGGGGTCGACGCCCCAGCCCTCGGGCAGATGCGGCTTCTTGACCTCGCCGGCCTGGGCCGTCTGCAAGGTCTCCTGAGCGTTCAGGAAGGCGACCAGCTTCGTCTTCTCCGCGGCCGTGGGCTTGCGCGAGAACAGGATCTCGTAGACGCGGTCRATCTGCGCGGACTCACCTGCAGGCGCCTCCTGGATGACACGGCCGGCCAGAGCCTGGCTCCAGCCCAGCACGAGGTCGCTGTTGACCAGGGCCAGGGCCTGTGGCGCCGTCGTCGTCACGTCGCGCTTGAAGTGAGGGGACTGTGGGTTGGCCCAGTCGAAGGTCTCCAGCAGCGGATAGGGCGAGTTGCGCAGCACGAAGACGTAGAGGCTGCGGCGGTTGTGGTCGCGCGGGTCCTCGGACGTCTGCCAGCGGTTGCGCTGGCCGCCGATGTCGAAGTTGGGCGGAATGGGCGGGTAGACCGACGGGCCGCCGCGCTTCTCCTCCAGCAGGCCGGAGGCGGCCAGCAGCGAGTCGCGCAATTGCTCGGCCTCCAGGCGTTGGCGCGGGAAGGCCCACAGCAGCTTGTTGTCCGGGTCCTGCTTGACCTCACGAGCCTGGCTGGCCTGCCGGTAGGTGCTGGACAGCAGGATCTGCTTGTGCAGCGTCTTCACGCTCCAGCCTTGCTTGACGAAGTCGGCCGAAAGCTTGTCGAGCAGCTCGGGGTGGGTGGGCTTGGTGCCGGTCTTGCCGAAGTCGGCGCTGGTCTCGACGATGCCGCGGCCGAAGAACTGGGCCCATTGGCGGTTGACGAAGACGCGGGCGGTGAGGCCGTTGTCGGGGCTGACCAGCCAGTTGGCCAGGGCCGTGCGGCGGCCCGACGACGTGGCCGTCGGCGCAATCTTCAGCGAGGCGTCGGTCAACAGGGCGGGCAGGCCGGGCTGCACCTCCTGCAGCGGTCGGTCGTAGATGCCCTTGAAGAGGACCTTGGTGGGCGGTGCGTCGTTGCCCAGCTCGACGATGGTGGAGACATTGCCCGGATCCTTGGGCTTGAGGGCGTCGAACTTCTTCAGCTGCGCCGTCAGCACCTCGTACTTGGCGTAGGCCTCCTTGTCCTTGGTCTTGAGCTGGTTCTCGGCGTTGCGCGTGCGGCCCGACAGGGTCCACAGGTTGCGGTGGTAGATCCAGCGGTCGTAGGCATTGCGCTCCGATGCCGGCTTGTTGATGGACTCGCGCGTGGCCGGCACGAAGCCCGACAGGCGATCGGTCTCGAGCTTCTCGATGATGGGCTTGAGCAGCGCGTTGCGCTGTTCGCGGATGTCCTTGGTCGCGTCTTCCCACTTGGCCAGCTGGGCGTCGTAGTCGGCCTTGGCCTTGCCCGTCAGCGGCGAGACATCGTCCTTCCAGCTGGTGTTGGCGAAAAAGGCCTGGAACTCGTAGTACTCCTTCTGAGTGATCTTCTCGGTCTTGTGGTCGTGGCACTGGGCGCAGCCCAGCGTCGTGCCCAGGAAGACGGCCGAGACCGTGTCGGTCAGGTCGTTGGCGACTTCCTGCTTCTTCAGGTTCAGGTCGCGGGCGTTGATCTCGTCGGGCAGGTTGCGCAGGAAGCCGGTGGCGATCAGGGCCTCGGTGCGCTCGGGCCAGAGTTCGTCGCCAGCGATCTGTTCCTTGACGAAGCGGTCGAAGGGCTTGTCGGCGTTGAAGGCGTTGACGACGTAGTCGCGGTAGCGCCAGATGTTGGGACGCGTGCCGTCGGTGTTGTAGCCATCGCTGTCGGCATAGCGGCTCAGGTCCAGCCAGCGGCGCGCCTGGCGCTCGCCGTAGCGCGGCGAGGCCAGCAGGCGCTCGACGAGCTTTTCATGCGCCTTGGGCGACTTGTCGCCCACGAAGGCGTTGACCTCCTCGGGCGTGGGCAGGATGCCCCAGGCGTCGAGCGTGGCGCGGCGGATATAGGCGTGGCGGTCGGCCTCGGGCGAGGGGGCGATGCCTTGCGCCTCGAGCTTGGCCAGCACGAAGGCGTCCAGCGGCTGGCGCACCCAGGCCTTGGCCTTGGTGGCCGGCGTGGCGACTTGCGTGTTCAGTAGCGTGTAGGACCAGGGGCGCTCGCTGCCCTTGGTGAAGCCGCCGGGCGGCGCGTAGTCCTCGGCGGGGCTGAGGGTGGCAACGCCGGCCAGCAGGGCGGCGAGAGCAAGAGGGGCGATCCGGAACTTGGGCACGTAGGTCTCCCGGGGAAATGGCAAAGACGGAACTGAAGGGGTCAGCGCAATAAACGCGCCAGCGAAAACGGCGCGAATCGGGCCAAAAGAAGGGCAGATTTGCGGTGGCGCCAACAGCGCTGTTGAAACACTGTTGGCGGATCGACAGCGCTTACAACCTGGCCATGAACTGGATGCCCACGCTGCGCGGGATGGCCGGCGTGTAGCTGGTGCTGCTGATGGAGCGCACCGTGTCGTCGTTGAACAGGTTCTTGACGATCAGGCTGACGTTGAAGCTCTTGTTGCGCGTGCCGAAGCCGATGCCGGCGTCCACCGTCGTGCTCTTGGGCACGATGGAATAGGCCGAGAGGCTGACGTCCGAGTAGTAGGACGAAGAGAAGGCCACGTTGCCGGTGTAGTTGATCTCCTTGTCGCCCCAGACCGGCTGGCGGTAGTCCACGCCGATGTTGCCGGTGTACTTGGCCGCGCCCGCCAGCGGCCGGCCGCTGATGTCGGTATAGGGCGCGGAGCCGGGGTAGGCGTCCTCGATGCGCTGGGCGGCGTTCGGGAAGGACTTGTACTTGGCGTCGTTGTAAGCGGCCGAGAAGCGCACCGTCAGGTCGCGGATGCCGCCGTAGACGCCGTCGATCTCCAGGCCCTTGACCTCGACCTTGGGCGCGTTGCCGGTGGCGCTGGTGTAGTAGCGGGTGCCGTCGTTGGTCTGCGTCGTCGTGTAGACGTCCAGCACGCGCACGCTCTGCTGGTAGTTCTTGATGCGGGTCTGGAAGACGTCGGCGTTCAGGATCAGCGTCTTGTTGAACAGCGCCGACTTGAAACCCAGCTCGAAGCTGTCGGTCTTCTCGGGTTCGACGGGCGAGGACACGCCGTTGACGAACTGCGCGATGCCAGCCTTCTCGCCGTGTTGCAGCGAGGCATAGCCGGTCAGGTCGCGGTTGAACTTGTAGCTCGGGCTCAGCACCCAGGCCGGTTGCGTCTTCTTGAAGGGCTCGGCCTCGGTGGTGGGGAAGAGCACGCCGATGTTGGCCTGGCGGATTGCCTTGGCATCGGCGACCTGGCGGCGTTGCGCGGCGCTCAGGGCAGCGTAGGTCGGCACGTTGAAGTACTTGGCCGCCGTGGCGTTGGCCAGCGCGATCTGCTCGGCCGTGTTGCCGGCGGCGAGGTCGCCCGTCGCGTTGGTGGCGAAGCCGCCCAGGGCGACGCCGTTGACGCTGACCGGGTTCAGCTCGGGCGCGCTGCCGTCGCTGGTGATGCGGCTGGTGCCGGTGTTGCGGCGGTCCTCGCGCGTCAGGCGGGCGCCGGTGGTCAGCGTCAACGCCTCGCTGAGGTGCCAGTTGGCCTGGGCAAAGATGGCCGCGCTCTTGTTGCGGATGTCCTGCACGCCGGTCGGGCTGTTGTAGGAGGCCTTCACATTGGCCAGGCTGTTGCGCAGCAGGTCGCGGCCGGCGGCGTCGGCGTCCAGTCGGGCGTACTGCGCGTTGTTGGCGAACCAGGCGCCGGCGTCGTTGCCCCACCAGCGGCGGTAGTCAGCGGTGTTGTCCACCTTGATGAAGTACAGGCCCGCCTGGTAGTCGACGAAGCCACCGGGCGCGGACGTCAGGCGCAGCTCCTGCGTGGCCTGGCGGTAGTCGTTCCAGAAACCGCCGGCATTGCGATAAACGTCGAAAGGCGTCGCGTCGTCGTTCACCGCGTCGAAGTGATAGCTCTTGTAGGCGGTGATCGACGTCAGCGTGTGGCTGCCGAGCTGCCAGTTCAGGTCGGCCGTGGCGCCCGAGCTGCCGGTCACCAGCGGGCGCACCGAGTCGGTGGTCAGGAGGTTCTGGTAGTCGGCGAGGGAATAGCCGGTGTTGTCCTTGAACCAGCGGCGGCCCAGGCGCTGCTCGTTGGTCACCGTCGTGATGGGGGCGCCGTTGGAGTAGGTCGTCGGCGGGTTGATGACGGGGAAGCTGCGGCCGTTGGTCGTCTCGCCGGCGCGCGGCTGCAGGTCGAAGGCGAAGCGGGCCTTGAAGTCCGGCGAGGGCGTGACGAGGAACTGCACGCGGCCGGAGATGCGGTCGGTGTTGGTGTAGCTGACATCGCGGTTGTAGGCGTTTTTGATGTCGCCGGCGCCCTTGTTGGCGGAGAAGGTGCCGCGCCAGGCCAGCAGGCCGTCGACGATGGGGCCGCCGATGGCGGCGGTGGCGAACAGGCCGTCGCGCTGGCGAAAGCCCAGTGTGAAATCGGCCGTTGGCGTGAAGCTGGGGCGCTTGGTGGTGAAGATGATGTTGCCGACGCTGGCGTTCTTGCCCAGCAGCGTGCCCTGCGGGCCGCGCGTGACCTCGACGGTGTCGATGTCGACGAAGTCGAAGCTCGACGTCAGCGCGTTGTAGGCATAGGAAACGCCATCCACGATGATGCCCACGCTCGGGTCCTGGGCCTCGGTCTGGCCGATCTTGCCGATGCCGCGGATGGAGATGCTGCTGGTGCGCTGGTTGCCGAGGTTCCAGCTGACGTTGGCGGCGCGCTTGGTGATGTCGTCGATGCCCACGGAACCCAGGCGGTCCAGCTCGGCGCCCTGGATGACGGAGATGGACAGCGGCACGTCCTGCAGCTTCTCGATGCGGTTGCGGCTGCGCACGGTGACGGCGCCGAGGGCCTGGGTGTTGTCCTCGGCCGGCGCGGGCGCGGCGGCTTCCTGGGCGAGGGCACTGCCAGCAGCGAGGGCGGCGATCAGCGCGGTCAGTGGATGCGGGCGAAAGCGATGTTGGGTCGTCATGGAATGGAGTGATCGATAGGGCGGGGTCGGTCACTTCATTGCAGGGAGCGTGCCCAATACGCTGGGCGTCTAAGCAATTGCGCTTCGCGTTGGCAGGCGGCGTTTTGGCGGTTTTCATGGCCCCCGTTGCGAGTCGTGCGTGTGATCGCGCAGTGGGTGCTGTTGCTTGTTGAACAGCAGGTCAGCAAATCGTGCGGCCTGGAACACAGCCACAGAGGCACAGAGGCACAGAGAAATTCATGCCTGTCCTCTGTGTCTCCGTGTCTCTGTGGCTTGTTTGCGTTCTGGCACGGAAGCTGCGCTGTGGGCGAGGTCTGCCACTCCTTTGACCTCATCATGAAAACACTGCACGCACTGGCCGTTGGCGCTCTGCTTAGCCTGACCGCCGTCGCTCACGCCCAGACGGCCGCTTCAGCGCCGGCCGCAGCCGCCGAATGGAAATACAAGACCCCGCGGCTGAAGGCGGCCGAGGTCGATGCCCTGCTGGCCCAGCCGGACAAGCTGCTGGTGCTGGACCTGCGCCGCCCCGACGAGCTGATCAAGTACGGCAGCTTCCCGGCCTTCCTCAACATCCAGAACAAGGATCTCGAAAAGCACCTGGCCTATCTGCCCAGGGATCGCGCCATCCTGACCGTGTCCAACCACGCCGTGCGTGCCGGCCGTGCCGGCGACCTGCTGGCCGAGAAGGGCTATCGGGTTGCGGGTGCGACCGGCAGCGAGGACTACGAGCAGGAAGGCGGCAAGGCCGTCGCCCATATCCAGCCACCGGCGCCACGCGCACAGGCGGCTGCCGGAAGCACCGATGTCGCCGCAGCTCGCCAGCCCTGAAGGCGCGGGCGAGGTTCCGGTCTGGGACCTGCCGCTGCGCGTCTTTCACTGGGCCTTGGTGGGCCTGGTGTCGGCGGCCATAGCGACGGGTCTCGCCGGTGGCGCCTGGATGAGCTGGCATGCCCGTGCCGGCCAGGCCATTGCGGCCCTGCTGGTGTTTCGCCTCGGCTGGGGGCTGTGGGGCACGCGCTATGCACGCTTCGCGCAGTTCTGGCCCGCGCCCACGCGCCTGTGGGCCTATCTGCGCGGGCGCTGGCAGGGCCTGGGCCACAACCCATTGGGCGCGCTGTCCGTCTTCGCCGTGCTGGCCCTGCTGTTCACGCAGGTGCTGACCGGCCTGTTCGGCAATGACGAGATCGGCTTCGCCGGGCCTTGGTCGAGTTGGATCGAGGAAGACCTGAGCCTGAAGCTGACCGGCTGGCACAAGCTCGCAGCCAAGCTGCTCTATGCCTGGCTGGGCCTGCACCTGGCGGCCATTGCCATCCATGTCTTCATTTGCCGCCAGCCCCTGCTGCGCGCGATGTGGCGGGGCCATCAGCCCGGCGCTCCGGCGGCCGCGGCCGAGCGGTCACGGCTGGGCTGGGTGCTGCTAAGCCTTGGCCTGGCGGCGGCGGCCTGGAGCCTGCTGTGGGCGTCGGGGCGTTTCTAAGCCAGCGCACCGCTCAGCACCGCCTGCAGCAGAAGGTGGTGGTTGCGGGCCACCGCCTCGGCCGGCAGTGGGTGGGTGGGCGGGGCGAGCGGCATCGGCAGCGCCGCATCGCCACTGAGATCCTGCCAGGTCATCAGCGCCGCCAGCATCTGCAGCGGGTGGCCCGGCGAGGCGATGCCGTTGAAGACCGGCACGCCGGCGTCGCGGTCGAGCTGGCGCAGGTCGGCCTCGGCCACGCCCTGGCATTCGATGGCGTCATAGAGCTGGCCGAGCAGTCCGGCCATGTCGCGCGGGTCGCGGCGGTCGGCCGGGCCGGGGCTGGTCGCGCGAACGCGCGCCACCTGCGCGCCGAGCTCGGTGGCGGCGAGGAGAAAGGCCTCGGCTTCGAGGCTGGCGTGGTCGTCGCTGAGCAACGCCAGGTTCTTGCCGCGCAGTGGCGCACCCGGGCCGGTGCCGCGCTTGAACTGCCGAGCCCGGCCGATCAGCGTCAGCAGGTCGTCGCGCGTCAGCCCTTCCAGTGACCAGAGAGATTTGTGTTTGAGCATGGCATTGGGTGCATGTCCGGCAAGGCTAGGCGGTACAGCGCGGACCGGGCCTGACGCAGATCAAGTACGCACGGCTGTTTACCAACGGTTTACCGAGCGTTACCCAGTGATGTGCGCCATTGCTCGGCAGTTGTTGGCCGGTTTCTACGCTGCTGTCCATTGCCACACGCCGCCCAGGACACCCCGAAATGCTGACCGCCACGATGACTCCCGCCGCCGCCCATCCCACCTTGCGCGCGCCGGCCGCCGCGCCCCAACGCATTGCCGACACGCTGCAGGGTCTGCAGGCCCACGTGGACATCAGCCGCCGCGTCCTGCACGCCGGCGACCGCGTCTACCGCACGGGCGACGCGTTCGCCAGCCTGCATGTCATCAACTCGGGCTTCTTCAAGACCCTCAACCTCGCCGCGGATGGCCGCGAGCAGGTCGTTGGCCTGCACTTCAAGGGTGATTGGCTCGGCTTCGACGGCATTGCGACCGGCCGCTACGGTTGCGACGCCATCGCGCTGGACACCGGCGAGGTGTGGAGCGTGCGCTACGACGCGCTGCTCGCTGCCTGCGCCCGCCATGCACCGCTGCTCGGCCTGTTGCATTCGGCCATGAGCCGCGAGATCAGCCGCGACCGCGACTCCCTGCTGTCGTTGTGCACGCTGTCGGCCGATGCCCGCGTGGCCGACTTCCTTCGCTACTGGGCCGACGCCATGGCCCAGTGCGGCCTGCGCAGCGACCAGATCACCCTGCGCATGACGCGCGCCGAGATCGGCAACTACCTGGGCATGACGGTGGAGACGGTCAGCCGCGCGCTGACCAGGCTGGCTCGCGAGCAACTGATCGCCTTCACCGAACGTGGCCGCCGCGATATCTGCATCCCCGACGTGGCGGCGCTGGGTGCCTACGTGCAACGCGGCGTCGCCCGGACGCTGCTGCAGTGACTCAGCGCGCCGCGCGAACCAGGGGAGTGGCAAGCGCCCGGTGGCGCAGTAAGGTCGCCGTCATCGAAGACACCCGGACGGAGCTTCCGCATGACATTGGCGTTGAAACTGCAATCGCGTTCCCTGGTGATGGTGGCCGCACTGCTCACGGCGGGCGTGGCCCAGGCGGCCTCGCAGGCCCCGGTGGCAGCCGAGAACGGCATGGTGGTCACGGCCCAGCACCTGGCCACCCGCATCGGCGTGGACGTGCTGAAGGACGGCGGCAACGCGGTGGATGCGGCCGTGGCGGTGGGGTATGCGCTGGCGGTGGTCTACCCCGCGGCGGGCAACCTTGGCGGCGGCGGCTTCATGACCGTGCAGCTGGCCGATGGCCGCAAGACCTTCCTGGACTTCCGCGAGAAGGCACCGCTGGCTGCCACGGCCAATATGTACCTCGACAAGGACGGCAACGTCATCAAGGGCCTGAGCACGCTGGGCCATTTGGCGGTGGGCGTGCCGGGCAGCGTGTCGGGGCTGGAGTACGCACTGGGCAAGTACGGCACGATGAAGCGCGCCGCGGTCATCGCGCCGGCCATCCATTACGCGGAGCTGGGCTTCGTGCTCGACCAGGGCGACATCGACATGCTGCACGCCGCCACCGACGATTTCCGCAAGGACCCGGCCACCGCGGCCATCTTCCTGAACAAGGGCGAGCCTTTCCAGGTCGGCCAGAAGCTGGTGCAAAAGGACCTGGCCACCACGCTCAAGGCCATTCGAGACAAGGGCGAGGCGGGCTTTTACAAAGGCCCTGTGGCCGCCGCCATCGTCGCCTCCAGCCAGGCGGGCAAGGGCATCCTGAGCGCCGCCGACCTCGACCAGTACAAGACGCKCGAACTGCCGCCTGTGGAATGCAATTACCGGGGCTATCACGTCGTCTCAGCGCCRCCACCCAGTTCGGGCGGCGTCATCATCTGCGAGATCCTGAACATCCTGGAGGGCTACCCGCTCAAGGAACTGGGCTTTCGCTCCGCGCAGGCGGTGCACTACCAGATCGAGGCGATGCGCCACGCCTACGTGGACCGCAACAGTTACCTGGGCGACCCGGATTTCGTCAAGAACCCGCTGGACCGGTTGCTCAGCAAGGACTACGCGGCCCAGCTGCGCGCCGTCATCGCGCCGAACAAGGCCGGCGTCTCCAAGGACATCAAGCCCGGCGTGTCGCCGCACGAGGGCAGCAACACCACGCACTACTCCATCGTCGACAAGTGGGGCAATGCCGTGTCGGTGACCTACACCTTGAACGACTGGTTCGGTGCCCGAGTCACCGCGGCCGGGACCGGCGTGCTGCTGAACGACGAGATGGACGACTTCACCGCCAAGGTGGGCGTGCCCAACCTCTACGGCCTGGTGCAGGGCGAGGCCAACCGCATCGAGCCGGGCAAACGGCCGCTGTCGTCCATGAGCCCCACCGTCGTCACCAAGGACGGCAAGACGGTGATGGTGGTCGGCACGCCGGGCGGCAGCCGCATCATCACCGCGGTGCTGCACACGATGATCAACGTCATCGACTACGGCATGGACGTGCAGGAGGCGACGGACGCGCCGCGCTTCCACCAGCAGTGGCTGCCCGAAGCGACCAACGTCGAGGCCTTCGCGCTGTCGCCAGACACGCGCAAGATCCTCGAGGGCTGGGGCCAGAAGTTCGCCGACCCGCAACCCGCCAACCACCTCGCCAGCATCCTGGTTGGCGCGCCCAAGCTGGGCGGCAAGCCGGTGGGCAAGAACCGCTACTACGGGGCCAACGATCCGCGGCGCAATTCCGGGCTGGCGGCGGGCTACTGAAGGGCCCTCACCGGCCCGCCCGACCCGCCGATACTTCCGGCTCCAAGAAGCCGCCCAAGCCCAAGCGTTGAAGCCTGCCGACACCACCACCCCCGCGCCCGCGCCTCAGCGCTGGCGCTGGCTGGCGGTTCTGCTTTTCGTGGTGCTGCTCTGGGGCGTCGTCGAGGTCACCGGCCTGCGCCAGCAGATCAGCCTGCAGGCCGTGCGCGAGGGTTTCGCCCAGCACCGGCTCTGGGGCTTTGCAGCCTTCACGGCGATGTTCGTGCTGGCCAACCTGGCACACATTCCCGGCGCCTTCTTCCTCGCCGCGGCGGTGCTGGCCCTTGGGCCGGCGTGGGGCGCGTTGACGACCTATGTCGCGGCCTGCATCGCCTGCACGGTGACGTTTGTCGTCGTGCGCGCCCTGGGTGCCGACGCGCTGCGTGAGCTGGACAACCGGCTGGCGCGCCGCCTGTTCGCGAAGCTGGACGCCCATCCCGTGCGCAGTGTCGTGCTGCTGCGCACGGTCTTCCACTCGGTGCCGGCGCTGAACTACACGCTGGCGCTGTCCGGCGTGCGGCTGCGCGACTATGTCATCGGCACGCTGCTGGGCCTGCCCCTGCCCATCCTGGTCATCACGACGCTGTTCGACACGCTCGCCGTCTGGATGGGGTGGGCCGCGCATTGACCCCGGCCTGGCAGGGCCTCGCGGCGCTGGCGATGATGGAGTGATGACCTCGTCCACCTCCCGCCAGCTCTGGCTGCTGGCCCTGGCCAATTTCGCCATCGGCATGGGCGCCTTCGTGGTCGTCGGCGTGCTGTCGCCGGTGGCGCTGGCCTTCGGCGTCGACCGGGCGCAAGCCGGTGCGCTGATGAGCGTCTATGCCGGCACCTATGCGGTCGCCTCGCCGCTGCTGGTGGCGGCCACTGGGAGGCTGGACCGAAGGCGGCTGATGTCCATCGGCCTGGCATTGTTTGCGCTGGGTGCCGTGATGGCCGCGCTGGCGCCCAGCTTTGCGCTGCTGCTGGCGGCACGCGCCGTGATGGCCCTGGGCGGCGGCCTGGTCACGCCGGTGGCCGCCTCGGTCGGCGTCGCGTTGGCCGGGCCGGGCCAGCAGGGCCGGGCCCTGGCTATCGTCTTCGGCGGGTTGACGCTGGCCCAGGTGCTGGGCATTCCGGCCGGCGCCTGGCTGGGCTATGCGCTGGGCTGGCAGGCGGCCTTTGTCGTCGTTGCCGTGCTGACCTTGCTGAGCCTCGCCGCTATGGTGGTGGCCCTGCCGGCCGGCATCGCGGTGCCGGTGGCCAGCCTGAAGAGCCTGGGCGCCGTGCTGCGCAGCGGCCGGCTGATGGGGGCAGTGGCCTTCACGGCACTCTTCATCGGCGCGCTCTATGTTTGCTACACCTTTGTGGCGCCGCTGCTGGAGTCCGTCTACGGTCTCAGCCGCGACGGCGTGACCGGCATGCTGCTGCTGTTCGGCCTGGGCGCCGTCGCCGGCAATGCGATGGGCGGCCGACTGACCGACCGCATCGGGTCGCGCCGCACGCTGGTGCTGCTGTGCCTGGCACAGTGCCTGCTGATGCCGGCGCTGACCCTGCCGACCTGGCCGCTGGCGGTGATGGGGGCGCTGGTCTTCACCTGGAGCGTGTTCGGCTGGAGCTTCATGGTGCCGCAGCAGGCGCGGCTGGCGGCGCTGGACCCAGCCCAGCTGCCGGTGCTGTTCGCGTTGAACGCCTCGGCCATTTATGTCGGTGCGACGCTGGGCGCCAGCGTGGGCGGCATGGTGCTGAAGGGGCTCGGCCTGCATGCGCTGGGCCTGTTTGGCGCCGCGCTGGCCCTGCTTGGTCTGGCGTCTTTGGCATTCCGTCGCTGACCTTGGACAGGGGCCGACGAGCACCGGATACTGGCTGTTCCACAAGGAGACACTCCCTATGAAGACCTGGCTGATCGCCACTCTCGCCACTTCCGCCATGTTTGCTGCTGCGGGCGCACAAGCTCACGACGCCGACCCGCTGAAGGCCGCCGTTGCCGCCGACAACCGCTTGGTGGGCAATGTCGCCCGCGATGCACAACGTCACCCCTACGAAACGCTGAGCTTCTTCGGCATCAAGCCGACCGACACCGTCGTCGAACTCGCCCCGGGCGGTGGTTGGTTCACCGAGATCCTTGCCCCCTATCTGCGCGAAGGAGGTCAGCTCTATGCGGCCGACGGCGGCAGCGCGCGCTTCAAGGCCAAGATGGATTCGATGGGCGTCTACGGCAAGGTCAAGATCACGGCCTTCGACCCGGCCAAGGGCGTGTTTGACATCGCCCCGGCCGGCAGCGCCGATGCGGTGCTGACCTTCCGCAATGTGCACAACTGGATGAACGGTGGCACGGCCCAGGCCGTCTTCGACGCCGCTTTCAAGGCGCTGAAGCCTGGCGGCACATTGGGGGTCGAGGAGCACCGGCTGCCGGTCTCGCGCACCCAGGACCCCAAGGCCCCGAGCGGCTATGTGCAGGAGGCCACCGTCATCAAGTTCGCCGAGAACGCGGGTTTCAAGCTTGCCGGCAGAAGCGAGGTCAACGCCAACCCCAAGGACACGGCCGACCACCCCGACGGCGTCTGGACGCTGCCGCCGACCTATGCGCTGAAGGACAAGGATCGCTCGAAGTACCAGGCCATCGGCGAGAGTGACCGCATGACGCTGAAGTTCGTCAAGCCCTGAGAAGGCATTCGCACCTTCTTCGCCCGCGCCCACTCATGAGACATGCTGTGATCGGGTACGGCCGGCTGGCCAGGGCGCTGGTGCCGGCGTTCCGAGCGGCGGGCGAGGAGGTTGTCGTTGGTCGGCGCTCGCCGGGTGAAGGCGAGTTCGCAATGGCCGATGCCGCCCAGGCGGCCGACTGGGTCTGGCTGACAGTCCCCGACGATCAGATCGCCACGACCGCCGCCGCCTTGCCGTGGCGCGCCGGCCAACTGGGCCTGCATTGCAGTGGCGCGACGCCGCTGGCCGCGCTGGGCCCGGCGCCGGCCGCGGCAGGCTTTCACCCATTGAAACTGCTGGCCGGTGATGCCGGCCTCGCCGGCGTGCATGTCGGTATCGAGGCGGATGCAGCACACCGGCCTGCGCTGGAAGCACTCGCTCACGTGCTGGGCCTGGTGCCACTGGCGTTGCCGTCGCCGATGACGGCCCAGGCGCGGGCTGCCTATCACGCGGCGGCCAACCTGGCCGCCAGCGGCGTGCTGGCCGTGCTGGCCGAAGCCCAAACGCTGTGGGCGGCCGCTGGACTGGCGCGGGCCCAAGCCCTGCCGGCTCTGGTGCCGTTGACCCGTGGCGCGTTGGACACGGCCCTGGACCGTGGCCTGGCCGGTGCCGTCTCGGGGCCTGTCGCGCGCGGCGATACCGGCGTGCTGGGCCGCCATCTGCAGGCGCTGGCGTCTGCCGGGCTGGACGCCGACCTGCTGCTGGCCCTGGGCCGGCGCCAGCTCCTGCTGGCCGAGCAAGCCGGCCGCCTGGACGTGGCAACCGCCGCGGCTTTGCGCGCGCTGCTCGCGGCGCCCTGAATTGCAACCCGCGTGACAAAGGCCGCGTTCGGCAGCGCTTGACCATCTGCCGGGCAATTGCGCGCCGTAGAGGCGCTTCTAAACTGGTTGAAGCCCCGTCGCTGCTGCCGGGCCCATTCAGGGAGTTCCACATGTCCGACGCGTCCATCCAGGCCATGATCCGGGCCGACGCCGCCCAGATCCTGCATGACGTGGTCGACGAGTTGCCCGATGCGCGCGAGCGCCTGGCCTATGTGCGCAGCATGACGGAGCAGGCGGCCACCAAGGTGCTCAACCTGGTGGAAGCCGCCCAGGACGACGCCGAGGCCGTGCGCAAGAAGGGCCGCGAGCTGTCCGACGCGCTGAACCGGCTGGCCCTGTCCAGCAACATCAGCGCCGACCGTGCCCGTGCGCTGATGAAGCTGTGCGCCGCCTACGCCGCCGACGCCGCGAGCTTTGCCGCGCGCGAGAAGTCGCTGCACACCGAGATCATGATGTCGCAGGACTTCCAGGATCTCTCGGGCCAGGTCATCAACAAGGTCAGCAAGATGCTGGAGCGCGCCGAGCCGCCGCTGAAGGATCTTGTCCAGTCCCTGCCCGCGCCGGCCGCTGCCGCCGTGTCCGCCGAGCTCGGTGGCGTGCAGACGCCGGACAAGGCGCTCAAGCAGGACGATGTGGACGACCTACTCGCCAGCCTCGGCTTCTAGTTCCAGGACGCCGGGTCCAGCCGGTAATAGCCACTAAGCTCGCTGTACAGCGCCGGGTGGCCGGCAGCGAGCTCGATCGGCCGCTCGAAGAACAGCTCGCTGATCACCGCGAAGAATTCCGCCGGGTCGGTGGCGCCATAGGCGTCGATCAGTCCCGGCTCGCCGCGGGCCAGCCGCCAGCGCAGTGCATCGAACTCGTTCTGCATCACCGTCGACCAGCGCCGATAGGCCTCGGCTGACGGCAGGGCCGGCGCGCCATTGGCCGGGCCGCCCGCCTGGTCGAGCTGATGCGCGAACTCGTGGATGACGACGTTGTGCCCATCGCCCGGCGTGGCCGCACCACGCTTGACTTCATCCCAGGCCAGCAGCACCTGGCCCTGGCTCCAGCTCTCGCCTGCCAGCACGCGGCGCTGGTCTGACAGCACGCCACCCGATTCGGTCACCGGCCGGTCGACGACGAAGGCGCCGGGGTAGACCAGCACCTGGCGCAGCTCCGGGTAGACGCCGCGCGCTGCACCCAGCAGTGGCAGGCAGGCCAGGGCCGCGACGGTGACGCGAATCTCGTCCGTCACGCGCAGGCCACGGCAGCCGAGGATGGGTTTCTCGGCGAGGAAGACCTGCATCAACCCTTTCAGGCGCAGTTGCTGGCGCGCCGGCAGCCGGGACACCAGCGGCACATGGCGGCGCAGCAGGCGCCGCCACGACTGCGGGAAGGGGCGGCTGGCGATGCGCTCGCGGCGGCGGCGCACCCACAGCGGCCACATCGCGATACCGGCGGCGGCGAGCAGGACGAGGCAGAAGCAGATGAACAGCGGCATGCTGGGCAACTGGGCCCGGCCGCACGCTTTGCAAGCCCCCCAGYGCCTGGGGTATGCCCGGCTCGCTTAACCTGCGGCCATGGCCGAGCCCGAATTCCGTCTGCGCGCCTGGCAGGTGCTGCTGGGTGGCATCTGTGCGCTGGTGCTGACCATCGGCCTCGCGCGCTTCGCCTACACGCCGCTGTTGCCGCAGATGCAGGCCCAGGCGGGCCTGGGCGTCGCCGACGGCGGGCTGCTGGCGGCCATCAACTACGCGGGCTATATGAGCGGCGCGCTGCTGGCGGCCTGGATCGAGAGCCCGACCTGGCGCCAGCGCCTGTACAGCTGGGGCCTGCCGACGGCTTTGGTCATCACCGCGCTGATGGGTTGGAGCACGAGCTTCGGCGCCTGGGCGTTGTCGCGCTATGTCGGTGGCCTGTGCGGCGCGGCCGGCATGCTGCTGGGCTCGGGCCTGGTGCAGGGCTGGTTGATCCGGTCGGGGCACCGGCCCGAGCTGGGTATCTACTTCATCGGCCTGGGGCTGGGCATCGTCGTGTCGGCCCTGGGTGCGATGGGCATGACGCAGTGGAATCTGAACTGGGCCCTGCAATGGCAGGGCTATGCCTTGCTCGGCCTGGTCTTCCTGATCCCGGCCTGGGCCTGGCGCCCGCCGGTGCCGCCGCCGGCCGCGAAAGCCGCGTCCGATGCAGCACCCAGCCGGCGTTGGATGGCGCTGATGGTGGCGGCCTATTTCTGCGCGGGCTGGGGCTTCGTCGTCAACGCGACCTTCACTGTCGCCATCGTCGAGGCTCAGCGGCTGCTGGCCGGACAGGGGCCTTGGGCCTGGCTGCTGGTGGGCTTGTCGGCGACGCCGGCTGTGTTCGTCTGGGATCGCATTGCGCGCCGCACGGGCGACGTTGGCGCGCTGCTGATCGCTTTCGGCGTGCAGATCTTCGCCGTGTTGCTGCCGATATTGGCCAGCGGTCTGGTGGCCGCGTTGGCGGGCGCGCTGCTGTATGGCGCGACCTTCATCGGTATCGTCAGCCTGACGCTGGCTCTGGTTGGCCGGCATTCACCCGCCAATCCAGGCAAGGCGATGGCCCGGCTGACGCTGAGCTATGGCATGGCACAGATCAGCGCGCCTGCGCTGACCGGTCGGATGGTCGAGGCCGGCGGCGGCTTCGATGCCGCGCTGTGGCTGACGGCAGCCGTGATGGCGGCCGGCATGGCCTGCCTGGCCGCGCTGCTGCGGGAATCGCGCTGAGCCTTTGCCTCAGCTGCCCTTGCCGGGAGGGGCGGAGCGCTGGTTGCGCACGGCCTCGCTGACGGCCTGGGTGCTGCGCTGCGCCGCCTCGCGTTCAGCGGCGGTGGTGCAGCGCGTCTTGGGCAGCATGCTGCCGGTGGGTGAGTCGCGCTCGCAGATGGTGCCGTTGTCGGCCGCAGCCTGGGCGCCGCTTTGGGCGGGCGGTGTCGTCGAAGCGCAGGCGGCCAGTGCGAGCGGCAGCAGCGTCAGGAAGATTCGTTTCATGTCGAAAGTCGGTTCGGGTGAAGCGCCGCAGAATACCGCGGGCCAGACCTCCTGATTCCCTCGTGATCCCGTGACATCAAGGCCGCTGTCAGCGATGCCGGCAGCGGCAACCCGCTCAGCAGGTTCGGCACCGACCAACACGCCGTGCAGTACGAACACGAGATGGGCCGGCCCAGGGTGCAGCGCGACCGAGACGCGTTTCATCGCCGGGATGGACTGCTATCTGAAGCCGCAGCAACAGTCCGCCACGGAGTAACTCTGTGTGACGCCGTCATCCGCCACGGGCTCGTGGCGGTTAGTGGGGCACGGCCGCGTATTTCGTGGCCTGGAGATCCTCATGAAACGACTGGCCCTGGCCATTGCCCTGATTTCTACCGCCCTGCTGTCGGGCTGCATCATCGTGCCGGCCCGCCACGGCGGTTACCACAGGGACGGCTATTACCGGGATGGCGGCCACCAACGTGACGGCGGTTACTACCGCGGCAGCGTCTACGTTCAGCCTGGCTCGAGGTAACCGAATGGGCCGTCTCCCTGAGGCGGCCTGGAGATTCCGATGAAACGACTCACTCTGGCGTTCGCCCTGGCTTCATCTGCACTGCTGTCGGCCTGCGTGGTCGTGCCTGCCCACCGGGCCGGCTACTACGACGGTGGCTCGGCCATCGTGGTCGACGCGCCGCCTCCCGCACCCTATGCCGAGGTCGTGCCCGTCACGCCCTATACGGGCGCAGTCTGGGTCAATGGCTACTGGGGCTGGAACGGCGGCCGTCACCACTGGGTGCCCGGCTACTACGAGCGCCCGCGTGCCGGCTATCGCTATGAGCCTCACCGCTGGGAGAGCCGCGGTGGCCGCTGGCATTTGCGTGCCGGCGGCTGGATCAGGCTGTAGGGCCTGTCTCCCGGCGGCAATGGGACCCATTGCCGCCGGGCGACAGGCCCTAGACCCGTTCGATGATGGTGGCGATGCCCATTCCGCCGCCGACGCACAGCGTCACGGCGCCGGTCTGGAGATCGCGTCGCTCCAACTCATCGAGCAAGGTGCCCAGCAGCATGGCGCCGGTTGCGCCCAACGGGTGGCCGAGCGCAATTGAACCGCCGTTCACGTTGACGCGATCCAGGTCCAGGCCCAGATCGCGCGCCGTCTTCATCGGCACCGCGGCGAAGGCCTCGTTGATTTCCCACAGGTCGATATCGGACGCCTGCATGCCGGCCTGGCGCAGTGCCTTCTGACAGGCTGGTGTCGTGCCGGTCAACATGATGGTCGGCTCGCTGCCGACGACGGCGGCCGCACGGATGCGCGCGCGGGGCTTGACTCCCGCCGCTTCGCCGCCGGCCTTGGAGCCCACCAGCACCAGGGCTGCGCCATCAACGATGCCCGATGAATTGCCGGCATGGTGGCGGTGTTCGATCGCCGACGCCTGCGGGTATTTGCGCAATGCCAGGCCGTCGAACTTCGCGCCCAGCTTGATGAAGCTGGGGTTCAGCGCAGCCAGCGTGTCGATGGATGTCTGTGGGCGGATGGTTTCGTCCTCGGCCAGCAGCAGGGCGCCGGCTTCGTCATGCACCGGCACCAGCGCGCTCGCGAAGCGCCCTTCGGCACGCGCCGCGGTGGCACGATGGTGGGAGCGCGCCGCGTAGGCGTCGAGCTCATCGCGCGTGAAGCCCTCCAGCGTCGCGATCAGATCAGCGCTGATGCCCTGCGGCACGAAACCGATGGCGCTGACGACGCGCTCGTCCAGCATCCAGGCGCCGCCGTCGCTGCCCATGGGCACGCGGCTCATGCTCTCGACACCGCCGGCCACGACCAGGCGTTCGAAGCCGCTGGCCACCTTGGCCGCTGCGAGGTTGACGCTCTCCAGCCCCGAGGCGCAGAAGCGTGACTGCGTGACGCCGCCCACCGACTGCGCCCAGCCGGCGTCCAGCACGGCGATGCGGGCGATGTCGCCACCCTGCTCGGCGATGGGTGTCACGCAGCCAAGGATGACGTCGTCGACCAACGACGTGTCGAGCCGGGTGCGCTGCTGCAGGGCCTGCAGCACGCTGCGCACCAGCCAGATCGGCGTGGCCGCGTGCAGCGAACCGTCGGGCTTGCCCTTGCCGCGCGGCGTGCGGCAATGGCCGTAGAGATAGGCGTCGAACATGGGGGTCTCCAGGGGCCTCACATGGATCGCGAAGCCAGTTCCTTCATGATTTCATTGGTGCCACCGTAGATGCGCGTCACGCGGGCGTCGGCCCACAGTTCGGCAATCGGCGTCTCCAGCATGTAGCCATAGCCGCCGAAGAGCTGCAGGCAGGCGTCGGTCAGCCGCGAGGCGAGGTCGCTGCACCAGGCCTTCACCAGCGCCGCGCGGGCGGCGTCGAGCTCGCCTTTCAGATGGGCCGAGATGGCGGCATCGAGCAGCGCGCGGGCGGCGAGCACGTCGCTCTGCGCCTGGGCCAGCACGAAACGGGTGTTCTGGAAGTTCCAGATCGGCTGGCCGAAGGCCTCGCGCTGCTTGGCGTAGGCCACCGTGTCGTCCAGCGCGCGTTCCGTCATCGCGACGGCCTGGCAGGCGATGACGAGGCGTTCCTGCGGCAGTTCGCCCATCAACTGGCCAAAGGCCAGGCCCTCGCTTGACCCAAGCAGGTTGGCGGCCGGCACGCGCAGCTCATCAAAGAAAAGCTCGCTGGTGTCCTGGGCGTGCAGGCCGATCTTGTCCAGGCGACGGCGCGTCAGGCCCATCGTGCCGGCATCGATCTCCGCGACGACCAGTGACAAGCCCTTGGTACCCGGTGCGTCCCCGGTGCGGCAGACGATGACGATGAGGTCGGCGTTCTGTCCATTGGTGATGAAGGTCTTCTGCCCGTTGATGACGTAGTGGTCGCCCTTTTTGTCAGTGACGCGGCGTGCGCGGGTGCGGATGGCCTGCAGGTCAGAGCCCGTGCCCGGTTCCGTCATCGCGATGGCGCCAACGCGATTGCCGGTGGCCATCGCTGGCAGCCAGCGCGCCTTCTGCTCGTCATTGCCGTGGCGCAGCAGATAGGGCGCGACGATGGCCGAGTGCACGCTGCCGCCGAAGCCGCCCAGGTTGGCCCGCGCAGCCGCCATGACGATGACGGCCTCATGGCCGAAGTCGCCGCCGCTGCCGCCGAAGGCTTCCGGCATGGCCGCGCACAGCAGGCCCTGGGCACCGGCTTCGTGCCAGGTGTCGCGCTCCATCAGGCCCGCTGCGCGCCAGGCTGCGGCGCGCGGCACCCAGCGCTCGCTGAAGAAGCGCGCGGCGCTGTCCTGAAGCAGGTGGTGCTCCTCGGTCATCCAGTTCGAGGGGAAGAGCGGAAGACTCATGAAATGCCGACGGCTTCTTCCAGCGTCGCGATCTCTTCCTCCACATAGGCCGCCAGCCGGCCCAGGTTGGGCAGGGCGTCGGTTGCAATCAGGCCGAAGTAAAGAGTGCCGGCATAGCTGAACAACGTGATGTTGAGCAGATGGGTGGCCGGCAGTGTCGACATGGGGTGCATCTCCAGCAACGGTGCGCCCTTGATGTACAGGCGCTCGGCCGGCCCGGGCACGTTGGACACCAGCGTGTTGCCCATGGGCGTGACGACATCGGCCAGCTTGAGCATGCCGGCGATCTGGCCGAGCAGGCCGGTCAGGATGGTGTAGGTCTCGACCGCCTCGGGCGCGACGGCGTCGATCATCGTGCGCACATTGCGCAGCGAATAGCCGACATTGCGCAGCCGCACATAGGCGTCATCGGTGGGCGGCGACAGGTCGACCAGGATGATGCCGATCTTGTTGCCGCCGCTCTTTTCGCCTTCGCGGCGCAGGTTCACCGGCATCTGGATGGTGATGGGCCGGTCCAGCTCGATGCCCTCGTCGGCCAGGTAGCGATGCATGGCGCCGTCCAGGCAGGTCAGGGCCACGTGGTTGAGCGTGGCGCGCGACACCTTGCGGATGGCGTCGATGCGGGCCATGGGCACGGCGGTGGTGGCGAACTGGCGGCCTGGCGTGGCATTGCCGGTGAAGGGTGTACCGCGGCTGGCCATGAAGGGCAGGGCGATGGCGTTCTTGGTCAGCTTGATGGCTTCCAGCGCCAGCATGGCCGTGAGCCGGCCGATGCCGACGGCGCGCTTGCTGTTGGCGGTGAGCTGCTTCCAGACGGTGCCGGCGACGGCCTGATCCAGCCGCTTCTTGCGCGACAGGCCGCTGGCGCGGCGCGCGTGCGACAAGGTCCAGACCGGCGTGACCGTGTCGTCGTCGGGCGTCGCGCGCAGGGACTCGACGCCCCAGCGCGTCATCGTGATGCCGTCGGCCACGGCATGGTGCATCTTGTAGTAGATGGCGAATTGCTTGTCCCACAGGCCGGCGATGACATGCACCTCCCACAGCGGCCGGCTGCGGTCCAGCACCGGTTCGTGCAACTCCGCGGCAAAGGCATAGAGGGCCTCGCGGTCGTTCTGGCCGGCCTTGAGCTTGTGGAAGAAGACGTGTTGCGCCAGGTCGACCGATTCGGCCGTGCTCCAGCTCGGCATCAACGTCGGTGAGACGAAATTGATGACCTGGTCGAAGGGTGCCTGCACGTCGGTGTGCGTCAGGAACTCCTCATAGAGCTGCTTGGCGAAGTTGGCGCCGCCACCCTTGGGAATCTGGTGGATGTGCAGGCCCGCCACATGCTTGGGACTGGCCTCGCTTTCGGCAATGAAGAAGGCGAGGTCGAGCAGGGAGAGTCGGCTCATGATGTCTCGTGTCGTTCCGGGCGGCCCAGCATAGGCGCGCCGGTGAGACGGTCAAGGCCGGGAATTTACGCGCTTGTTTCTGCGTCCCCGCTGGACGACTTTCGCTTGCCGCTGCGGCGTTCCTTGTCGGCCAGACGCGCGGCCTCTGCCTCGGCGGCCTTGCGCTCTTCCTCGTCGGCCGCCGCTCGACGCCAGGCCGTCATCTCTTGTGGGGTTTCCAGCGTAATGCAACCGAGGGCCCCGCCGCGGAAGTCCATCAGCAACGCTTCGGCGGCCTTGTGCATCAGCACGCCGCCGCCGCGCACCTTGGCGCCGCGTTTGGTGCCGATGGCCTCCAGCACGGCGTCGTCGGCGCCAAGCTCGGTGAGGCCGTAGCGCTGCTGCAGGCGCTCGGGGTAGTGGCGCTTGAGCACGGCGATCAGCTCCAGCGCCACCTCCTCCTCGTCGAAGGCATTGCGGCCGATGGCGCCGCTGGCGGCCAGGTTGTAGCCGCTCTGCTCGATGGCGATGCGTGGCCACAGCATGCCCGGCGTGTCGAACAGGTAGAAGCCGTTCTCCAGCACGAACTTCTGCTCGATCTTGGTGATGCCGGGCTCGTCGCCCGTCTTGGCGGCGCGCTTGCCGACCAGGGTATTGATCAGCGTGCTCTTGCCAACGTTGGGAATGCCGCAGATCAGCACGCGCAGCGGCTTGTGCATGTCGCCGCGCAGCGGTGCGAGCTCGCGGCAGGCCTTGATGAGGGCGCGCGCCGGCGCCTTGTCGCCGGCATCCAGCGGGATGGCGCGGGTGTGCGGCTGGGCGTTGTAGTAGTCCAGCCAGGCGGCGGTCTGGGCCGGGTCGGCCAGGTCCTGCTTGTTCAGTACCTTCAGCGACGGCCGGCCCGTCGTCAGTGCAGCCAGCAGCGGGTTGCTGCTGGAGCCGGGCAGGCGCGCGTCGAGCAGTTCAATGACCACGTCCAGCCCCGCCTTCACGCGATCCTTGATCGCCTGACGGGTGGAATTCATGTGGCCGGGGAACCAGTTGATGGGCATGCGCGGGAGAGGTGGGAACTTGGGAGGGCGGATTGTCGGTGGCTTACATCCGGTTGCGGCGATCTGCGCCGCATCCCCCAAGATCTGGGGGTAGTCGTTGAGGTGAATATGAGATTCGAAGGCGTACTGAGCGCGTGGAACCAGGATGCCGGCTACGGCACCATCCGGCCCTCTGGCGGGGGAGAGGAAGTCTTCGTCGGCTTGGCCGCGTTCCCGACAGACGGCGAGGGTCCTCGGATGGACGAGCCGCTGAGCTTTGAAATTGTCACGAGCCGTGACGGTCGCAAGCAGGCGGTGAATCTGAAGCGGCTGTCGCAGGCCCATCTCAGCCCGGCGCTGCGCGCATCGGCGGGCGGCACCCGCGTCCGCGCCCGTCAGGCCCAGAAGAAACGGCGCCTGGGCTTGCTGGCCGGTGGCGCCGTGGTCACGGTGATGCTGGTGGCGGGTGGGGTGCACTGGTGGCAGCCCGCGGACCGGACCGGCGAGTTGCCGGTGATGAAGCGGTAAGGCGCTGCTCTCGGGCGCTGCTCATGCCAGCCGGCCTGCATGCCGGCTGTCCTGAAACCCGCGTCGCACAGTGCGCAGGCACTGTGCTCGGTCGGGTTTCAGTCCTCGTTCTTGAAGACGAGCTTGACTTCGTGAGTGGCCTTTTCGCCGGGCTCGAACTTCCACTCCATCAGCGCCGCCTTCACGGCGCGGTCGAAGACCCGCTTGGGTTCGGCTTCGACGATCTCGACGTCGCTGACCTTGCCGTCGGCTTCGATGGTCATCTTGGCCTTGACCGAGCCGGTGGAGATGCCCTTCTTGGAGGCCTCGGCTGGGAACTCAGGCGGCACCTTCTTGACGACCTTGGGTGCGGCCTGAGCGGCCAGGGCCAGCATCAGGCTGGCGGCCAGGATGGTGGCGGAACGCAGGAATGACATGGCGAGCCTCGGAAAGTAATTGATGGGGTCAGGCGGCGCGGAAGAAGCCGACCGCCTCGATCAGCCGCGTCGAGCTGTCGCGCAGGGCGTCCGCCGAGCGGCTGAGATCGCCGACCAGGCTGGTGTTTTGCTGCGTGGCCTTGTCGAGCTCGTTCATCGCGCCGTTGACGACGCCGACGCCCGTGGCCTGCTCCTGGGCCGAATGCGAGATTTCCTCGATCAACTGACCCATGTTGTTGACTTCGTCGACGACGCTGCGGATGGTGACGCCGGCGTTGTTGACCAGCGTGGTGCCGTTTTCGACCTTGACGGTCGATTCCTGGATCAGCACCTTGATTTCCTTGGCGGCGCCGGCCGAGCGCTGAGCCAGCGCACGCACTTCGGCGGCCACCACGGCGAAGCCGCGGCCATGTTCGCCGGCCCGGGCGGCCTCCACGGCCGCGTTCAGGGCCAGGATGTTGGTCTGGAAGGCGATGCCGTCGATGACGCCGATGATGTCGCCGATCTTCTTGGAGCTGGCGCTGATCTCTTCCATGGTCTCGACGACCTTGGAGACGACGGCGCCACCATTGCTGGCGGCCTGGCGGGCCGTCACGGCGATGCCAGCCGCGCGACGGGTCAGATCGCTGGCGCCCTTGAGCGTGGAGGCGATCTCTTCCACCGAAGCGGCGGTGTTCTGCAGGCTGGCGGCGGAACGCGTGGTGCGCTCGGCCAGATTGGAATTGCTGTCGGCAATGGAGCCGGAGTTCTGGGCCACCTCGCTGGCGGCGGTGGACACATCGCGCACAACGCCCGAGAGAGCCTGCTGCATGTCCTTCATGGCCTGCAGCATCTGGCTGAGTTCGTCGCGGCCTTCGACCTGGATGTCCTGCGTCAGATCACCGGCGGCAATGGCCTCGGCGGCCAGCTGGGCCTTGCGGGCCGGGGCGACGATGGAACGGGTGATGACGAGGCCGCCACCGATGCCGATGACCACGGCCACGACCAGCAGGACGATGGTCACCCAGACGGAGAAGCGGGCCAGTTCGACACCGGACGTGGCCAGTGCCTTGCCGCTTTCAAACTGGATGTCGACCAGCTTCTTCAGGCCTTCCTGCAGGGCCGCCTGGGCGGGGCGCAGGTCGGTTATCAGGCTTTCACGAGCCTCGTCGGGCGTGCCGTCGGTCTGGATCTTCTGGAATTTTTCGAGTGCAGCCAGGAACTTGGCCTTGTGACCCCGCACCTCGGCGATGGCGGCCTTTTCTCCGTCACCCGAGACAGCGTCTTCCAGGCTCTTGAGCTGCTTTTCGCCTTCTTCAAGCGCGTCGGTGACGGCCTTCTTCTGCTTCTTGATGGCACCAGCGGTATCCAGCAGCAGCAAGTCACGCACGGCGCGGGAAATGATGTTGACCTGGCTTTCCAGACCGTTGGCTGCGCCAATCTTGAAGAGGCTGGAGTTGGCGGTGCGGTCCAGATCCTTGGCCAGGCCGTTCGCATTCTTCGCGCCGTAAATGCCGATCCCCACCAGCAGCAAAATGAGCAGGCCAAAGCTCAAGGCCAACCGATGGCCGATGCGCAATTGCGTCAGGAAGTTCATCTGTTCAGGTCCTTGTCCGGTGATCGGGTATCGGCGGCGGGCTGCCGCTCTTGAATTCAACGACGACTGTAGGGCTCTCGGCCCTGTTTTTGACGGCCCTACCCGGGAGCCGCGCGCAGTGTGTCGCGACCTGTGACCATTTGCTACCTGCCTGCGGCAGGCTTGCGTGAAGTCGTTCACGTCGGCCCCCCGCGCCCAGGGGCTTGTGGGTTCAACGGGCCGCCACGGCGCGCAGCCTCAGCACCTCGACGGCATCGACTTCACCTGCAGCGTGGCCGAAGGATGCCCGCAGATGGCTGGTCAGCGCGGCCAGGTCTTCGGCGCCCAGCACGCCCGCGAAGGGCGGCATGCCGTAGGGGCGCGGGTTGCCGGGCGTCGCCGGCGCGAAGCCGCCGCGCTCGATGAGGCGGATCAGGTTGGCGGCACTGGCCTGGGTGACCAGGCGGCTGCCGGCCAGCGCAGGGTAGGCGGGGGCACCGCTCGCGTCGCGCCGCCCCTGGCCCTGCTCGCCGTGGCAGGCTGCGCAGTGCTCGCGGTAGAGGCCGGCGCCGCGCTTGCGGCGGCGCGCATCCGGCTCGGCCGGCTCGGAGCGGGAAACGGCCTGCTCGGGCAAGGCACGCAGATAACTGCTCATTGCGGCGAGGTCGGCATCGTCCAGCGCCGCAGTGCTGCCGATGACGACCTCGGCCATGGGGCCGAGCGCCACATGACCTTGCGCCTTGCCGTCGCGCAGCCAGCGTTGCAGCACCTCAGTCGGCCAACGCTGCACACCGGCCTCGGCCGGGTCATGCAGCGAAGGGGCCACCCAGCCCAGGCCGGCCAGCAGGCCACCGCGGAAATCCGCTGCACCACGGTCGCCACCCAGGGCATCGCGGCCGGCGTGGCAGGCGCTGCAATGGGCCAGGCCCTGGCTGAGATAGGCGCCACGGTTCCAGGCCGCGTCCCGGGCCGGGTCGGGTTGGTAGACCCCGGGCCTGAAGTACAAGGTCCGCCAGACGGCGACGGCCAGCTGGCTCCCGTAAGGCCAGCGCAGCTCATGCTCGCGCCGTGGCGCGGTCGCGGGCGGCTGGGCCTGCATCCAGGCATACAGGGCGTCGGCGTCCTCGCGGTTGACGAGGGTGGTGTTGGTGATTGGGTGAGCCGGCACCAGCAGTCGGCCGTCGCGGCTGCGGCCGAAATGCAGCGCCTGCCAGAAGTCGTTGCTGGTCCAGCCACCCAGGCCGGTGGCGGCGGGCGTCAGATTGGATGAGAAGGCGGTGCCAAAAGGCGTCGGGATCGCCCGGCCTCCGGCCAGGCGTTCACCACCGCGGGCCGTGTGGCAGCCGGCGCAATTGCCCACGGCGGCGAGGTAGGCGCCGCGTTCCAGGCTGACGGGTGCGGCGGAGGGCGGCGTTGCGTCGCCCAGGGCGCGTTGCCAGGCCAGCAACCCGAAAGCGGTGGCAATGGCCAGCAGGGCCAGCAACGCGAGGCCGATCAAGAGGCGCTTCATGGCGGCAGGCCGCCGCAGCGCAACGGCGGCGGGGCAGCCAGGGTGGGCGCGGGATGCGGGTCGGCCGGCAGGGCCCGGCCGGCGAGGAATTGGGTGATCGCGTTGATCTCAGGCTCGGTCAGGGTCTTGGCGATATGCGCCATGCAATCCGGCGCCTGGGCGCGGCGCTGTCCGCTGCGCCAGGCGCCGAGCTGGCCGTTCAGATAGTCGCGTGACAGACCGAGCAGGCCCGGTATGGCGGGCTGAGTCCCTGTCAGGCGCTCGCCATGGCAGGCGGTGCAGGCCGGCAGGCGGCGGGCGGCGTCGCCGCGGTTGACCAGCGCCTCGGCGCGGGCCAGCTCGGTAGCCGGAAGGCCAGACTTCTGCGGCGGCGCATAGGGCAGGTCCAGCGATGCGAAATGACCGGCCAGCTCCTCCAAATAGGCGTCGGACAGTGGCGCGATGAGTTCGCTCATCAAACCGTAGTCGCGCCGGCCGTCGCGGAAGTTCAGCAACTGGTTGTAGAGATAGCCGGCCGGCTTGCCGGCCAGACGGGGGTAGTAGCCGTCGGGTGCGGCGCGCCCCTCCTTGCCATGGCAGCCGGTGCAGGCCAACGCTCGCTGCGCGAGCGTGTCAGGGGCGGGCTGGGCCTGGGCCGCGAGCGCGGTCAGGGTCAGCAGCCAGGCGGCCTTCACCCCCGCGCTCCGAAAATGGCGCCGCCGACGCGCACCATCGTCGAGCCGGCCGCGATGGCGTCCTCAAGGTCTGCGCTCATGCCCAGCGACAGCGTGTCCAGGGCCAAGCCGGCCTGCTTCAACGTCTCGAACAGCGCGGCCATGGCCCGATGCTGCGCCAGCGCTTCGGGGCCGGGTTCGGGCACCGCCATCAGGCCACGCAGCTGCAGCCGGGGCAAGGTTGCGACCTCGCGAGCCAGCGCCGCCACGTCATCGGGCAGCAGGCCGCTCTTGCTGGCCTCGCCGCTGATGTTGACTTGCAGGCAGACATTGAGCGGCGCCAGCTCGGCCGGCCGTTGCTCGGACAACCGCTGGGCGATCTTGAGCCGGTCTACGCTGTGCACCCAATCGAACTGTTCGGCCACGGGCTTGGTCTTGTTGGACTGCAGCGGGCCGATCAGATGCCATTCGATCTGGCCGCGCAGATCGCTCAGCTCGCCGACCTTGGCCAGGCCTTCCTGCACATAGTTCTCCCCGAAGGCGCGGGCGCCGGCCTCAAAGGCCTCGCGCACGGCGTAGGCCGGGAAGGTCTTGCTGACGACGAGCAGACGGACCGCCTGGGATGGGCGGCCGGCCGAGGCACATGCCGCAGCGATGCGATTTTTGGTGGCTTGGAGGGAGTCGGAGATCGCCATAATGGTCCGAGCACTCCACAGATCATCATGGACATCACTCAGCTGCTGGCATTTTCGGTCAAGAACAAGGCGTCGGACCTGCACCTTTCGGCCGGCCTGCCGCCGATGATCCGGGTGCATGGCGACGTGCGCCGCATCAATGTCGAGGCCCTGGACCACCGCGCGGTCCACGACATGGTGTACGACATCATGAACGACTCCCAGCGCAAGATGTACGAGGAGACGCTGGAAGTCGACTTCTCCTTCGAGATCCAGGGCCTGGCGCGCTTTCGCGTCAACGCCTTCAACCAGAACCGTGGCGCGGGCGCCGTATTCCGGACCATTCCAAGCAAGATCCTCAGCCTGGAGCAGCTCAACGCGCCCAAGGTCTTCGCCGAACTGGCGCTCAAGCCGCGCGGCATGGTGCTGGTGACCGGCCCGACCGGCTCGGGCAAGAGCACGACGCTGGCCGCCATGGTCAACCACCTCAACGAGAACGAGTACGGCCACATCCTCACCATCGAGGATCCGATCGAGTTCGTGCACGAATCCAAGAAGAGCCTGATCAACCAGCGCGAGGTCGGCCCGCACACGCACTCGTTCGCGAACGCGCTGCGCTCGGCGCTGCGCGAAGACCCGGACTGCGTGCTGGTGGGCGAAATGCGCGACCTGGAAACCATCCGGCTGGCGCTGACCGCCGCGGAAACGGGCCACCTGGTGTTCGGCACGCTGCACACCTCGTCGGCCGCCAAGACGGTGGACCGCATCGTCGACGTCTTCCCCGCGGCCGAGAAGGAGATGGTGCGGGCGATGGTGTCCGAATCRCTGGTGGCCGTCATCTCGCAGAGCCTGTGCAAGCTGAAGGACGGCACCGGCCGCGTCGCGTCGCACGAGATCATGCTGGGCACCTCGGCCATCCGCAACCTGATCCGCGAGAACAAGGTGGCGCAGATGTACTCGTCCATCCAGACGGGCAACTCGCAGGGCATGCAGACGCTGGACCAGAACCTGACCGACCTCGTCCGCCGCAACATCATTTCGCCCGCCGAAGCTCGCTCGAAAGCGAAGTTTCCGGAAAATTTCCCGGGCTAGTCCCGGGGAATTTGACGTCACTCATGTGGCTCGCCACGTGAGTGACGGCAAAACGCCGCACACATAGAAAGCCATTCATGGAACGCGATCAGGCCTCCAAGTTCATCAACGATCTGCTGCGGCTGATGCTGTCGCGCAAGGGCTCCGACCTCTTCCTGACGGCAGAGTTCCCGCCGGCCATCAAGGTGGACGGCAAGCTGACCAAGGTCTCGCCTCAGCCCTTGACCGGCCAGCACACGCTGCAGCTGGCGCGGGCCATCATGAACGACAAGCAGGCGGCCGAGTTCGAGCGCACCAAGGAGTGCAACTTCGCGATCTCGCCGCATGGCGTCGGGCGCTTTCGCGTGAACGCCTTCCTGCAGCAGGGCCAGGTCGGCCTGGTGCTGCGGACGATTCCGTCGACGCTGCCCACCATCCAGTCGCTGGACCTGCCGGTCATCCTGCGCGAGGTGGTGCAGCACAAGCGCGGCCTGGTCATCGTCGTCGGCGCCACCGGCTCGGGCAAGAGCACATCGCTGGCCGCGATGATCGACGAGCGCAACGAGACGACCTACGGCCACATCGTCACCATCGAGGACCCGATCGAGTTCGTGCATCCGCACAAGAACTGCATCGTTTCGCAGCGCGAGCTGGGCCTGGACACCGACAGCTGGGAGGCCGCGCTGAAGAACTCGCTGCGCCAGGCGCCCGACGTCATCCTGATGGGCGAGCTGCGTGACCGCGAGACCATGGAGCACGCGGTGGCCTTTGCCGAGACCGGCCACCTGTGCATGGCGACGCTGCACGCCAACAGCGCCAACCAGGCGCTGGACCGCATCATCAACTTCTTCCCCGAGGACCGCCGCCAGCAGCTGCTGATGGACCTGTCGCTGAACCTGCGCGCGCTGATCAGCCAGCGCCTGCTGCCGCGCCGCGAAGGTAAGGGCCGTGTCGCCGCGGTCGAGATACTGCTGAATTCGCCGCTGATCTCAGACCTGATCTTCAAGGGCGAGATCACCGAGATCAAGGAGCTGATGAAGCGCTCCCGCGAGCAGGGTATGCAGACCTTCGACCAGTCCCTCTTCGACCTCTACGAGGCCGGCAAGGTCACCTACGAAGACGCGCTGCGCAATGCCGACTCGGTCAACGACCTGCGCCTGCAGATCAAGCTCAACAGCGAGCGCGCTCGCAGCGGCGACCTGTCCAGCGGCACCGAACACCTGACGATTCTTTGACCCATTGCTCATGACCACCCGCAGCTACGACCCCGTTCCCGCCCGCCGCGTCGCCTTCCTGGGCCTGGGCGTCATGGGCCATCCGATGGCCGGCCATCTGGCGCGCGCTGGCCACCAGGTCACCGTCTACAACCGCACGCAGTCCAAGGCCGAAGCCTGGGTCAAGGAATACGGAGGTGCCTTTGCCGCCACGCCAGCTGAGGCCGCCCGGGGCGCGGAGTTCGTGTTCTGCTGTGTTGGCAACGACGATGACCTGCGCTCGGTGGCGCTCGGCGACGAAGGTGCATTCGCCGGCATGACCTCGGGAGCCGTCTTCGTGGACCACACCACAGCCTCGGCGGCCGTGGCTCGCGAGCTGCACGACGAGGCAGCCAAGCGAGGCGTCGCCTTCGTTGATGCGCCGGTCTCCGGTGGCCAGGCCGGTGCAGTCAACGGTGCCCTGACCGTCATGTGTGGCGGCGATGCGGCCCCTTTTGACATGGTGAAACCCATCGCCCTGGCCTTCGCCAAGGCCGTGACCCTGCTCGGCGGCCCGGGCTCGGGACAGCTTGCCAAGATGGTCAACCAGATCTGCATCGCCGGTGTCGTGCAGGGCCTGTCCGAGGCCGTGCGCTTTGGTCAGAACGCCGGCCTGGACATGACCCAGGTACTCGAAGTCATCGGCAAGGGTGCGGCCCAAAGCTGGCAGATGGACAACCGCGGCAAGACCATGGTCGAAGGCAAGTTCGACTTCGGCTTCGCGGTCGACTGGATGCGCAAGGATTTGGGCCTCGTGCTCGACGAGGCGCGCCGCAATGGCTCACGCCTGCCGGTGACGGCGCTGGTGGACCAGTTCTATGCGGACGTCCAGTCCATGGGCGGGAATCGCTGGGACACGTCCAGCTTGATCAAGCGTCTCTGACCCAACAAAGCCACAGAGTCACAGAGGCACGGAGAAAGCCTCAGCGAATTCCTCTGCGTCTCCGTGCCTCTGTGGCTGTGCTCAGAGCTACTGCTTTTTCGGTGTGAGGCGAGCGAGTTCGTCTTCGCTGATGATCTCGAACGCCCGGATCACTTTCTTGACGCCGCCGACCTGGCGCGCGATCTCGGTGGCGCGATTGGCCTCGCGTTCGGTCACGCGGCCCATCAGGAAGACCTGGCCGCGCTCGACGACAACGTAGAAGGCATTGCTCAGCAGGTCGCGCGCGTCGATGAACGAGGCCTTGACCTTGCCCTGGATGACGACGTCGTTGGAGCGACCGCTCAGTGCGCTGTGCATCGTGACCGCAGTCTCGTTCAGCACCTTGGTGACGTTCTCGACGCCGGCGACGATGCGCTCCACCTGAGCTTGGTCGGCTTCGTTGCGGGCCTCGCCGGTGATCAGCGCGACGCGGTTGTAGCTGTTGACGTTGATGTGCACCTTGTCGCCCAGCTGCTCGCGGATGCGGGCGCCGGCCTTGATCTCGATGGTCTCGTCCTCGAGCTGGGTGGCCGAGGTGCGGCGGTCGGTGGCGACGCTGACGCCACCCACCATCGCGCCGCCGATCAGCAGTGGCGCGCACCCGGTGGCAAGCGTGCTGGCGAGGATGGCGGCGGTCAGGGTGAGGCTGAGTTTTTTCATCGGGGTTCCGTCAAGGAGGTTATTCGTCGCTGCCGAGCAGTTGCAGGTCGACAGCGTCGACCAGCGCATGCAGCAGCACGCGCTGGGCTTCCACAACGCGTGGCTCGCGGCCGTGGCTGACGCGGATCTGGATATCGGTGTCCTGCAGCAGGCCGCGCCATTCGTCGGCGGCGCCCGGTGGCTGGGCGGTCAACGCGATGATGCTCATCTCCTGCGCATGGGCCACGGCCACGGCTGACTGCCAGGCGTCGCGCTGCTCGCGCAGGGGCTCGATCATGACGAGGACGTCACCCGGGTGGCCATGGGCCTGCAGGAGGCGCGCCAGGTCCACGCCCGCGGCGTCACGGGCCTGGGCGGACAAGCTCCAGGCGGCCAGGCCAGGCCTCTCCTGCTCGAAGCGGCCGGCCAGGCGGGCGGCCAGATAGTCGGCGTCCATGCTGGCCAGGCCCTGGCCGGCACACAGGATGCGGCTGCCGCCAGTGACGGCGTCCACCACCATCTGCGCGGCCATCGCCAGGGGCCGCGCCAGTTGCTCGGCGGCTTGGTAGAGCAGGTCGGCGCTCTCGAAGAATTGCTGTTGGATGCGTTGCTCGATCATTGGGGCGGGATCATAGTCAGCGCGGCAGCGGCGTCGGTATCAACCCGCATCGAAGGCGGCCTRCAGCCAGGTGAGTTCAGCGCCATCGATGGCAACGACGTCGAAACGGCAGGGCGGTGGGCTGGCCTGGCGCAGCAGATAGTGCTGGGCCGCGTGGATCAGGCGCTGCTGCTTCCTGGCCGTCACGCTGGCGGCCGCGCCGCCATGCGAATCGCTCGCCCTTGCCCGCACCTCGACGAAGACCAAGGTGCCGTCGCGGTCCTGCAGGATCAGGTCAACTTCGCCGGCACGGCGGTTGGGGCCGCCGCCGACTCGATAATTCCGCTCCACCAGGCGCAGGCCGGCGCGCTGCAGATGCGCGAGCGCCGCGTCCTCGCCCGCCAGGCCGATCTCGGCCCGGTCAGGTTTTGAACGAGAGCCCCACTTGAACATTGATGCCTCTGTGCTTCGTCAGGCCGCACAAGCCGCAGCCGGCGGCCAGCAGTATCCGGCCGCCACGCTCTATCTCGTCGCGACGCCGATCGGCAATCTGGCTGATATCTCCTTGCGTGCTATCCATGCCTTAAGCCTGGCCGACGCCCTGGCCTGCGAGGACACGCGCCAGGGAGCTCAGTTGCTGCGCCATCTGGGCCTGCACAAGCCGCTGATCGCGCTGCACCAGCACAACGAGCGCGAGGCCAGCGCCACTGTCCTCGCACGGCTGGCCGCCGGTGAGCGCGTGGCCTATGCCTCCGACGCCGGCACGCCGGCCATCTCGGACCCCGGCGCCGTGCTCGTGCAGGAGGTGGTCGCAGCCGGCTACCGCGTACTGCCGCTGCCCGGGCCGAGCAGCGCGGTGACGGCCCTCAGCGTGGCTGGCGACACGGCGGCCCGGGGCTTTGCGTTTGCCGGCTTCCTGCCGACCAAGGCCGGCGAACGCCGCACGGCGCTGCAGGCGGTGCTGGCTGTGGAAGGCCAGAGCCAGGTCGTGTTCGAGGCGCCGCACCGTATCGTCGAGGTGATTGCACTGCTGGCCGAACTGGCGCCGACGCGTCGCGCGACGGTCTGCCGCGAGCTGACCAAGCAGTTCGAGAGCATCCACACCGCCGAGGCTGCGACGCTGCCGGCCTGGCTCGCGGCCGACGCCCAGCGCCAGCGTGGCGAGTTCGTCCTCGTGCTGCATGCCTTGGCGCCGCAGGCCGCGGCGGACGATGAACTGCCCACTGAGGCCCTGCGCGTGCTGGCCCTGCTCGTCGCCGAATTGCCGCTCAAGCAGGCCGTCGCCCTGGCCGCGCAGATCAGCGGCGCGCCGCGCAACCGCCTCTACGACGCCGGCCTGGCCCTCAAGCGCGGCGGCGACGAGTGAAGAGGCTGCCGGCCGCCAGGCCCAGTGCCAGCAGCAGCGCGGGCGCGGGCTCGGGCACCGCGGCAGCGAGCAGATAGACATTGCCGTCAATGCCGACGGCATAGAGGGCGCCATTGCCTCCTTCGCCGAAGCTGGTCAGCGTCGAGCCGCCGAAGGGCGAGGCCAGTGGCGTGGCGGTGCCGCCGTTCAGGGTCCAGATGCGGCCGGAGATGTAGTCGCCGAATACGTATTTGCCGTCGAGGCTGGCATCCGCGCCGCCGCGGTAGACATAGCCGCCAATGACGGTGGCATCGCCGTTGGTGCGGCCGTAGTCGTAGATCGGCTCGGTCAGGTTGGGCGGCGTGGGGTCGCTGATCCCGGGCGTAGCGATCGTGCCCTCGCGCACGCGCCAGCCGTAGTTGGCGCCGCGGCCGAGGCCGGAGGCAGCGGAAGCGAAATCCACTTCTTCCCGCGCGCCCTGGCCCACGTCGCCAATCCACAGGTCGCCCGTCTGGCGGTCGAAGCTGTTGCGGTAGGGGTTGCGCAGGCCATAGGCCCAGATCTCGTCATTGCCTGCCACGCCGACAAAGGGGTTGTCCGTTGGCACCGTGTAGCCGCCCGCGGCGCTCGGTGTGATGCGCAGCAGCTTGCCCAGGTTGCTGTTGAGGTTCTGGGCGTTGTTGTCGGGATCGTTGGAGCTGCCGCCGTCGCCGGTGGCGACGTAGAGGTTGCCCGGGTCCGCGGCATTGAAGCCGATCCAGCCGGCCTTGTGGTTGCTGCGCCCGGCCGGCTGGGCCACCGTGATGACCGTCTTGGCGCTGGCCAGGTCCACGGCACCTGCGCCGTTGACGGTGTAGCTCGCGACGACGGTGCTCAGTGTCGTCTTGTCGATGTAGTCGACATAGAAGCGGCCGTTGTTCGCGAAGCCGGGGTCGAAGGCCAGGCCCAGCAGGCCACGCTCGCCGCCGGTGTCGATCTGCCCCGACAGGTTGAGCCAGGTCGAAACAGTGCCACCGCTGTCCTGCACCTTGATGCGCCCGGTCTTCTCAACGATGAAGAGCCGCGAATCGCCGCTGGGGGCGGTCAGGAAGACGGGCTGCTCATAGCCCGAGCCGACCAGGGTGGCGGCGAAGGCAGGACCGGCAGCAGCGGCCAGGGCCAGCGTGGCGAGCGGGAAAAGCTTCATGCGGCGCTCCAAATCCGTGAAGGACGGATACGCCGCATGCTGTGCGGGGCCTCGCCTCGCCGGCCATCCCTAGCAGGCCACCGCCAGGGATGGATTTGTTAGCAGGCGTAATGCATGGGTCATCTGGCTCGACACGCGGCTGCGTTGCGTCACTGCTCCCGGGCGTTGTGCTTCTTGCGGTGGATGTCGCGGCTGGCGCCGTCTTGCATGGCGGTCAGGCGGCGGCGCTCTTTGGCGGTGACGGTGCCGTCGGCCTTGGCCTTCGCCTCGGCGTGGTCGACGCGAGCCTGTTCCTTCTCCAGGCGCTGGGTCTCGTGGGCCGTCAGGCTGCCGCTGGCGGCGCCTTGCGCGATCCGGGCCTGCTGGTTGGCCTCGCGCTGGTCGATGCGAGGCGTGTTGGTGCCGGGCGTCTGGGCGAAGGCGCTGGCACCGGTGAGGGTCAGCAGGGCGATCAGGGCTTTGTGAAAGGTCTTCATCGGGGACTCCTTGGGGACGTCGGGTTGCAAGGTCTGTCCACAACGACGCCTTTTTCCGCGCGGCTGACACCCTGCCGGTAAAGAAGGATGTCCATGTCTTCCAATGCCTGACGCCCGACTTCCTAGAATCAAGCCATGATCGCCGTCGAACCCACCCTGGCCCGCCTGGCCACCGCCCGCTCGCAACTGCTGGAGCCCTTCGGCCTCACCGAGGCCTCGCTCTCGCAGGCGTTGCGCCTGATCACCGAGCATCGCGTCGATGACGCCGACCTCTATTTCCAGACCACGCGCGCCGAGGGCTGGAGCCTGGAGGAGGGCATCGTCAAGAGCGGCAGCTTCAGCATCGACCAGGGCGTCGGCGTGCGCGCCGTGGCCGGCGAGAAGACGGCATTCGCCTACTCGGACGACATCTCGCTCGATTCGCTGCTGGACGCCGCGCGCACCGTGCGCACCATCGCCGCGGCTGGGCAGAGCAAGAAGGTCAAGGTGCCGGGCCAGAGCCGCGTGGCCGGCAGCCGCGAGCTGTACGGCGTGTCCGACCCCATTGCCAGCCTCGACAGTGCCGCCAAGGTCGCGCTGCTGGAGCGCGCCGAGAAGATGGCCCGCGCCAAGGATCCGCGCGTCGCGCAGGTCATGGCCGGCCTGGCCGCTGAGCACGAGGTGGTGCTGATCGCGCGTGCCGACGGCACGCTGGCAGCGGACGTGCGCCCGCTGGTGCGCCTGTCCATCACCGTCATCGCCGAGAGCAATGGCCGCCGCGAGGTCGGCTCGGGCGGCGGCGGTGGGCGCTTCGGCTTGGCCTATTTCACTGACGAGATGATCGCCAGCTATGTCGAGCAGGCCGTGCACGCGGCGCTCACCAATCTCGAAAGCCGCCCGGCACCGGCCGGCGAGATGGTCGTCGTGGTCGGCCCGGGCTGGCCCGGTGTGCTGCTGCATGAAGCTGTTGGCCACGGCCTGGAGGGCGACTTCAACCGCAAGGGCTCGAGCGCCTTTGCCGGCCGCATCGGCCAGCGCGTGGCTTCCAAGGGCGTGACGGTGCTGGACGACGGCACCATCCCCGACCGCCGCGGCTCGCTCAACGTCGACGACGAGGGCTGTGCCAGCCAGCGCAATGTGCTGATCGAGGACGGCATCCTGAAGGGCTATATCCAGGACGCGATGAATGCGCGGCTGATGAAGGTCGCCCCCACCGGCAACGGCCGCCGCGAGAGCTATGCCCATGTGCCGATGCCGCGCATGACCAACACCTACATGCTGGGCGGCAAGGACGATCCCAAGGAGATCGTCGCGTCGATCAAGAAGGGCCTGTACGCCACCAACTTCGGCGGCGGCCAGGTCGACATCACCAGCGGCAAGTTCGTGTTCTCGGCCAGCGAGGCCTACTGGGTCGAGAACGGCAAGATCCAGTACCCCGTCAAGGGCGCCACCATCATCGGCAACGGCCCGGACGCGCTGACCCGCGTCAGCATGATCGGCAACGACATGGCGCTGGACACGGGTGTGGGCGTCTGCGGCAAGGAAGGGCAGAGCGTGCCGGTGGGCGTGGGGCAGCCGACGTTGCGGATCGAGGGGCTGACGGTGGGTGGCACGGCTTGAACATGGCTCCCGGCGTTGGGAGGGCGCTCTCAGACGCTTGGCTGCACGGCCTTCTGCTCCTGAGCGGCGCGTTCGCCGCCTTGGTGGTTGCGCGTGCGGTGGACGACCCGCCGGTTCAGATCGGCGGGCGTCTTTGGATGCCCTTTGTGCCCTTCCTGTTGTTGCTCGTGCTCATGCCGTTGTTTGCAGCTTTTGCCAACTCAGGGCGGAAACGGCTGGCGGGTTGGCTGCTTGCGATTTTGTTCTCACTGCCCCTCTGGATCATCGCGAGCAGAGGTGTGCTGGACTGGTGGAATCGCAAGCACGACTCCAGCCCTGGAGAATGGATGGAGGCTTCAATCGCCACCAAAAGCGTGACTCGGCGAGGTTATTACTTCAAAGGGCATTTGGAGCAGGCACTCGACGGAGAAAGGCTCGATATCCGTCTCCCAGCCCTGAAGGATTTGAAGCCTGGCGCCAAGATCTGGGTCAAGGTGCATCCGGGCGCACTTGGGTGGCCCTGGGGCAGTGAATGGCGTGTGACGCCTTCCGATTGACCGCGGCTCGGCGCTATCCGTCGCCGAGCACGATGGCTGCTTTGCAACCCGCCGAAACCGCGGCGCAGCCGGCGTGCTAGATTCCGCTCCCATGTCCCGCGCTGCTTACTTTAGCTTTTGGTTTTTTCCCCGCCCCGGCGGTGGAGAGTCCTGAGCGCGCGCGCTGAACCCAGACTCCCTACAAACCGCCGGGCCCGCAAAGCCCGGCGGTTTTTTGTTTTCTGAAAGGCTGATCCGATGAACGCCAAAGTCTCTTCCGTCGAACCCGAAGCCCAGCGCTGGTACTCCCAGGACGACAAGACCAGTGCCACCGATGACGAGCGCATCGTCGACGTCACGCCGCTGCCGCCGCCGGAACATCTGATCCGCTTCTTCCCCATCCGCGGCACGGCGATGGAGAACCTGATCGGCCAGACCCGCCAGCGCATCCGCAGGATCATGAGCGGCGAGGACGACCGGCTGCTCGTCGTCATCGGCCCCTGCTCCATCCACGACCCGACGGCCGCCATCGAGTACGCCCGCAAGCTCAAGGAGCAGCGCGAGAAGTACGCCGGCACGCTGGAGATCGTCATGCGCGTCTACTTCGAGAAGCCGCGTACGACGGTGGGCTGGAAGGGCCTGATCAACGACCCCTATCTGGACGAGAGCTACCGCATCGACGAGGGCCTGCGCATCGCCCGCCAGCTGCTGCTGGAGATCAACCGCCTGGGCGTGCCGGCCGGCAGCGAGTTCCTTGACGTCATCTCGCCGCAGTACATCGGCGACTTGATCGCCTGGGGCGCCATCGGTGCGCGCACGACCGAAAGCCAGGTGCACCGCGAGCTGGCCTCGGGCCTGTCGGCGCCCATTGGCTTCAAGAACGGCACCGACGGCAACATCAAGATCGCSACCGACGCCATCCAGGCGGCGGCGCGSGGCCACCATTTCCTGTCGGTGCACAAGAACGGCCAGGTCGCSATYGTSGAGACSMRCGGCAACRMSGACTGCCACGTCATCCTGCGCGGCGGCAAGGCGCCCAACTACGACGCCAAGAGTGTCGCCGAGGCCTGCGCTGACCTGGCCAAGTCCAAGCTGCCGCAGCGCCTGATGGTGGACTGTTCGCACGCCAACTCCAGCAAGCAGCACCAGCGCCAGCTGGACGTGGCGCGCGACATTGCCGGCCAGATGCGCGAGGGCGGCAAGAGCATCTTCGGCGTCATGGTGGAAAGCCACCTGCATGACGGCGCCCAGAAGTTCACGCCCGGCAAGGACGACCCGGCCGCACTCGAATACGGCAAGAGCATCACCGAYGCCTGCCTSGGCTGGGACGACTCCCTGGCCGTGCTGGACGTGCTGTCCGAGGCGGTTCGCGCGACACGGGCCTGATCGCACTGGCGCTTGAGTGCGGGCCCCCGAATCAAGGGGTAAATCAAGGGGTCGGGGGCGCGGCCCGGCGCGCCCGGGAGTAGCCTGAGCCTTTGGGCATCCTGAGGATCAGCACCATGCGACATCTACTGCTTGCGGCCGCTTTCTCTGCCCTGCTCGCCGCCCCCGCGCAGGCGGTGGTGGTCATTGGGTTCGAAGGCGTGAACGCCACTTATCCCAGCACCAGCTACGCCGACATCCTGAGCTTTTACAGCGGCGGCACCAGCAGCCAGGGCACGACGGGCGCCAATCTGGGCGCGACCTTCGCGAGCAACGCGGTGGCGGTTTGCCTGAATGCGCTGGGCGGAAGCTGCTCGAATGCCTCGCGCGGCGGCCTGTCGGTGACCTCGTCGCAGGGCGGTATGGGCATCGGCAGTGGCACCTCAACGTATTTCGACTTTCCCAGCGGCTTCAGCTTCGCGATCGGCTTCAGCTACGCGGTGGCGCCTGGCTCGGTGGCAACTATTTCTGCCTACAGCGGCCTGGGCGGCAACGGTGCACTGTTGGCGCCGCCGCTGGTGCTGCTGCCGGGCTCGCCAGGTTGCGCGGCCTACAACGCCAGCCGGTGCCCCTTCGGGCCGGGCGGGTACTCCTTCTCGGGCGTGGCGAAGTCGGTGGTGTTTACCGGGCAGCCGGGCAAGGTGGTGTGGGACGACCTGACCCTGGGCGCCAACGACCCGCAGTCTCCCGTGCCGGAGCCCGCAGCCTGGCTGAGCTTGATGCTCGGCCTTGCATCGCTGACTGTCCTGGGGCGGCGCCAAGCCCTGCCCCGGCCGCGTGACTGAGCGCGGGTCCTCCAGCAGTCGTCCTCGACCCGGATCGTCGGTCCACTGACACAATCCGGGCCATGCAAGCCCGGATCACCGTCATCTTCGCCACCGGCGCGCCGGTCGACATCCAGCTCGACGGCACCGAGGTGCTGGGCTTCGAGGCCGCCCGCCGCTGGCTGGACGAGAACTTCGTCCGCCTGGAGTGCGAGCCCCTGCGAGGCTCGGGCAAGGTGCTGCTGGCCGACAAGCTGGTGGGCGTCGCGCTGGCCGCAGGGCCGGCTGCGTTTGCCGATGCCGCCTGGGCGCTGGACTACGCCCGCGCGGCGGCCGGTTCGCTGTCCAAGGCGCTGATCAAAGTCGACGTGCCACGGCTTGCAGTTTCCTACTGACGCCCCCACTTGAACTCCTGCCGCGCGGCCCGACCTGAGGCCGCGTTTTGTTTTGATGGACACCTCACCATGACCAAGCAAACCCACGCCTTCCAGGCCGAAGTCAAGCAGATCCTGCACCTCGTCACGCACTCGCTGTACTCCAACAAGGAGATCTTCCTGCGCGAGCTGGTGAGCAACGCCAGCGACGCCTGCGACAAGCTGCGCTTCGAGGCGCTGGACAACGCGGCGCTGTTTGAAGACAACCCCAACCTGGAAGTGCGCGTCAGCTTCGACGAGGCAGCCAAGACGCTGACCATCAGCGACAACGGCATCGGCATGAGCGCCGACGAGGCTGCCTCGCATCTGGGCACCATCGCCAAGAGCGGCACGCGCGAGTTCATGGCCAAGCTGGAGGGCGACCAGAAGAAGGACGCCCAGCTGATCGGCCAGTTCGGCGTGGGCTTCTACTCCGGCTTCATCGTTGCCGACCGCATCACGGTCGAGACCCGCCGCGCCGGTCTGCCGGTGGACCAGGCCGTGCGCTGGAGCAGCGAAGGCACCGGCGAGTACGAGCTGGAGACCATCACCAAGGCTGGCCGCGGCACCGACGTCATCCTGCATCTGCGCGACGGCGAGGAAGAGTTCCTGAAGACCTGGCGCGTCAAGTCGACCATCAGCAAGTACAGCGACCACATTTCGCTCCCCATCCTGATGAAGAAGGAAGAGTGGGACGCGGACAACGCCAAGCAGGTCGTGCTCGACGAATGGGAGCCGGTCAACAAGGCTTCGGCGCTGTGGTCGCGTTCCAAGAGCGAGGTCACGCAAGAACAGTACGAAGAGTTCTACAAGCAGATCAGCCACGACAGCGACGCGCCGCTGGCCTACACGCACAACCGCGTCGAGGGCCGCAGCGAGTACACCCAGCTGCTCTACATCCCGCAGAAGGCGCCCTTCGACCTTTGGAACCGCGACAAGCGCGGCGGCGTGAAGCTCTACGTGAAGCGCGTCTTCATCATGGACGACGCCGAGGCGCTGATGCCGGTCTACCTGCGCTTCGTCAAGGGCGTGATCGACTCGGCCGACCTGCCGCTGAACGTCAGCCGTGAGCTGCTGCAGGAAAGTCGCGACGTGAAGGCCATCCGCGAGGGCTCCACCAAGCGCGTGCTGGGCATGCTGGAAAGCCTGGCCAACAGCGAAGAGCAGGCCGACAAGGACAAGTACGCCGCCTTCTGGAAGGACTTCGGCCAGGTGCTGAAGGAAGGCATCGGCGAAGACCACCAGAACCAGGAACGCCTGGCCAAGCTGTTCCGCTTTGCCTCGACGCATGCCGACGCGAACGTCAGCCTGGCCGACTATGTGTCGCGCCTGAAGGACGGCCAGGACGTCATCTACTACATCACCGCCGATTCGCTCGCTGCTGCGAAGCACAGCCCACAGCTAGAGATCTTCCGCAAGAAGGGCATCGAGGTGCTGCTGTTGGTCGACCGCGTCGACGAGTGGATGCTCAGCCACCTCTATGAATTCGAAGGCAAGACGCTGCAGTCCGTCGCCAAGGGCGCCGTGGACCTGGGCAAGCTGCTGGACGAGGACGAGAAGAAGAAGGCCGACGAGACGGCAGAGAGCCTGAAGCCGCTGCTGGACAAGCTGAAAGAAGCGCTGAAGGACCGTGCCAAGGACGTGCGCGTGACAACCCGCCTGGTCGACTCGCCCGCCTGCATCGTCGTGGAAGAGGGCGACATGAGCGGCCATCTGGCGCGCCTGTTGAAGCAGGCCGGCCAGACCGCGCCCGAGAGCAAGCCAACGCTGGAGATCAACGCCGAGCACGCACTGGTGAAGAAGCTGGATGGCAGCGATCACTTCGACGACCTCGCCCAGGTGCTGTTCGACCAGGCCGTGCTGGCCGAAGGCGGTCACCTGGAAGACCCGGCGGCCTATGTGAAGCGCGTCAACGCGCTGCTGACGGGTTGACCGTCGCGGCGCTGCAGTTCAGCGCCAGGCCCGGTCCTTGAGTCCGGGCCGGTCTGGGCGCCGGCGGCCTTGCTGGGGCGCCGAGTCGGCCCTGCTTCTGCGCTCTTTACGTGGCTTTGTGACGGTTTTGCGACAGGTCCCGTGCCCCCGGGCTTTCGCCTCGGCCGGCTCGCGGCTACCCTCCTAGGGTTTCCACCGAGTTTGCGTCGTACATGGTTCCGAGTGAGTTCTGCGCCTCTGTTGCGGCCGTGCCAGCGGCCATGGTGACCCGACGCCTCGTGCTGAGGCCACCGCGGGAAAGCGATCTGGATACCCTGACGGCGCTGCATGCCGACCCAGCGGTGAACCGTTTCTGTGCCGCCGCGACGCCGCACGGCCGCGCGGCCACCGAAACCCAGTTGCAGGCCTGGCTTGCTCACTGGCAGACGCGGGGTTTCGGCCACTGGGCCATCGCCGAGCGCGAACAACCTGAGACGCTGATCGGCTTTGGCGGCCTGATGCACCGCAGCGTTGCCGGCCACGCCGGCCTCTACCTTTACTACCGCATCACGCCCCAGGCCTGGGGCCGCGGCCTGGCATCGGAAATGGCCCAGCATGCGATGAGCCAGGCTTTCGAACAGCACCACGAAAGTACCGTCGTCGCTGCCGTTTTGCCCAGCAATGCGCCAACGCGCAAGACGCTGGAGTGTCTGGGCCTGCGCATGAAAGGCACATTGGCCGATGGCCCCGGCAGCGCCGCTGCGCTGCTCTATGAGCTGGGTGCCGACCGTTGGGCTGCCCTGCCCAAGGTCGAACCTGAAGCCATCGCCTTCGCGGCCTGAGCCTGAAACTCAACCCGCAAACCGCCTCAGGCCGACGAGGTCCAGCACCCGCAGGCCGCCATATTCGATGCGGATCAGGTTGGCATCGCCCAAGCGATGCAGCGCCTGGTTCACCCGCTGGCGCGACAACCCCACCAGATAGCCCAGCTCCTGCTGCGTGATGCGCAGCCAGTTGCCCACGCCTGGGTAGAGGGTCGGGTGGAAGAGGGCGGCGAGGTTGCGGGCGACGCGCACGTCGGGGTCGTGGATGCGGTCGGTCTCTCGCGCGGCGATGAACTGGCCCAGGCGTTCGTTCAGCTGGTCCAGCACGAAGCGGTTGAAGGCGATGCTGCCGTCGAGCAGCGCATGGAAGCTCTCGATGGGCAGGCCGGCCACGACGCTGGGCCGCAGGGCCTGGATGTTGTAGCGGTAGACCTCGCGCTTGAGCAGGGTGCCCTCGCCAAACCAGCCGCCCGGCGGGATGCCGGTGAAGGTGACGGCTGCGCCCAGCGAGTCGTCGTTGTTCATCTTCAGCAGGCCGTCGACGACGCCAAACCACAAGGTGGCTGGTCGGCCGATGCGGCACAGCCGCTCGCCGGGCTCGGCATCGCCGACCTCCAGCGTCGTGAGAGCGCGCTCGCGCAACGGGCCGTCGAGCAGCTTCAGCCAGGGGATGGCATCCAGCTCAGCCGGCGCTGGCCGGCGTGTGCGTTGTCTGAGCGGCAGCGGCGTGTTGGCCATGGGGGCGGGAAAGTCTGGGCCGTGAAGACCCCTAAATTGTCGTCGTACGGACAGATGGGCGTCAAAGTACTGACCAGAATGGGGCTCACAGACGCAGGCTCCAGCCCGTGCATTGGAGACAGGCTTGACGACCTTCCCCCGGCTCTTGCTCGACCACGCCGCCCAGCGGCCAGACGCGCCCGCGTTGCGCGAGAAGGCTTACGGCGTGTGGCAGACGCTGTCGTGGGCGCGGCTGGCGGCATTGGTGCAGGAGCTGGCCCTGGGCCTGTCGGCCGCCGGCCTGCGTCGTGGTGAGCATCTCGTGGTCGTCGGCGAAAACCGGCCGCGCCTGTACGCCAGCATGCTGGCCGCGCAATGCCTGGGCGCCATCCCAGTGCCGCTTTATCAAGACGCCGTCGCCGCCGAATTCGTCTTCCCGCTGAACAACGCGGAGATCGCGTTTGCCATCGTCGAGGACCAGGAGCAGGTCGACAAGCTGCTGGAGCTGCGCGAGCAATGCCCCCAGTTGAAGCGCATCTGGTTCGACGACCCACGCGGCCTGCGCAACTACGACGAGCCGGGTCTCGCTTCGCTGGACGAGCTGGCTACGCGGGGCCGCGCCTATGCGGCCGAGCGACCCGAGTTCTTCGCCGCCGAGGTGGCGGCCTGCCTGCCCGGTGACGTCGCGGCGCTGTTCTTCACCTCCGGCACGACGGGCAACCCCAAGGGCGTCATGCACACCCATGCGACGCTGATCGACCGTGCCCAGGCCGGCCAGCGCTTCGACAAGCTGACCGACCATGAAGAGGTGCTGGCCTATCTGCCGCCGGCCTGGGTGGGCCAGAACATCTTCAGCTATGCGCAGTGGCTGGCCGTGGGCTATGTCGTCAACTGCCCGGAGTCGGCCTCCACCGTCAGCATCGATCTGAAGGAGGTCGGCCCGACCTACTACTTCGCGCCGCCGCGCGTGTTCGAGGGACTGCTGACGACGGTCATGATCCGCATGGAGGACGCCTCGGCGCCCAAGCGTTGGCTGTTCGAGCGCTGCATGAGCCTGGCCCGACGTGTTGGCCCGCGGTTGATGGACAAGCAGCCGGTGGGCTTGCTGGATCGGCTGGCCTACGCCATCGGAGACTTGGCTGTCTATGGCCCGCTGCGCAACACCCTGGGCTTCTCGCGCGTGCGGGTCGCCTACACAGCGGGCGAGGCCATCGGCCCCGACCTGTTCAGCTTCTACCGCGCCATCGGCATCAATCTGAAGCAGCTCTACGGCTCGACGGAGACGGCCGTTTTCGTCTGCCTGCAACCCGACCATGAGGCGCGTGCCGACACGGTGGGCGTGCCCATCGATGGCGTGGAGATCAAGCTGACCGACAGTGGCGAGCTGCTGGTGCGCTCGCCCGGGCTGCTCAAGGGCTATTACAAGAACGATGCGGCGACGGCCGAAGCGCTGACGCCAGACGGCTGGTTCCACACCGGCGACGCCGGCTTCCTGACGCCTGGCGGCCACCTGAAGATCATCGACCGCGCCAAGGATGTCGGCCGTCTGATGGGCGGCACCTTCGACGGTGCGATGTTTGCGCCCAAATACGTCGAGAACAAGCTGAAGTTCTTCCCGCACATCAAGGAGGCGGTCTGCTTCGGCGACAAGCGCGACAAGGTCTGCGCCTTCATCAACATCGACTTCGAGGCCGTCGGCAACTGGGCCGAGCGCCGCAACCTGCCTTACGCCGGCTATACGGACCTCGCCCAGCGCGCCGAGGTCTATGAGCTCATCCTCGACTGCGTCGAGAAGGTCAATGCGGACCTGGCGCAGGACGAGCTGCTGGCCGGCAGCCAGATCAGCCGCTTCCTTGTTTTGCACAAGGAGCTGGACGCCGACGACGGTGAGCTGACGCGCACCCGCAAGGTCAGGCGCGGTGCGATTGCCGAGAAATACGGCGTGCTCATTGATGCGCTGTACGACGGCAAGGTGTCGCAGTACATCGAGACCCAGGTGAAGTTCGAGGATGGCCGCACGTCGATGGTGGCGGCCGACCTGCGTATCGTCGAGGCACGCACCTTCCCGCCGGTTCGGAGCGCCGCATGAAGAAGATCGGCGAGGTCGTGCTGGAGGTGAAGAACATCTCGCTGGCCTTTGGTGGCGTGAAGGCGCTGACCGATATCAGCTTCGATGTGCGCGAGCACGAGGTGCGCGCCATCATCGGCCCCAACGGCGCGGGCAAGAGCTCGATGCTGAACTGCATCAATGGCGTCTACCAGCCGCAGCAGGGCGCCATCACGCTGCGCGGCAAGACCTTCAAGGGCATGAGTCCGCGCCAGGTGGCCGAGATGGGCGTGGCGCGCACCTTCCAGAACCTGGCCCTGTTCAAGGGCATGAGCGTGCTGGACAACATCATGACCGGCCGCAACCTGCGCATGAAGCGCGGCCTGTTCTGGCAGGCCCTGCACCTCGGCCCCGCGCGGCGCGAGGAAAGCGAACAGCGCGAGGCGGTGGAACGCATCATCGACTTCCTCGAGATCCAGGCCTACCGCAAGACGCCGGTTGGTCGCCTGCCCTACGGCCTGCAGAAACGCGTCGACCTCGGCCGCGCGCTGGCGATGGAGCCCAGCCTCTTGCTGCTGGACGAGCCCATGGCCGGCATGAATGTGGAGGAGAAGCAGGACATGTGTCGCTTCATCCTGGACGTCAACGACGAGTTCGGCACGACCATCGTGCTGATCGAGCACGACATGGGTGTCGTCATGGACATCTCGGACCGCGTCGTCGTGCTGGACTACGGCAAGAAGATCGGTGACGGTGCGCCGGATGACGTGCGCAGGAACGAAGACGTCATCAAGGCCTACCTCGGAGCAAGCCACTGATGGGCCCATTCCTCGAAACCCTGATCGGCGGCCTGATGGCCGGCATGCTGTATTCGCTGATCGCCCTCGGCTTCGTGCTGATCTTCAAGGCCAGTGGCGTCTTCAACTTCGCCCAGGGCGCGATGGTGTTGTTTGCAGCGCTGGCGATGGCGCGCTTTGCCGAGTGGATTCCGAAGTTCACGGGCCTGGACGGCAAGGTGCTCATCAACGTGCTGGCCTTCGTGGGCGCGCTGGCTGTCATGGTCGTCGTGGCCTGGCTGGTGGAACGGTTGGCGCTGTCCAAGCTCGTCAACCAGGAAGGCGTGACGCTGTTGATGGCCACGCTCGGCATCGCCTATCTGCTCGAGGGCCTGGGTCAGACGCTGTTCGGCAACGACATCTACAAGATCGACATCGGGCTGCCCAAGGACCCGATGTTCCTGTTCGAGGACGTCTTTCAGGGCGGCATCCTCGTCAGCAAGGAAGACCTCTACGCCGCGCTGATCGCAGCGGCATTGGTCGCGGGGCTGTCGCTGTTCTTCCAGAAGACCGCCACCGGCCGCGCGCTGCGCGCCGTGGCCGATGACCACCAGGCCGCGCAGAGCATCGGCATCCCGCTGTCGCGCATCTGGGTCATCGTCTGGAGCGTGGCGGGCTTTGTCGCGCTGGTGGCCGGGATGATCTGGGGCAGCAAGCTGGGGGTGCAGTTCTCGCTGTCGCTGGTGGCGCTGAAGGCGCTGCCGGTCGTAATCCTGGGCGGACTGACCAGCGTGCCGGGTGCCATCGTGGGCGGGCTGCTGATCGGGGTGGGGGAGAAGCTGTCGGAGGCCTACTTGGGGCCGATGCTGGGCGGCGGCATTGAGTATTGGTTCGGGTACGTGCTCGTGCTCGTTGTCTTGCTGGTTCGGCCCCAGGGGCTGTTCGGCGAGAAGATCATTGATCGGGTCTGACGATGCTTTACCGCGAGAACGGCCAGTTCAAAACCTCTTACTCGGCGGACGGCCAGATCCTGCCCATCCGGCAGGATCGCATCGCGATGGCGCTGATGCTCATCGCTGCCTTCGTCGTCATCCCTATGGTCTCCAGCGAATACCTGCTGCGCGCCATCTTCATCCCCTTCCTGATCCTGTCCCTCGCCGCGCTCGGCCTTAACGTGCTGGTCGGCTACTGCGGCCAGATCTCGCTGGGCTCGGGCGCCTTCATGGCCGTGGGCGCCTATGTGGCCTACAACTGCCAGGCTCGCTTCGAGGGCATGCCGCTGATCGTGTCGCTGCTGGCTGGCGGCCTCGGAGCCACCGTGCTGGGCGTGGCCTTTGGACTGCCGTCGCTGCGCATCAAGGGCCTCTACCTCGCGGTCGCCACGCTGGCCGCGCAGTTCTTTGTCGATTGGGCCTGCCTGCGCCTGCCCTGGGTCACCAACGGTTCTTCGTCCGGTTCGGTCAGCGTGGCCGGCCTGAGCATTGCCGGCTTCAGCGTCGAGTCGCCTGCGTCGCGCTATCTGCTCTGCCTGGCCTTCGTTGTCGTCTTCGCGCTGGCCACCAAGAACCTCGTGCGCGGCCACATCGGCCGCTCGTGGATGGCCATGCGCGACATGGACGTGGCGGCCGCCGTCATCGGCATCCGGCCCATGCAGGCCAAGCTCAGCGCCTTTGCCGTGTCGAGCTTCATCATCGGCGTGGCCGGTGCGTTGTGGGGCTTCGTGCACCTGGGCTCGTGGGAGCCGGCCGCCTTCGGCATCAACCGCTCGTTCGACCTGCTCTTCATGGTCATCATCGGCGGCCTGGGCTCGATCTCGGGTGCCTTCTTCGGCGCGGCCTTCATCGTCGTGCTGCCGCTGATCCTGGACAAGCTGCCCTACTGGACCGGCCTGCCGATCGACACCGCCACCGCCTCGCACCTCGCGCTGATGATCTTCGGCGCCCTCATCGTGTTCTTCCTGATCAAGGAACCACACGGCCTCGCGCGACTCTGGGCGACCGCCAAGGAAAAGCTCAGACTCTGGCCCTTCCCGCATTGATACCCACAACGACAAGGAGACAGCCCCATGAAGACTCTCATCACCTGCGCGGCCCTGGCCGCCCTGCAACTCTTCGCGGCCCCCGCGGCTATGGCGCAAGCCAAGGAGCAGTTCTTCCCGTTGCTGGTGTATCGCACGGGCCCTTACTCACCCAATGGCACGCCCTGGGCCAATGGCAAGCAGGACTACATCAAGCTCATCAACGCCCGCGATGGCGGCGTCAACGGCGTGAAGCTCACGTTCGAGGAGTGCGAGACCGGCTATGCCACCGACAAGGGCGTGGAGTGCTATGAGCGCCTGAAGGGCAAGGGCGCGACGCTGTTCGACCCGCAGGCCACCGGCATCACCTTCGCGCTGACCGACAAGGTCCCCAACGACAAGATCCCGCTGATCACACTGGGCTATGGCCTGTCGGCCTCGGCCGATGGCGGCGTGTTCGCCTGGAACTTCCCGCTGATGGGCAGCTACTGGACGGCGGCCGACATCCTCGTCCAGCACATCGCCAAGAAGGAAGGCGGGCTGGACAAGCTCAAGGGCAAGAAGATCGCGCTGGTCTATCACGACAGCCCCTTCGGCAAGGAGCCGATCCCGCTGCTGGAGGAGCGCAGCAAGGCGCATGGCTTCGAGCTGGTGAAGATCCCGGTCACGGCGCCCGGTGTGGAGCAGAAGTCGGCCTGGCTGCAGGTGCGCCAGCAGAAGCCTGACTACACGCTGCTTTGGGGCTGGGGCGTCATGAACTCSACYGCGCTGAAGGAGGCSMWSGCCACCGGCTAYCCGCGCGASAAGATGTACGGCGTSTGGTGGKCSGGSGCCGAGCCGGATGTGAAGGACGTGGGCGAGGSCGCCAAGGGCTACAACGCGCTGAACCTCAACACTTCGGGACAGAGCCCCAAGGTCATCCAGGACATCCTCAAACTCGTGCACGAGAAGGGCCAGGGTACGGGCCCGAAGGACGAGGTCGGCTCGGTGCTCTACACGCGCGGCCTGGTCATCCAGGCGCTCGGCGTGGAGGCCGTGCGGCGTGCGCAGGAGCGTTTCGGCAAGGGCAAGGTCATGACCGGCGAGCAGGTGCGCTGGGGCCTGGAGAACCTGGCGCTGGACGACAAGAAGCTGGCCTCGCTGGGCCTGACCGGCGTGATCCGCCCGATCAGCACCAGCTGCTATGACCACCAGGGTTCGACCTGGGCGCGCATCCACACCTGGGACGGCGCGAAGTGGAGCTTCAGCAGCGATTGGTACGAGGCGGACGCACAGATCATCAAGCCGATGGTGAAGGCGGCGGCGGACAAGTACGCCGGTGAGAAGAAGCTGACCCGCCGCACGCCGGCGGAATGCCAGAGCTGAGCCGCGCGGCGGCTCAGCTCTTCGAGCTGGCAATGCCCCGCTCCCACCCCTTCCCCGCCCTCCGTGAGGGCGGGGTGCTGAGGCCCCACCCCTGTCCCCTCCCCCACGGGGAGGGGCGCCACCCGCGAGAGCATCCATGCTGAGGAAAGAGTTGCGATGACAGCCCCCCTCCTGAACGTCAACGGCATCGAAGTCATCTACAACCACGTCATCCTCGTGCTCAAGGGCGTGTCCCTGCAGGTAGCCGAGGGCCAGGTGGTGGCCTTGCTGGGGGGCAATGGCGCCGGCAAGACCACCACGCTGCGCGCGGTCTCCAACCTGCTTGAAGGCGAGCGCGGCGAGGTCACCAAGGGCAGCATCGAGCTGCGCGGCGAGCGCATCGAGAAGCTGTCTACCTCGGCCATGGTGGAGCGCGGGGTGGTGCAGGTCATGGARGGCCGGCACTGCTTCGCCCACCTGACCATCGAGGAGAACCTGATGACCGGCGCCTACACGCGCAAGGACGGGCGTGGCGCCGTGGCGGCGACGCTGGACAAGGTCTACACCTACTTCCCGCGCCTGAAGACGCGCCGCACCAGCCAGGCGGCCTACACGTCGGGCGGCGAGCAGCAGATGTGCGCCATCGGCCGCGCGCTGATGGCCAACCCCAAGATGGTGTTGCTGGACGAGCCGTCGATGGGCCTGGCGCCGCAGATCGTCGAGGAGGTGTTCGAGATCGTGCGCGACCTCAACACCAAGGAGAGGACGACCTTCCTGCTGGCCGAGCAGAACACCAGCATGGCGCTGCGTTATGCCGACTACGGCTACATCCTGGAGAACGGCCGCGTCGTCATGGACGGCGCTGCCAGCGCATTGCGCGAGAACGAGGACGTCAAGGAGTTCTATCTCGGCGTGGGCGGGGAAGGGCGACGCAGTTTCAAGGACGTGAAGAGCTACAAGCGAAGGAAGAGGTGGCTGGCATGAGTGACGACAACTGGGAGATGGCGCCGCCACCTTTTGATGCGGACTCGGCGCTGCTGACGATGAAGCGCTTCGCGCGCGACCAACGCGTGCTGGCCGAGCGGGGCGAAGGCTGGATGCTCGGCGCCGACGTGGTGCTCAAGCTGGCGGTGGAGGGTGCGACCGTCAAGGTCCAGCTCACCAAGCGCCCGGCGCGCACGCCCGAGTGGGACACCTTCACGCTGAAGTCCGCGACCGAGCTGCGCAAGTTGCAGGACGAGATCAAGCGCCGGCTCACGCGTTGGAAGGACGAGGAGTGAGCGCCGCGCCGGGCCGCCCCAAGCAAGCTCGCTCCCGCTTGGCGGGACAGACCGTAGGCCGAAGGGTGCACCAATGAGCTCGGAGTTCTTCGACGCGCTGGAGACGCGCGACCCGGCCGCGCGTGAGGCCGCGCTGATGGCTGCGCTGCCGGAACAGATCGCGCATGCCCAATCCAGCAGTCCGGCCTACACCGAGCTGTTGGTCGGCGTCGATGCGAACGCGATCACGTCGCGGGCCGCGCTGGCCACGTTGCCGCTGACGCGCAAGAGCAGCCTCGCCGCCGCCCAGGCCGCTCGGCGCGCACCGCGCTTGGGCGGATTTGCGGCCGGCATGCCGCGGCGCATCTTCCAGTCGCCCGGGCCGCTCTACGAACCCGAGCCCGATGCCGACGGCGCCGACCCCTGGCGCGCTGCCCGCGCCCTGCATGCCKCCGGCATCCGCGCGGGGCAGCTCGCCCATGTGGGCTTCAGCTACCACCTGACACCAGCAGGCGCCATGATGGAAGCCGGCCTGCGGGCCCTGGGTGCGGCCAGCTTTCCGGGCGGCGTTGGCAACACCGAGCTGCAATTGCAGGCCCTCCTGGACCTGCAGCCCGAGGCCTATGCCGGCACGCCCAGCCTGCTGCGCATCTTGCTCGAGAAGGCGGCCGAGGGCGGGCACGTGCTGCCTTATCTGCAGTGTGCCCTGGTCAGCGGTGAGGCCTGCCCGCCGGCGCTCGTTGCATGGTTTTCCGCACGCGGCGTCGATGCCTACCAGTGCTATGCGACGGCCGACCTCGGCCTCATCGCCTACCAGACCACGGCGCGTGAAGGCCTGGTCGTCGACGAAGGCGTCATCGTCGAGATCGTGCGGCCCGGCTCTGCTGAGCCTGTGCCGGACGGCGAGGTCGGCGAAGTCATCGTGACGACGCTGAGCGCCGGCTACCCGCTGATCCGCTTTGCCACCGGCGACCTCTCTGCCGTGCTGGCCGGTGCCAGTCCTTGTGGCCGCACCAACCAGCGCCTGCGCGGCTGGCTGGGCCGGGCCGACCAGTCGGCCAAGGTGCGTGGCATGTTCGTGCATGCAGGCCAGGTGGCCGAGGTGCTGGCGCGCTGTGGCCAGCGCGGCCGGGCCCGCCTCGTTGTCGACGGGGAGCTGGCCAACGACCGCATGTGCCTGCAGCTCGAGGCCGCGCCGGCCGAGGGCCTTGTCGAGCAGTTGCAGATGGCGCTGCGCGACATCACCAAGCTGCGCGGTGAGGTCGAGCTGCTGGCCCCGGGCAGCCTGCCCAACGATGGCCTGGTCATCGAGGATCGCCGCCCCGTGTGACGCGCGTTTGAAGGCCTCGGGGCCGGCGGGGCCTGTTCGCACTGCGGCAGTAGGCCGCGAAGGCCAGCCGCCAGGGGCCAATCAAGGCGCAGCGCGCCGCCCGCACTCGTGTGCGGGCCAGCGTTGCAACGCGGAGTGGCGCCTGGCGGCTGGCCTTCCCTTCGGGTTGTGGCTAGAAAGTCCGCGAGCGGCGTTGCAAATCCTCGCCGGGCACCCAGCCCGTCTGCGGTTTGCGCCTTGCTCGCGGGCTTTCTGGCCACAACGCGGCCTGCTACCGCAGTGTGAACAGGCCCTAACCTGAATCGGTGACAGGAAGGCCCGCATGGACTCAGCTTGGCGGGGCCACCACAGTCCGCCGCTTTGCCGGCCACCGCTGGCACCAGCCGAGGACGCGACATGACCCTTGCCCGCCATCTTCTGCCCACCCTGCTCGTGCTGCTGCTCGCAGCCTGCGGTGGTGGCAGCAACGACCCCCAAGTCTCTTCCCAAGCTTCCCAGGCCGAAAGCGAGCTGGCCAAAGCCGCCGCCGCGCGCCCGCGCGCCAAGGACCCTGACCATCACGAGTTCTCGGCCACGCTGTCCGCGCCCTTCGCGGTCACCGCCGCCAGCGGCGAGCGCGTGTTCAGTGTGCAGATGGACCACCCCGGCATTGCCGACGGCCAGGTCTTTGCGTGGGCGCTCAGCCTCGTCGACGCGCAGGGCCACGTGCTGCAGCGCTGGAGCGGCGAATCGCGCTATGCCGGTGCGCCGGTGGTGGCCAGCGTGCGCTGGGCCGGTCGCGGCACCGGCGGCACGGCACTGGCCGATGGCCTCTACCAGCTCAAGCTTGAGGCCGCCAGCCTCGACGCCGCCACCGCGCTGAGCCAGGGTGCGACCACCGGCCGCGCCGAGCGCCTGCTGGCCGCTGCCGCGCCGCTGGACCATGCCGAGCAGCAATGGCCGGTTGCCCTCGGCCAGCCGGCCAGCGTCGACCTGCCGCCCTATGCGGCCATGCCCACGGCCGCCGGCCGCGGCCTCGTCAAGGCGCAATCGGCACCGGCCATCAACAGCCTGCCCTACACGGTCTACTACGCCAATCTGCACAGCCAGACGAATGACTCCGACGGCGGCGGGGCGCTGGGCAGTTGCTCGTCTTCGCAGCCCGCGCAGACAGGCGCCTTCGGCCCGGCAGACGCCTTCGCCTATGGCAAGACGGCGGGCCTGGACATCCTGATGTCGTCCGAGCACAACCACTACTTCGACGGCTCCTCGAGCACCAACGCCAGCGGCAGCCCCGCCACCGCCAAGAGCCGCTACCAGTCTGGCCTCAGTGCCGCCACCGCCGCGTCGACCTCTTCCTACCTCGCCCTCTACGGCATGGAGTGGGGCGTCATCAGCAATGGCGGCCACATGAACATCTTCAACAGCACGGAGCTGTTCGCCTGGGAATACAACAGCAGCAACCAGCTCTTCGGTGACCGCTTCACGGCCAAGAGCGACTACGCGGCCTTGTACGCGACGATGCGCCAGCTCGGCCTTGTCGGCCAGTTCAACCATCCCGACACGACCGGCCAGTTCCTTGTCGGTGGCACGGCGCTGGGCTACAGCGCCGATGGCGACGAGGTCATGGTGCTGAGCGAGATCCTGAACAGCTCGGCGTTCTCGTCCAACACGACCGAGACCGAGACAGGCCTCTCCAATTTCGAGGACGCCTTCAACAAGATGCTGGAACGGGGCTTTCACGTGGCGCCCGCCAGCAACCAGGACAACCACTGCGCCAACTGGGGCAAGTCGTACACCAACCGCACCGGCGTGCTGATCCCGAATGGCACTGCGCTCAGCAAGGCCAGTTTCATCGATGCCATCAAGGCCCGCCGCGTCTTCGCGACGATGGACAAGACGGCGCAGATCGCGCTGACCGCCAATGGCCACGTCATGGGTGAGCGCTTCACCAACAGCGGCACGCTGTCCTTGAGCGTCGGTTATGCCAGCAACAGCGGCAAGACGGCCACCAGCGTGCAGATCTACGAAGGCGTGCCCAAGCGCAACGGCACCGTCACACTGCTGGCCAGCAGCGGCACGGCCAGCACCACGCCGGCCATCGGCGAGCACTTCTACTACGCCAAGATCACGCAGAACGACGGCAAGATGCTGTGGACAGCGCCCGTCTGGGTCACGCAGTCCAACGGGCCGGTGGACACCACGCCGCCGACCGCGACGGCCAGCGAGAGCGGCACGTCCGGCACCGTCACGCTGTCGGCCACGGCGAGCGACAACATCGGCGTGGCGCGCGTGGACTTCGTCGTTGATGGCACGGTGAAGGGCAGCGACAGCAGCGCGCCCTATTCGCTGTCGCTGGACTCGACGACGCTTGCCAACGGCAGCCACAGCCTGGTCGCCCGCGCCTACGACGCYGCCGGCAACTCGGGCGCCTCGTCGGCCGTCAACTTCAGCATCAGCAATGCCAGCGCGGCGCTGAACGAGACCGAGTCCAACGGCACCATCGCCACCGCCAACGTCGTCACCAACCAGACGACGATCAGCGGCACCATGGCCACCACGAGCGACAAGGACTACTTCAAGGTCACGCTGGCCGCAGGCAAGACGCTGCGTGTCGACATGAGCTGCCCGGCGGCCTATGACTACGACATCTACTTGCACAACGCCAGCGGCACGACGCTGACCTCGTCGGAGAGCGCCACCTGCACCGAGTCCCTGAGCTACAAGAACACCGGCAGCTCGGCGCTGGCGGTCTACATCCGCGTGGGGGCCTACTCAGGCAGCAGCGGCACCCAGGGCTATACGCTGACGCTGAGCTACCCCTGATGGCGCTGGCTTGGGGCCATCCCGGAGACGCCGGGGGCGGTACTCTGCCTAAGATCGTGCGCACACATCCTGGAGACAAGCCCATGCGCACGACCCTGATTGCCCTGGCGGCCCTGCTGGCCGCCGGCACCGCTGCCGCCGACTATCCCGACAAGCCGGTCACCGTGATCGTGCCGTTTGCAGCCGGCGGGCCGACCGACAAGGTCGCTCGCGACCTCGCCGAGGCGTTGCGCAAGCCCCTGGGTGCCACCGTCATTGTCGAGAACGTCGGCGGTGTAGGCGGTACGCTGGGCGCCAACAAGGTGGCCAAGGCCGCGCCGGATGGCTACACGCTGCTGCTGCACCACATCGGCATCGCCAGCGCGACGGCCCTCTACCGCACGCTGCCCTACAAGACGCTGGAAGACTTCGAATACCTGGGCATGGTCAACGAGGTGCCGATGACGCTGATCGGCCGCCCCAACCTGCCGGCGGCCAACTACGCCGAGCTGGCCAAGTGGCTGGAGTCCAACAAGGGCAACATCAACCTCGCCCACGCCGGGGTCGGCTCGGCCTCGCATCTGTGCGGCCTGTTGTATCAGTCGGCCATTAAGATCGACATGACGACCGTGCCCTACAAGGGCACCGCGCCGGCCATGAACGACCTGCTCGGCGGCCAGGTCGACATCATGTGCGACCAGACCACCAACACCACCGGACAGATCGAGGCCGGCAAGGTCAAGGCCTATGCGGTGATGTCGGCCAAGCGCCTGCCCAGCGGCCCGCTGGCCAAGCTGCCGACGGCCGACGAGTCAGGGCTGAAGGGCTTCAATCTTGCCGTCTGGCACGGCATGTATGCACCCAAGGGCACGCCCAAGGCCGTCATCGACAAGGTCAACACGGCGCTGCGCGCAGCCCTGAAGGACGCCGACTTCCACAAGCGCCAGGAGGCCCTGGGTGCGGTCATCATCAGTGACGCGCGCCTTGCGCCGGCAGAGCACAAGAAGTTTGTCGAGGCCGAGATCAACAAACTCACCCCGGTCATCAAGGCGGCAGGGGTCTACGCCGACTGAGATGGAGCCCCTCGTCTGGTCTCGCCATGCTGAACGCAGGCGAGTCCAGCCGGTCCCCCTGGGGGACGGCGATGCTTGCCGGATTGACCAGCAAGCACATCGCCAAAGGCGGGCCTGCTTGGGAGCGGCCCGGCGCTCGGCCCGCAAGCCAGCAAGCAAGCGTTGTTTCGAACGCCGGCCGGGGCGGCGCTCAGCCTTGTGTGCGGGCGTGCACGCCGCTTGGCCGTCAGTGGGGGTGGGCCTTTTCGCGCTTGTTCGCGTACATGCCCTGGTCACTGCGGCTGAGCACGGTGCGCAAGGTGTCGGTCGGCAGGACTTCGGCGAGCCCCAGGCTCACCGAGACCGACAGGCCGGCAGCGATGCCGCCCCATGCATGGCGGGACACCGCGTCGGCGATCCGCTCGGTCAGCGCTTGGGCTGCCTGCGCGCCGGTATCGCGCAGGATGATGACGAACTCGTCGCCGGCCAGCCKCGCGGGAAAGTCCTTGTCGCGCACGCATCTTCGGATCTGCGCCGCGATGGCCCGCAGCACCGCGTCGCCCGCGTTGTGCGAATGGCCGTCGTTGATCTGCTTGAACTTGTCGACGTCGATCATGACGAGGCAGGCCGTGCTGCCCTGGGTGCGCACCTCCTCCAGCAGGCCTTGCAGCTGGAGTTCGAAATGGCGCCGGTTCGGCAGGCCGGTCAGGCCATCCTCGAGCGCCAGTTGCTGGAAGTGCGCGCGTCCGGCCTCGGAGGCGTGCAACTGCCGGGTCCGGCTGCGCAGTTCCAGCTGTCGTTCGACGTCGGCGACGCGGCCGCGCAGGCTGGCAGACCGGGCCAACTGCTCGCGCTCGGCCAGCTCGCGCAGGGCCTGCGCGGCTGCGGCGTGGTCGCCCGCGGTGGACGCCAGATAAGCCAACTGGCCCAGGCCAATGCTGACCAGCCCTTCATGGTTCTGCGCCAGGGCGATGCGAATCATCTGCTCGGCGTGATTGCGGGCCAACGGCAGGTCATCTTCGGCCAAGGCCAGTTCGGACCCGGCCCAAAGCACGAGGGCTTGCAGCCAGGGCCGGCGGGAAGATTCCACCGCCTCGCGCAGCCGGCGCACCTGCGCCGCGGCACCCACAAGGTCGGCCTGCCAGATCAGCAGCATGGCCTTGTTGAAGGCGTGGGTGAGGGCGCTGCTGCTGCGGCTGCCAATGCCGATGCTGGCCAATGGCGCTGCATCGTGCAGCAGCTCATCGCAACGGCGCAGGTGTTCGCGCAGCAGTTCCAGGCTGGTCGTGCCTGCCGTGGTGGCGCTGCGTGCGCTGAGCGTGCGCATGACCTCGGTGGACCCCAGGTCGGCATGCAGCACATAGGTGTCAACCGGGGGGTCGCACTGGTAGGCCAACTCGATGGCGCGCTGTGAAGCCTCGCTGGCCTCGGCGTAGGAGCGGCCGATGAACATGGCGACACCCAGTGCGTGGTGGGCCACGACCTGCTCGACGCTGGCTCCGTCGCCCGACGTGCCGGCACACAGCTTGACCGCCAGCAGGGCGCAATCGACCGAGGTTTCGTAGTAGCCCAGGCGTGCAGCGGCCATGGCTTGGGTGGCGAGTGCGCGGCATTCGCCCTCGGGCATCTCGGCCTGCTGGAACTGGAATGCCGCCTGGCGTGCGGATTCCAGCGCCGCAGCGAAATGACCCAGCAGGCGCAGCTCGACGCTGGCAATGCAGTGCGTGGCTTCCGCCTGGGCGGCCACGCTTCCCCGTTCAAGCGCGGCGTGGTGGGCGCGGCGCGCTGCATCCAGCGCGGCCTCGGCATTGCCTGCATCGGCATGGGCCCTGGCTTGGGCCAGCGTGGCGTTGATCTGTGCTTGTTCCATCCCTGGCTCGGCTTCTGGTGGCGGGCGCGCGGCAGAGTCTGAGGTGCGGTCACGACGGTCCGGGGTAAACACGCTGTTGACTCGTCAAGTAATCACGGAAAGAATGCATGTAAACGTTTACATGACGACACAACGACCGACCCGCGCAAGCGGAGTTGGCACACGGATGAGACAACCGTTCCCGCCCGGCTTCCTTTGGGGCTGTGCGACTTCCGCCTATCAGATCGAAGGCTCGCCGCTGGCCGATGGGGCCGGCGTCAGCAACTGGCATCGCTTCGTGCGCACGCCGGGCCGCGTGCTCGGCGGCGATACCGGCGACATGGCTTGCGACCACTACCGCCGCATGAAGGACGACGTCGCGCTGATGCGCGAGCTCGGCCTCACGGCCTATCGCTTCAGCATTGCCTGGAATCGCGTGCTGCCCGAAGGCCGTGGCGCCGTGAATGCGGCCGGCCTGGGCTTCTACGAGCGCCTTGTCGACGAACTGCTGGCCGCTGGCATCCAGCCGATGGTGACGCTGCACCACTGGGACCTGCCCGCGGCGCTGGACGACCGTGGCGGCTGGCTCAACCCCGACATGCCCGACTGGTTTGCCGATTACGCGCAGGTCTGCTTCAAGGCGCTGGACGACCGCGTGCCGATGTGGGTCACGCTGAACGAACCCTGGGTCGTGGCCGACGGCGGCTTCATGCATGGCGCGCTGGCGCCCGGTCACAAGAGCGCCTTCGAGGCGGCCATCGTCGCCCACCGGCTGATGCAGTCACACGCCAAGGGTGTGCAGGCCTACCGCGCGACCGGAAAGAACAGGATCGGCCTGGTCGTCAACATCGAGCCCAAGCATCTGCCGGCCGACGCCAGCGAGTACGACCGCCACGCCGCCGGGCTCGCCGACGCCTACATGAACCGGCAATACCTCGACCCGGCCCTGCTTGGCAGCTACCCGGCCGAGTTGCGCGAGGTCTTTGGTGAAGCCTGGCCCGACTGGCCGGCCGCCGAGGTCGAGGCACTCAAAGTCCCCGTCGACTTCCTCGGCCTGAACTACTACACCCGCGCCGTCGTGCGCTTTGATCCCAAGGCATGGCCGGTGCCGGCGGTGCCGCAGCGCCAGCCCGGCGGCATCTACACCGAGACCGGCTGGGAGCTGCACCCGCAAAGCCTGGCCGACACCCTCGTGTGGATGCACGAGCGCTACGGCGGCCTGCCGCTGTATGTGACCGAGAACGGCGCCGCCTTCTACGACCCGCCGGTGGCCATTGACGGCCGCGTTGACGATCCGCTGCGCGTGCACTATCTGCGCACCCATATCGCCGCCGTGCAGGACGCTATTCAAAGGGGCGCCGACGTGCGCGGCTACTGCGCCTGGTCGCTGTTCGACAACCTCGAATGGGCGCTCGGCTTTGCCAAGCGCTTCGGCCTCGTGCATGTGGACTTTCAGACACAGCAGCGCACCCCCAAGGCCAGCGCGCGCTTCTATGCTGAAGTCATCGCTTCCCACGGCGCCAACCTCTGACAACAAGATGACGGTCACCCCCGCCACGATCAAGGACGTCGCCCGCGTTGCCGGTGTGTCGGTCGCCACCGTTTCGCGCGCGCTCAACGGCGCCGAGAACGTGCTGCCGCACACGCGCCAGCGCATCGTCGAGGTCGCCCGCGAATTGCGCTATTCGCCGTCGGGGGCGGCGCGCAGCCTCATCACGCGACGCACCGACACCATCGGTGCCCTGCTGCCCGATCTGCATGGCGAGTTCTTCTCCGAGCTGATCCGCGGCATCGACCAGGCCGCCCGGGCGCGCGGCCTGCATCTGCTGCTGTCGAGCTCCCACGACGATGCCAACGAGGCCGCGGCCGCGCTGCGCGCCATGAATGGCCGCGTTGACGGCCTCATCGTCATGTCGCCGCACGCCGACGACGATTTCCTGTCGCAGAACCTGCCGCCTGCCCTGCCGGCCGTGCTGCTGAACTCCGGCGTGCGCGGCGCGAGCCAGCGGGTCTTCGCCGTCGACAACTTCGGCGGTGCGCGCGCGATGACCGAGCACTTGGTGCGCAGCGGCCGGCGACGCATCGCCTTTCTCGGCGGCCCACAGGCCAACTTCGAGGCGCGCGAGCGCGAGCGCGGCTACCGTGCCGGCTTGGCCGTGGGGGCCGAGGCATGGCTGCTGGAGGGCGACTTCTCCGAAGCAGGCGGCCAGCGCGCCGCGGCCGAGCTGCTCGCTCTGCCGGCGGGCCAGCGGCCCGATGCCGTCTTCGCCGCCAACGACATCATGGCCATCGGCCTGCTGGGTGCGCTGCAGGCCGGCGGTGTGCACCTGCCCGAGGACATCGCGCTCGCCGGCTTCGATGACATCCCCATCGCCCGCTACGTCAGCCCGGCGCTGACGACCATGCACGTGCCCATTGCCGCGCTGGGCGGCCAGGCACTCGATGCGCTGGCCGACACCCTGGAGCGCAACGCCACCGACGCCGGCGCCACCGTGATGCCGGTGCAACTCGTTGTGCGGCAGTCGTGCGGCAGCGCCAAGACCTGATCCCGTCCAAACCACAGCACAACACAGGAGACAAGGACATCATGAGCACCCCGACCCCCCGCACCAAACCCAGACTTCTCACCCGCCATCTCTGCGCCGCCGGCCTGATCGGCGGGCTGCTGATGGCGGCCCTGCCCGCGCAGGCGCAGAGCGCCAGCGCCACCGTGCGCGGCACCATCACAGCGGCTGGCGCCACGGCGCCGGCAGGCACTGATGTCGTCGCCGTCAACAAGGCCAACGGCAATACCTACCGGACCAAGACCCTGCCCGACGGCAGTTATGTACTCGTCGGCCTGAACCCCGGCAACTACGAGGTCCGGGTGGCCGGTGCTGCCACCGGCAGTGTGGTTACGCTGTCAGTCGGCCAGAACGCGACGCTGGACCTCGGCAGCACGGACGCCAAGCTCGGCACCGTCGTGATCCAGGGCAGCGCGCAGCGCCAGGGCGTCATCGATTCGCAGGTCGGCACCACGGTGTCCAACAAGATGATCGAGGCCATCCCGCAGGCCACGCGCAACTTCCTGTCGGCAGCGGACTTCGCTCCCGGCGTGCGCTTCGACACCGACGCCAGCGGCAACACGCGTCTGCGCGGTGGCTCGCAAAACATTGATGCTGTAAACGTTTTCATCGACGGCGTCGGCCACAAGAACAACATCCTGCGCGGCGGCCTGAACGGCCAGGACACCAGCCAGGGCAACCCATTCCCGCAGACGGCCATCGCCGAGTACCGCGTGCTGACGCAGAACTACAAGGCCGAGTTCGACCAGGTCTCCAGCGTCGCCATTTCCGCCGTCACCAAGTCCGGCGGCAACGAGACCCATGGCAGCGTCTACGTCAACCGCACCGGGAGCAACTGGACGTCGCTGAGCCCCATCCAGGAGAGGGACAAGGCAAATCACATTGATCCTCCCTCGTACAAGCAGATCGAAGGCGGCTTCAGCATCGGTGGCGCCATCAAGCCCGACACGCTGCACTACTTCGTCGCCTACGACGGCAAGTCCATCGACAAGCCGCGCCAGTTGACTGCGATGAACCTGGACAAGTACCCCAACAGCCCCGGCATCGTCCCCGCCATCGCTGCGCAGCAGGGCTCGTTCAAGGGCCAGTTCAAGGAGCATCTGCTGTTCGGCAAGCTGTCGGCCGAGATCGATGACCGCCAGCGGCTGGACCTGTCCACCACGCTGCGCAAGGAAACCAGCTACTCGGTCGACGGTGACCGCTTCGCGCCGAGCACGGCCATCAACAACAACAACAACGAGTACCGCGTCGACCTCAGCCACGAATACACCGGTGACACCTGGCTCAACGAGGCGCGCGTCGGCTGGGAAAGCTCGAAGTGGAACCCGCAGTCGGACTCCACCGATCCGCTGGTGCGCTACAAGTACTCGCCCACCAACGCGATCAACAACGTCCAGGACGTCTTCTTTACCGGCGGCTCGCCCAATGCGCAGGACCGCCGCCAGAGCGGCATCTACCTGAAGGACGACCTCAGCTACACGGGCCTTGCCGGCCATGTCATCAAGGGCGGCGTCCAGTTCAAGGCCATGAAGTAYGACCTCAGCGGCACCGCCTTCCGGGTCGCGGCGATCGACACCGTACTGAACACGACCACCGGTCAGCCCTACTTCAACGGCCTGGCCTGCACCGGCACCAACGTCAGCAGCAGCGGTTTGTCCAGCGACCAGTGCAACATCAGGCTGCCCATCGCCACCGCGTCGGCGAACTTAAAAAACAACCAGTACGGCATCTATCTGCAGGACGACTGGAAGCTCACCAAGCAGCTGGAGCTCAACATCGGCGCGCGCTGGGACTATGAAGACAACATGCTCAACAACAGCTACGTGACGCCGGCCGACCGCATCGCCGCGCTGAACGCGCTGGACGGCCGCACCGTCGACGGCATCACCGCACCCGCGGGCCAGACCTATGCCCAGTCGCTGGCCAAGGGCGGCATCAACATTGCCGACTACATCTCCACTGGCAACTCGCGTAAGGCCTTCAAGGGAGCTTTCGCGCCGAGACTGGGTGCGTCTTTCGACGTGTTCAGCGACAAGGCCACGGTCGTCTACGGCGGCTGGGGCCGCAGCTATGACCGCCGCATGGCCAACAACTCGCTGGACGAGCTGCAGAAGAACGCAGCGCCCAACGGCGAGATCTGGATGATCAAGAACGACTTCAAGATGCCGTTTGCCGACCAGATGAGCCTTGGCGTGCGCCAGGCCCTCGGCAGCTGGAACATGGACATCGCGGTCTCCAACATTCATGCGAAGAACCAGTTCATCTGGTTCAACGGCAACCGCGACCCCAACGGGGGCTTCGGCAATACGAACTCGCTGGACCCCTTGTGGGGCGGCGCTCCGCGCAACTACGGCACCATCGTGTTGGGTGATTTTGTTGGCGAGAACAAGGCCACCAGCGTCTTCCTGTCGCTGGAGAAGCCCTACACCCAGGCCAGCGGGTGGAGCATGACGATTGCCTACACCCACACGGATGCAAAGACCACGAGCCACGAATGGTCGGATAGCATCTTCGACTGGACCTATGGCAAGTCCACTCACGGCTTCAACCCCACCCTGGATGCGGAGAAGAACCGTCTCGTCGTTGGCGGCTTGATGGACCGCCTGCCGTGGGGCATGCAGCTGTCCGGCAAGCTGACCGTGGGCGACGGCCAGCCACGCCGGGTGCTCGACTGCCACACCGGCTTCGGGCCGACGGGCTGCCGTGCCGTGCCGCGCGGCTCCGACACCTTCAAGCAACTCGACCTGGCGCTTTCCAAGAGCTTCAAGGTCTATGGCGGCGACCTGCAGATCCGTGCCGATGTGCTCAACCTGTTCAACACCGCCAACTGGGGCTACTACGACGACTGGGTCGGCGGCCCGTCCACGCCGCCGAAGAACGCCCTCGGTGGCGACAACGACCACTTCGACACCCGCACCGGCGTGCGCGGCTCGATGCGGCAGTTCAAGCTGGGCGTGAGCTACTCGTTCTGATCCTGAAGACCGGAAGCCGGCCGCGCCGAACGCGCGGCCGGCTCCCACAATCACCCCCATCATGAGTTTGCTGACCCGACGCGCCGTCCTGGCCCACGGCGCCGGCCTCGCCCTGGCCGCCAACCTGCCCAGCTGGGCCGAGGCGCCGGCGCAAGCCGCCGACACCTTTCTCGCCGACCTCGAGCGGCGCACCTTCGACTTCTTCTGGGAGACGACCGACGCCCGCACCGGCCTCGCACCCGACCGCTGGCCCACACCGTCATTCGCCAGCATCGCGGCCGTCGGTTTTGCGCTGAGCGCCTATCCCGTCGGCGTGGCGCGTGGCTACATCACGCGAGCGCAGGCTGCCCAGCGCACGTTGACGACGCTGCGCTTCTTCGCCGGCCTGCCCCAAGGCCCGGGCAAGACCGGCGTGGCGGGCCACAAGGGCTTTTTCTATCACTTCCTCGACATGAAGGAGGGCCTGCGCTTCGACCGCTGCGAGCTSTCCACSGTCGAYACCGCTYTGCTGCTGATGGGCGCCCTGCATGCCCAGAGCTTCTTTGACGGCGAACACGCCGACGAGGCCGCCATCCGCAAACTGGCGGACGAGCTCTATGGCCGCGTCGACTGGACCTGGGCCCAGGTGCGCCCGCCGTCCATCAGCCACGGCTGGTCGCCCGAGAAGGGTTTCATCCGCAGCGACTGGAAGGGCTACAACGAGGCGATGCTGGTCTATCTGCTGGCACTCGGTTCGCCGACCCATCCGGTCAAGCCCGAGGCCTGGGACGCCTGGACCAGCACCTACGACCAGCAGAGTTGGGGCGAAAGCTACGGTCAGACCTTCCTGCGCTTCCCGCCGCTGTTCGGCCACCAGTTCACGCACTGCTGGGTGGACTTCCGCGGCATCCGCGACGCCTACATGCGTGACAAGGGCTTGGACTATTTCGAGAACTCGCGTCGCGCCACCTATGTGCAGCAGGCCTATGCCCAGGACAACCCGCTCGGCTGGCAGGGCTACAGCGCCGAGGTCTGGGGCGTCAGCGCCAGCGACGGCCCGGCCGACATCTCGCTTCAATACACCACCACCGCTGGCAAGACCGTGAAGCGCCGCTTCATCAGCTATGCCGGCCGCGGCATGGGCCTGCATGACGACGGCACGCTGGCGCCCTATGCGGCCGGCGGCTCCATCGCCTTCGCGCCCGAGATCGTCATCCCGGCGCTGATGGCCATCAAGGAGCGCTACCCGCACACCTGGGGCCGCTACGGCTTCTGGGATGCCTTCAACCCCAGCTTCAACTTCCCCGATGTGCGCCTCACGCATGGCCGCATCGAGCCCGGCAAGGGATGGGTGGACACCGACATGCTGGGCATCGACCAGGGCCCGCTGCTCGCGATGATGGGCAACCATCGCGGCGAGCTGGTGTGGCAGGCGATGCGCAGGAATGCGCACCTCATCAAGGGCTTGAAGCGGGCTGGCTTCACTGGCGGCTGGTTGGGCTGAAATGAAATTCAAACAAAGCCACAGAGGCACAGAGGCACAGAGGCCGCGACATGAAGGTCTCTCCGTGTCTCTGTGCCTCTGTGGCTGTGTTGCCTTGGCCGGGTGATCATGCGCCGCCGCGACCTGCTCGCCGCATCGACCGTCGCGCTGGCCGGCTGTACGCGCGACAGCGGCACGACGACGCTGCGCTTCTGGGCTATGGGCCGCGAGAGCGAGGTCGTGGCTGAGCTGATGCCCGGCTTCGAGCGTGAACACCCCGGCGTGCGCGTCAAGGTCGAGCAACTGCCGTGGACGGCCGCGCACGAGAAGCTGCTGACGGCATTCGCTGGCGACGCCACGCCCGATCTGGCCCAGGTCGGCAACACCTGGCTGCCCGAGATGCAGGCCCTGGGCGCGCTGGAGCCGCTGGAGCCTTGGCTCGCGCGCACGCCGGCACTGCAGGCGACGGACTATTTCGAAGGCGTCTGGGCCACCAACCTGGCCGGTGGCCAGCGCGTGGGCCTGCCCTGGTATGTCGACACGCGGCTGATGTTTGTGCGCCAGGATCTGCTGGCCAAGGCCGGCATCAAGGCCATGCCTGTGAGTTGGGATGACTGGCGCGCCGCGCTGGCCCGGCTGCGCGAGCAGGGCATGGACAAACCCATCCTGCTGCCGACCAACGAATCCGCGCCGCTGCTTGCCTTGGCCCTGCAGCAGCCGGGCGAGGTGCTGCGCGACGGCGGCCGCTATGGCAACTTCTCAGGCCCGGGCTTTCGCAAGGCTTTGTCCTTCTACCTGGAGCGCTTCCAGCGCGGCGAGGCGCCCGGCGTCAGCGAGGTGCAGATCGGCAACCTCTGGCAGGAGTTCGGCCGCGGCAACTTCGCCTTCTACATGTCGGGGCCCTGGGACATCGGCGAGTTCAAGCGCCGCCTGCCGGCCGAACTGGCCAATGCCTGGATCACCGCCGAGCTGCCTGGCCCGGACGGCCCCGGCGTCTCCATCRCCGGTGGTGCCAGCCTCGCCATGTTCAAGCGCTCGCGCCACAAGCCCGAAGTCTGGGCGCTGATCAGCTACCTGAGCCGGCCCGACGTGCAGCTCGAGTTCTACCGCCTGACGGGCGACCTGCCGGCGCGGCGCAGTGCCTGGGCCCTGCCTTTGAACGGCGCCACGCTGGCCGAGGACCGCCACGCCGCCGCCTTCCGCCGCCAGCTCGAGCGCGTGCGCGCGGCGCCGGCCGTGCCGGAATGGGAGCGCATCGAGAAGGAGATGCAGCTCGCGGCCACGCGCGCGGTGCACGGCGTGACCGACCTCGACACGACGGTGCGTTCGCTGGATGCCCTCGTCGACGGCATCCTGGAAAAGCGCCGCTGGATGCTGGACCGAAAGACCGCCGCATGAAGCACAGTGGCCGCGAATCCCTCGCCGCCTGGGCCTTCGCCGCTCCGGCGCTGATCGTCATCGCGCTCTTCTTCGGCGTGCCCGTCTTCGCCGGCCTTGCGTTGAGCCTCACCGATTTCGACATCTATGCGCTGGCCGACCTGCGCAACCTGCGCTGGCAAGGCTGGGACAACTATGTGCACGTGTTGAGCCTGCCGCTGTTCTGGAAGGCGCTGGGCAATACCCTCTACTTCGTCGTGCTCGGCGTGCCGCTGTCGATCGGCGTGTCGCTGGCCGCGGCCGTGCTGCTGCAGTCGAAGCTGGTGCGTTTCAAGCCGCTGCTGCGCACCGCCTTGTTCGCCCCCGTGGTGACCACGCTGGTGGCCGTCGCCGTCATCTGGCGCTATCTCTTCCACGTCAAATACGGTCTGGTGAACTACACGCTGCAGTCCCTGGGCCTGGACCCCGTCGACTGGCTGGGCGACCCGCACTGGTCCATGCCCACCATCATCCTGTTCGCCGCCTGGAAGAACTTCGGCGGCAACATGATCATCTTCATCGCGGCGCTGCAGGCCGTGCCGCATGACCTGTACGAGGCCGCGCGGCTGGACGGCGCGCGCAGCTGGGCGCAGTTCCGCTACATCACGCTGGCCAGCATCGCGCCGACCCTGCTGATGGTCACCATCCTGACAACGGCCGGGTACTTCCAGCTTTTTGCCGAGCCCTATGTGATGACCCAGGGCGGCCCGCTGCAGAGCACGGTCAGCGTGCTCTACCTGATGTACGAAGAAGGCTTCAAGTGGTGGAACCTGGGCCTGGCCTCGGCCGTGGCCTTTGTGCTCTTTGTCATCATCGTGGTGGTCAGCAAGGGCCTGATCGCCGTGCAGCGGCGGCTGACGGGGGAGGGCGCATGAAGCCCAGGACCCTTCTGGTCAATGGCCTGCTGTGGGCCTTTGCGGCGCTGGCGGCCTTCCCGCTGGTGTGGATGGTGTGTGTGTCGCTGATGCCGGCCGGCAGCGCCTCCAGCCTGCCGCCGCCGCTGGTCCCGCACGACCCGACGCTGGTGCACTACCGCCAGTTGCTCGGCGACGGTGGCTTGAAGCGAGCCTTCGTCAACAGCCTGGGGCTGGCCGTGGTGAGCACGTTGATGTCGGTGAGCTTCAATACGCTGGCGGGCTACTCGTTCGCCAAGCTGCGCTTTCGCCACCGCGAGCGGGTGTTCGGGCTGCTGATCGCGGCGCTTGTCATCCCGGGGCAGGTGGCGATGCTGCCGCTGTTCCTGATGCTCAAGGGCATGGGCCTGGTGAACACATGGATGGGCGTGCTGATTCCCAGCATGGCGGGGATCTTTGGCATCTTCCTTGTGCGGCAGTACGCGCGAGGGGTGCCGGATGAATTGCTGGAGGCGGCTCGGTTGGATGGGGCAGGGGAGGGGCGCATCTTCTGGAACATCGTGCTGCCGACGTTGAAGCCGGTGTTGGTGACGCTGGCGGTGTTTGCCTTTTTAGGAAGTTGGAACGAYTTCATGTGGCCGTTGATCGTGTTGACGGATGGCGAGATGCACACGCTGCCAGTCGCATTGGCTGCGTTGTCGCGGGAGCATGTGAACGACAGCGAGCTGATGATGGCGGGGGCGGTGATCACCGTGCTGCCGGTGCTGGGGTTGTTTGTGGCGCTGCAGAGGTATTACATGCAGGGGCTGTTGATGGGGAGTGTGAAATGACGGCCCGTTGCAGTGGCTTTGTGCCTATGCCCAGCCGGGAGTTCGCCCCGGCGGGCGACCTTCTTTTTGAGCGACCAAAAAGAAGGCAAAAAGTCGCCCCTGCGAAACCGCCCCTGCGGGGTTCCCTGCGATGCTCTGAACCCGGGGCCGCGCCCAACTCACWTCGCTACGCTGCGTTCAAACAAAGGGGCGCGAAGTCAGAGCTTGAGGCTCGCTGCGCTCGCGCCCCGGGCTCCTGCGCTTCTCGGCGGTTTAGAAGGGGAGTTCTCGAAACAGCCGAACAGCCAACAGCCAAACCCGAAAGCCGTTCGCACCGAGGTGGTTTTCTCCCCCCCTTTGAGCCCGCCGAGGAACGCAAGACCTTGAGGCCGCGCGCGCAGTGCGCCTCAAGAACTGACTCCGCGCAACTGTTTGACCGCAGCGTAGCGAAGGGAGTTTTGCGCGGGGCCTCAAGGGCTGAGTACCGCAGGGCACCCCGCTGCGAAGCAAAGGGGCGGGCGGTTCGGGGGCGACTTCTTTGCCTACTTTCTTGTTCGCACAAGAAAGTAGGTCGTCCGCCGGGGCGAACTCCCGGCATGGGCCTTACCTCTCAACCTGCAGCCGCCAAGCCATGAGAAGGTTTCTCTACGTCTTGCTGACTTGCACCCTGCTCGCGTGCCTTGCGTCTCACGCCGCCATCCTCGATGACATGAAGGACGCCACCCGCTGGAAAGCCACCGCCTCCGACCAGGTCAAGGCTACCCTTCGACAAGACTCTCGCGACGACTCCCTCTGCCTCGACTACGACTTTGCCGGCGTCTCCGGCTATGCCGTGCTGCGCCGCGAACTGCCGCTGGACTGGCCGGCCGACTTCGCGCTGACCACCCAGCTCAAGGGCAAGACCACCGGCAACGACGTGCAGATCAAGTTCGTCGACGCCAGCGGCGACAACGTCTGGTGGATCAATCGCCCGGCGCTGACCCTACCCGACACGCTGACCGAGACGCGCTTCAAGCGCCGCCATGTCGCCTTCGCCTGGGGGCCGACCGAGGACCGCGTGCTCAAGCGCAGCCAGTTCATCGAGTTCGTTGTCGTCGCCGGCCAGCAGGGCGGCGGGGCAGGGGCCTTGTGCGTCGGCGCCCTGGGCCTGGAGCCGCGCGAGCCCGCGCCCAAGGCCTGGCCCGAGCCGCGCCGCAGGCTGGGCGCCAGCGAGATGACGCTGGACTTCCAGACCTTGCGCGAGTTCAACGGCCTGTGGTTTGCCAGCGGCGCGGCCATGCGCGTCGAGGTCTCCGACGACAACCGGCGCTGGAAGACGCTGTCCACCCAGCCCGGCCGCGCCGTCTTCCTCGGCGAGCAGGAGTGGCGCTGGATTCGCCTGCGCTATGAGGGCAGGAAGCCGCCTGAGGTCGAGTTGCGCGACGCCGCGCAATGGCCGGACCGCAACGCCGCCGTTGCCGAACTGGCCAAGTCCCTGCCGCGCGGCGAGCTGCCGCGGGCCTTCCTCGGCGAACAGAATTACTGGACCGTCGTCGGCGTGGATGGCGGTGCCCAGCGCTCCGGCCTGGTCAGCGAGGACGGCGCCATCGAGCTGACCCGCGGCGGCCCCAGCATCGAGCCGACCGTGCGCCTGGCTGATGGTCGTCTCGTCACTTGGGCTCAGGTGCGCACGGGGCACAGCCTCATCGAGCACGCCTTGCCGGTCGTTCGGTGGCAGCATGCAGACGTCGAGTTGCGCGTCGAAGCCGGTGCCGACGGTCCGGCCAAGGCGCCGCAGCTGCTGGCCCGCTACACGCTACGCAACCCCACCAGCAAACCGCAGCGCTACTCGCTGCTGCTGACGTTGCGCCCCTGGCAGGTCAACCCGCCGCAGCAATTCCTGTCGACACAAGGAGGCATCAGTCCTTTGCCCACCGTGGCCTGGGCCGATGGCAAGTTGACTGCTGCCGGCCTGGCCATCCAGCCACGCGAGACGCCAGCCGAAGTGCGCGCCGCATCGTGGAGCGCCGGCCCTGGCTTCGCCACGCTGCTGCAGGCGCCGCCCCTCACGCAACTGGCGGACGCCGAGCAACTGCCCTCCGCGCTGATGCGCTTCGACATCGAACTCGCATCGGGCGAGGCACGCAGCCTGGGCTGGGTGACGGGCGGTGATGCGGGCGCCCTCGACACCCGCCTGGCCGTCGCGGCGGCGCAATGGCGCGACCGCCTCGGCGTGCTGGAACTGAACCTGCCGCCTCAGGCTCAGCCCATCGCCGACACCATGCGCAGCGCGCTGGCGCAGATCCTCGTGTCCCGCGACGGCCCCGCGCTGCGCCCCGGCACGCGCTCCTACGCCCGTTCCTGGGTGCGCGATGGCGCCATGATGGTGGCCGGCCTCGTGCGCATGGGTGAGGCCCAGGCCGCGCGCGAGTTCGTCGACTGGTATGGCGGCTATATCTTCGAGTCGGGCAAGGTGCCCTGCTGCGTCGACCAGCGCGGCGCCGACCCCGTCGTCGAGAACGACAGCCACGGCCAATACCTGTTTGCCGTCGCCGAGCTCTGGCGTCACACCCAGGATCGCGCGCTGCTGGAGCACCACTGGCCCAAGGTGCAGCGCGTCGTGGCGTGGATGGAGGCCCTGCGCCAGAGTGAACGCAAGCCGGGTGCCGACCCGCGCTTCAAGGGGCTGATGCCGCCCTCCATCAGCCACGAGGGCTACAGCGACAAGCCGGCCTATTCCTATTGGGACGACTTCTGGGCCTTGCGCGGCTACAAGGACGCGGTGCAGATTGCCCAGGCCCTGGGTGACACCGCGCAGGCCGTGCGCTGGGCGGTGTCGCGTGACGAGTTCGAGGCCGAACTGGGCGCCTCCATCACTGCGACCGCCCGGCACTACCAGCTGAACCACATCGCCGGCGCCGCCGATCGCGGCGACTTCGATGCGACGTCGACCACCATGGCCCTCAACCCGGCCCAGGCGGACAAGCTGCCGCCCGAACTGCTGCGCGGCACCTTTGACCGCTATGTGTCGGAAGCCGAGGCCCGCATCACGGGCCGCAAGGCCTGGGCCGACTACACGCCCTACGAGCTGCGCAATGTCAGCGCCCTGGTGCGCCTGGGTCGGGTGGATGAAGCGCACCGGCTGCTGGCCTGGTTCTTCACGCACCAGCGGCCGATGGGCTGGAACCAGTGGGCCGAGGTGGTGCGGCCCGATGCGCGCGAGGCCCGCTTCCTGGGCGACATGCCGCATGCCTGGATCTCGTCCGACTACCTGCGCGCGGCCCTGGACCTGCTGGCCTACGAGCGCGAAGCCACTGGCAGCCTCGTGCTCGGCGCTGGCCTGTCGCCCGCCTGGCGCATGGCGGGCGACATCGGCGTGGCCGGCCTGTCCACGGCCTGGGGGCGGCTGGACTACCGCTTGCTCAAACGCGCCGATGGCGGCTGGACGCTGCATATCGACCGCCGGCCCGAACGACTGCCTGGTGATTTGCGCCTGGCCTGGCCGGGTACGGAGCGGTTGCCGCGCGCTAACGTCGAGACTCAGGGCCTGAGCTGGCAGGACCGCGAACTGCCCCTGCCCGCCAACGCCACCACCATCCAACTGGAGCCCGCACCATGACGATGAACCGCCGCCAGTTGCTGTTGACGACGCCGGCTCTGCTCAGCGCCTGCGCGGCCTTGCCGCCCACGCCGCCTGCCGGCCTGGCCGCCGGCGAGCAGCGCGCCTGGGAGCTCGAAGGCCAGCGCTTCTGGATCTGGCTGCCGCGCGAATACAGCCAACGCACCGAAGCCTGGCCGCTGGTTGTCTTTCTGCACGGCTCGGGCGAGCGTGGCACCGACCTGGAGAAGGTCAAGGTCCACGGCCCGCCCAAGCTGGTCGCCGCCGGCGCCGACTATCCGTGCATCGTTGTCAGCCCGCAGCTCGAGGACAACCTGCGTTGGGACCCCGAGCGATTGCACAAGCTGCTCGGCGCCCTCAAGGCCAGGCTCAATATCGATCCGCAGCGCTGCGTCGGTACCGGCCTGTCCCTCGGCGGCTTCGGCGTGTGGCACTGGGCCACGGCCTTCCCGCGCGACCTCGCGGCCATCGCACCTGTCTGCGGCTTTGGCGATCCGGCCAAGGTGTCCGCCATGCGCGGCGTGCCGGTGCGCGGCTATCACGGCGAGCAGGACCAAGTCGTGCCGTTGGCGCCGCATATCGCCTGTGTCGAGGCGCTGCGCGCGGCCGGTGGCACTGCATCACTGACCATCTACCCCGGTGTCGGCCACGACTCCTGGACGCCGGCCTATCAAGATCCTGGACTGCTGCCCTGGCTGCTGGCGCAGCGACAAACATGACCGTTCACTCCCTTGGCAACAAAGTCGGCCTCGAGGCCGAGCTGCTGTCCCATGGCGCGCTGCGCCGCCTGATGTTCGGGCCGGCGCTGATGCTCAACCTCTTCCCCGGCAACGAGCTGGAGGGCGGGCCGGCCAATGTCTGGCTGCGCCGGCGCGATGTGGGCGGCAATTGGCGCATCGCAGCGCTGCTGGGGCCGCTCTCGCCGCTGAGCGCGCACACCGACGAAGGTGCCTTCGAGATGCGCGGTGAGTGGGACGGCCTGGCCCTGCGCCTGCAACTGCGCCTGGCCGCAGATGAGCCCGTGCTGTTCTGGCATCTGCAGGCCGCGAACGTTAGCGACACCGCCTGCGAGATCGCACCCGTGCTGGTGCAGGACGTGGGCCTGGCCGACTATGGCGCCGCGCGCACCAACGAGTTCTACGTCAGCCACTACATCGACCTGCAGCCGCTGCAGCACTCCGGCCACGGGGTGCTGCTGGCTGCGCGCCAGAACCAGGCGCAGGGCGGCAAGCACCCCTGGCTGCTGGCCGGCTCGTTGCGCCGCGCGGAGAGTTTTGCGACCGATGCCAGCCAGGTCTGGGGCCATGCCGCGCGTGAGGGCGCCTTGCCGCCCGGGCTGTTGAGCGACCTGCCGGGTCAGCGCCTGCAGCACGAGCACGCCCTGGTCGGGTTGCAGGACGAGGCCCTGCCGCTCGCGCCCGGTGAGCGCGCGGCGGCGGGCTTTTTCCTGGCGCTGCAAGCCCATCATCCCGGGGCCAGCAGCGATGCCGACCTGGCCCGGCTGCCCACGCTGCTGGCGCTGCCCGAGGCCCAGCCATCCAACATGCTGGACGCGCCGGGCCTCTTGCCGGCGCCCAGCCTGTTCGCCAGCGCATCGATGCTGGCCAGCCGGGACTTCAGCGACGAGGACCTGGCCGCCTACATCCCCGGCGAGCGTCGCCATGAGGAATGGCAGGGCAACCAGCGCTTGAGTTTCTTCACCGGCGAGGCGACCCACGTCGTGTTGCGCGCCAAGGAACTGCTGGTGCAGCGGCCCCACGGCCACATCCTGCGCAGCGGCGACCATCTCGTGCCTGACGAAGGCGCGCTGACTTCCACCTGCTGGATGGGCGGTGTCTTCCATTCCATGCTGACCCAGGGCCATGTCAGCATCAACCGCCTGCTGTCCACGCAGCGCAGCCTGCTCGGCCTGTTCTGCACGGCCGGCCTGCGGTTGTTCGTGCAGCCACAGGTGAGCGACTGGCTGCTGCTCGGCCTGCCGTCGGCCTTCGAGATCCAGCCGCAGCGTTGCCGCTGGCTGTATGCCTTTGATGCCGGCGTCATCGAGGTCGTCGCGTCGGCCGGCGCCACGCCGGATGCGATGGCGCTGAGCGTGCGCATGCTCAAGGGCCGGGCGCTGCGCCTGCGCGCCAGCCTCAATCTGGCCGTGGGCGGTGACGATGGCGCCGCGCCATTCAAGCCCGTGTGGGAGCACAGTGGCAGCCGGCTGCGCATCACGCCGCCCGAAGGCAGCGAGCTGGCGCAGCGCTTTCCCGGTGGCGGCCTCGTCATCGACGCGCCGGGCCTGGCCATCGTGGGCGACGACGGCCGGCTGTTCGACGACGGCGTCAGCCACGGCGAGCCGCTGGTCTGCCTCGACTTCTCGCCGGCCCACGCTTTCTCGCTGACGCTGCGCGGCGAACTGCTCGAGACCGCGCCGCCGCCTGCCCAGCCACTGACGCTGCCGCATTGGCAGCACCCGGCCCTGGCGCAGCTGAGCGACATCCTGCCCTGGTATGCCCACAACGCCCTGGTGCACTACCTGTCGCCGCGTGGCCTGGAGCAGTACTCCGGCGGTGGCTGGGGCACGCGCGACGTCTGCCAAGGGCCGCTAGAAATGCTTTTGGCCCTGGGCCAGACCGCACCGGTGCGCGATCTGCTGCTGCGTGTCTTCAGCAACCAGAACCCGGATGGCGATTGGCCGCAGTGGTTCATGTTCTTCGAGCGCGAGGCCAAGATCCGTGCCGGCGACTCGCATGGCGACATCGTCTTCTGGCCGCTGCTGGGCTTGGCGCAGTACCTGATCGCCTCCGGCGATGCGGGCATCCTCGATGAAGTGATGGCCTTCCACGGCGGCGAGCGGGCCACGTTGGCGGCGCATGTCGAGCAGGCGCTGGCGCTGATCCGCCAGCGCGTCGTGCCCGGCACGGGGCTGGCCGCCTACTGGCATGGCGACTGGAACGACTCGCTGCAGCCGGCTGACCCGGCACTGCGAGAGCGCCTGTGCAGCGCCTGGACGGTCACGCTGCACCACCAGATGCTGCACACGCTGGCGACGGCCTTCACGCAGATCGGCCGAGCCCATGACGCCGCCGCGCTGACCGCCGAGGCCATGGGCGTGCGCGCCGAGTTCCAGCGCCTGCTGGTGCAGGACGATGTCGTCGCCGGCTACGCCCTCTTTCCCGAGCAGGGCGAGCGTGAGCTGTGGATCCACCCGCGCGACACCCGCACCGGCCTGCGCTACAGCCTGCTGCCGATGATGCATGCCGTCATCGACGAGCTCTTCACCCCTGAGCAGGCCGCCATCCAGGCCGCGCTGATCGAGCAGCATCTGAAGGGCCCCGATGGTGCCCGCCTGTTCGACGCGCCGCTACCCTATCGCGGCGGCCCGTCGCAGCTGTTCCAGCGCGCCGAGACCAGCACCTTCTTCGGCCGCGAGATCGGCATCATGTACATGCATGCCCATCTGCGCTATGCCCAGATGCTGGCCCATCTCGGTCACGCCGAAGCCTTCCTGCAGGCGCTCGCGCTGGCCCACCCGATTGCACTGACCGACCGCGTGCCCAGCGCGAGCCGCCGCCAGGCCAATTGCTATTACTCCAGCTCCGACGCTGCCTTCGCCGACCGCTACGAGGCGCAAGCTCACTACGGCCGCGCGTTGGTGGGTGAGGTGGCGCTGGACGGTGGCTGGCGCATCTATTCCAGCGGCCCGGGCATCGCGCTGGGTCTGGTCATCAACTCGCTGCTCGGCCTGAGGCTGGAGCAGGGCGCCCTCGTCGTCGATCCCGTCATGCCGCCGTTGCTGGACGGGCTCACCGTGCAGCTGGTGCTGGCGGACTTGCGCTTCGAGCTGACCTACCGCGTCGGCTCGCGCGGATATGGTGTGGAGCGGGTGCGGGACGAGGCGGGCGCCGAGCTGCCGGCCGTGCGGCGCGCGAACGCCTACCGCATGGCTGGGCTGGCGCTGGCGCGGCCTGTGCCAGGCAGCCTGTCGCGGCTGACGATAGAGATCGGGTAGGAGATCCTCGTGGTGAAGATCCTTGCGAAGTTCTGGCTCTTGCGCTTCCTGCAGGTGTTCGTGCTGGCATGCGCCGTGCTGGGCGGCATCGAAGCCCTGCAGCATGGCGGACAGGAGGCGTCCTACCGGTCCGTGCTGACCTGGGCGGCGCTCACGGCGTTGATGACGGCGACGGTCTCGGCCTGGTGGGCCTACAAGCGCCAATGCAAACTCGTCTTCAAGGACCCCTAAACCATCCGTATCGGGATGGTGACGGGGCCGTCATTGATGAGGTGGACCTGCATGTCGGCACCGAACTCGCCATTGGCGACGACAGCGTGCTGGCTTCGTGCAAACGCCAGCGCGTGCTCGTAGAGCCGGCGCCCCTGCTCGGCCGGAGCAGCGCCCGTGAAGCTCGGCCGGTTGCCGGCACTCGTGTCGGCCGCCAGCGTGAACTGGCTGACGATGAGCAGGCCGCCGGCCACGTCCTGCAGGCTGCGGTTCATCTTGCCGGCGTCGTCGCTGAAGACGCGCAGCTTCAGCACCTTGGTGATCAGCTTTTCGGCGGTCGCCTCGCTGTCGGTGGGTTCGGCGCAGACCAGCATCAGAAAGCCGTGGCCGATGGCGCCGACGACCGCGCCGCCCACCTCCACGCGTGCCTCGCGCACCCTTTGCAATACCGCGATCACACCAGGTCCTCCTCATCCATGTTGTGCGCCTCGACGTCCATGGGCAGCAGCTGGATGCTGGCGCGCAGCCCGGGCACGGCACTCATCAGCGCCTGCTCGACGTCCACGCGCAGCGCCGCGGCGCGCCCCAGAGTCCAGCTGGCCGGCATGTGCATGTGCAGGTCGATGAAGCGACGCTGGCCGGCCACGCGGCTGGCGATGTGGTCGAAGCGGATGGCGTGCGGATGGATAAAGCCGTCCAGCACCGCCATCACCTGAGTCATGGATTCGGCGTCCAGGGCCTGGTCCATCAAGCCACCGGTGGACTCGCGCATCAGATGCACGCCTTCACGCAGGATGTTCAGCGCCACGATGATGGCCAGCAACGGGTCCAGCCATTGCCAGCCGGTGGCCATGACGCCCAGCAGCCCGGCCACGACACCGGCCGAGGTCCAGACGTCGGTGATCAGGTGGCGCGCATCGCCCTCCAGTGCCACCGAGCGCACCTCGCGCGCCTTGCGCAGCATGGCCCAGGCCATGGCACCGTTCAATGCCGAGCTGACGACGGCCAGCGTGACGCCGACGCCGATGGCTTCCAAGKCCTGGGGGTGTTGCCAGCGGTCCGCAGCGCCCCACAGGATGCCCAGGCCGGCCGCGATGATGAGGATGCCCTCGAAGCCGCTGGAGAAGTATTCGGCCTTGTGGTGACCATAGGGGTGGCCCTCGTCGGGGGGCTGGGCCGCGAGGGTCACCATGGCCAGGGCGAACACGGCGCCGGCCAGGTTGACGAGGGACTCCAACGCGTCGGCCGCCAGGCTGACCGAGCCGGTCCACCACCACGCGGCGGTCTTCAGCGCAATGGTCACGAGGGCGACTGCGACCGAGAGCTTGAGATAGGCGCTGGCTTGCATGGCGGCATTGTCAGTGGCGCGCAGCAGGCCCCCGCAGAATGGGTGCCATGATGAATACAGCCTTGATACGCGCTGCGGCCAGCCTGCTGTCCATGCTGTTGCTGGCGTTGCCGTTCGCGACGCCGGCCCAGGACCTGAAACCCGATACGCAGGGGCGCATCGACTTCGACAGCTTCACGCCCAAGACCATGTTCGACCTCGCCCGCGAGCGCCGCCAGAACTGGGCGGCGCAGCGCGTCTGGGGCGAACTGAGCCTGCCCAGGGGCGCCGGCGACAAGGTCCCGGCCATGGCGCTGATGCATGGCAGCGCCGGCGTGGAGAGCAGCATGTCGCAATGGGTCGATGCCTTGAACGACATCGGCGTCGCTACCTTCGTCGTCCACGTCTTTGAGGCGCGCGGCGTCAAGCGCACGGCGGAGAACCAGACGCTTGTTCCCTACTCGGCCGACCTGATGGACGCCTTCCAGGCGCTGATGCTGCTCGCCGGTCATCCACGCATCGATGCTTCCCGTATCGGCATCATGGGCTTCTCGCGCGGCGGAAGCGTGGCCTTCCAGACCGCCATCGAACCGCTGCGCCGTGCCGTGGTGAAGAGTGACCTGAGCTTCGCCCTGCACATCCCGGTGTACGCGGGATGCAACCAGGTCTACTGGTCGCCGCGAGTGACGAAGGCGCCGCTGCTCAACCTCGTCGGCGCTGAAGACGACTACGCCACGGCGCGGCCCTGCGAGCAGTTGGCCGAGCGCTACGCCGAGGCGGGCACGCCGGCTCGCACCATCAACTACGCCGGGGCGCCGCATTCCTGGGACGCCATGTACCAGCCCTTCCTGCTGGAGGGGGCCACGTCGGCAGCGCCCTGCGGCGTGCTGCGCTGGGACATCGAGGCGTGGAAGATCACGGCCGAGCGCACCGGCGCGACCATCGACGCGGCGAGGCTTGGGGAGTTCTTCGACAGCTGCGTCATCCGGGGCGTGCATGTCGGGCGCAACGAATCGGCCTTCCGGCAATCGCGAGCGGATGTGAAGGCCTTCGTGCGGCAGGTGTTTTTCGCCGGCAAGTGACCCGCGGGCATGCGCCGGATGCATCCTCAGGCTGGCGGGTCATGGGAGCGACCGCCATGGCGGCGTCCCTAGAATCCGCCTGCTGCTTTCCGGAGTCCGCTGCATGACCACCCCCCATACCACCGACGTCTCCCACATCGCCCCGCGCGAGAAGGCCGAGATCCTTTCGCAGGCCCTGCCTTACATCCGCAAGTTCCACGGCAAGACCATCGTCATCAAATACGGCGGCAATGCGATGACCGACCCGGGCCTGCAGCAGGACTTCGCCGAGGACGTGGTGCTGCTCAAGCTCGTGGGCCTGAACCCCATCGTCGTGCACGGCGGCGGGCCGCAGATCGAAGGCGCCTTGAGCCGCCTGGGCAAGAAAGGCGAGTTCGTGCAGGGCATGCGCGTCACCGACGAGGAAACCATGGAGGTCGTCGAGTGGGTGCTGGCCGGCCAGGTGCAGCAGGACATCGTCGGCCTCATCAATGCCGCCGGCGGCAAGGCCGTGGGCCTCACGGGCCGCGACGGCGGCATGATCCGCGCGAAGAAGCTCAAGATGATGGACAAGGACGACCCGGCCAAGGAGCACGACGTCGGCCAGGTCGGCGACATCGTCGCCATCGACCCCAGCGTCGTGAAGGCCCTGCAGGACGACCAGTTCATCCCCGTCGTCAGCCCCATCGGCTTTGGCGAGCACAACGAGAGCTACAACATCAACGCTGACGTCGTCGCCGCCAAGCTGGCCACGGTGCTGCAGGCCGAGAAGCTGCTGATGCTGACCAACATCCGCGGCGTGCTGGACAAGAACGGCGAGCTGCTGACCGAACTGACGCCGCGCCGCATCGACGAGCTGGTGGCCGACGGCACCATCAGTGGCGGCATGATCCCCAAGATCGCCGGCGCCATTGACGCGGCCAAGAGCGGTGTCAATGCCGTGCACATCATCGACGGCCGTGTGCCGCACGCCATGCTGCTGGAGATACTGACCGATCAGGCCTACGGCACGATGATTTCGTCTCGATGAGACGAAATGCTCGTGCCGCGTCTGAGCCGAAGGGGAGGACTTGCGATGATTTCGTCTCGATGAGACGGAATGCGCGTTCCGCGTCTGAGCCGAAGGCGAGGACTTGCGATGATCGGTGGGTGACGAAATCTCGCGACCCGGTCTGGCTGTTCGACCTCGACGACACCCTGCACAACGCTTCGCATCGGGCGTTCACCGAGCTGAATGCGTCGATGGCGGCCTATATGGTCACCTACCTCGGCCTGACGGAAGAGCAGGCCGCGGCGCTGCGCAATCGCTACTGGCAGCGCTATGGCGCAACGCTGACGGGGCTGCAGCGCCACCATGGCGTGAAGCCGGCGCATTTCCTCAGCGAGACCCATCGCCTGCCCGGGCTGGAAGCCCATCTGCATGGCCACGGCCATGACCTGGCCGCGCTGCGCCGCCTGCCGGGGCGCAAGCTGCTGATGACCAATGCGCCGCGCAGCTATGCCGAGCGCGTGCTGGCCGCCATCGGGCTGTCCGGCGTCTTCGAGCGCCTGATCTGTGTCGAGGACATGCAGATCTTCGGCCACTCCCGCCCCAAGCCCGATACGCGCATGTTCCGTATCGTGCTGGCACGCCTGAAGCTGAAGCCGGAACGCTGCATCCTCGTTGAAGACACGCTGATCCACCAGAAATCGGCCCGCAGCCTGGGGCTGCGCACCGTCTGGATGCAGCGCTGGCTGCGCAAGGCGGCCGATGGCCGGCGCCTGCAGCACCGCCCGGCCTACGTGACCCAGCGAGTGCGTTCCCTGGCAGCCTTGTTACGCTACCCCCTGTTCTGAAGGAAGACGCTCATGGATGAGGGGGTATCCTCACCTGACAATGCGGCTTCCGCGCGTTTGGAAAGTCCACAGAGTCCATGTCCCCGTTCTCGGTCCTGATCGTCGAAGACCAAGCCCGCTTCCGCGAGGCTTTCACTCACGCTCTGGGCAGCGTGCCCGACATCGAGCTGCTGGGCATCGCGCCCGACCTGCCCCAGGGCCGGCGCATGTTCGATCAGTTGCAGCCCGACGTCCTGCTCGTTGACCTGGACCTGCCTGGCGGCAGCGGCATCGAGCTGATCCGCCATGCGGCCCAGACCCGGCCGCAGTGCGAGGTCATGGTCATTTCCGTCTTCGGCGATGAGCAGCATGTGGTCGCCAGCATCGAGGCTGGCGCCACCGGCTATCTGCTGAAAGACAGCCTGGCGCTGGACCTGCCCGGCCAGCTGCGCTCTCTGCGCGCCGGCGGCAGCCCCATCAGCCCCGTCATCGCCCGCCGCCTGCTGGTGCGTCTGGCCCCCGGGTCGCAGAACTCGACCGGCCCCTCGCCGGAGGCCATGGCCGCGACGATGGCCGACGAGGAAGTTGTCGCCCTGTCCGAGCAGGAATCGCGCGTGCTGCACCTGGCGGCCAAGGGCTTCACCTTCGATGAGATCGCGCAGTTCATGCAGGTCTCACCGCACACGGTGATGACCTACGTCAAGCGGGTCTACCGCAAGCTGCACGTGCGCTCCAAAGTGGAAGCGATCTACGAAGCTCGCCGCCTGGGCTGGCTGCGCGACTAGGGCTGTAACAGGCCCTAACATCGCCGGCATGGACGCCGACCAGCCCGCCGCCGACAGCCCCGCTGCCAACCCCAAGAAGCGCCCCAAGCCCGGCGAGCGCCGCACGCAGATCCTGCAGGTGCTGGCCGGCATGCTGGAGCAGCCGGGCGCCGACCGCATCACGACGGCGGCGCTGGCAGCCAAGCTCGACGTCAGCGAGGCGGCCCTGTACCGCCACTTCGCCAGCAAGGCGCAGATGTTCGAGGCGCTGATCGATTTCATCGAGAGCAGCGTCTTCGGCCTGGTCAACCAGATCGCCGACTCGCCGCATCCCCTGCCGCCGCCTGGCAAGGCCGCGCGCATCGCCAGCGTCATCCTGCAGTTCGGCGAAAAGAATCCCGGCATGGCTCGGGTGATGGTGGGCGACGCCCTGGTCTACGAGAACGAGCGGCTGGTGGCCCGCATGAACCAGTTCTTCGACCGCATCGAATCCTCGCTGCGCCAGGTACTGCGCGCCGCAGCCGAGGCGCAGGGTTCACTGACGCCGACCGTGCAGGCCAATGCTCAGGCCTCGGTCTGGGTCAGCTTCATCATTGGCCGGCTGCAGCGCTATGCCCGCTCGGGCTTCAAGCGGCTGCCGACGGAGCAGCTCGAAGCCTCGCTCAAGGCGATCGCCTGAGCCTGCCCGCCTAAACTGCGGCGATGTCTGCCGCTCTGGATTCCTTCCTCACCCGCGCTGAGGGCCTGCTGACCCGGCTCGAAGCCGTTCTGCCCCACGCCGCCACGCCGCCCGACTGGGCTGCTTCCACCGCCTTTCGCGCCCGCCGGCGCCATGGCGCCCTGGTGCTTGAGCCGGTGCGCGCCGTCAGCCGCATCCGCCTGTCAGACCTGCAGGAAGTCGAGCCGCAGAAGGAGCGGCTGCTGCGCAATACCGCCCAGTTCGTCGCCGGCAAGCCGGCCAACAACGTGCTCCTGACGGGCGCCAAGGGCACGGGCAAGAGTTCGCTGATCAAGGCCGTGCTCAACGAGTTTTCGAGCCAGGGCCTGCGCCTCATCGAAGTCGACAAGGCCGACTTGGTGGACCTGCCGGACCTGGTCGAACAGGTCGCGGCTCGCCCGGAGCGCTTCGTGGTTTTCTGCGATGACTTGAGCTTCGACGAAGGCGAGGCCAGCTACAAGGCGCTGAAGAGCGTGCTCGACGGCTCCGTCGCTGCCGCCACCGACAACGTGCTGATCTACGCCACCAGCAACCGCCGCCACCTGCTGCCCGAGAAGATGGTCGACAACCTTGCGGGCACCCACGGCGAGCATGGCGAAATCCATCCCGGCGAGGCCGTGGAGGAGAAGATTTCGCTGTCCGAGCGCTTCGGGCTGTGGATCAGTTTCTACCCCTTCAGCCAGAACGAATACCTGGCCATCGTGGCGCAGTGGTTGCGCCACTTTGGCGTGGACGACGCCGCCATTGAAGGGGCACGCCAGCCGGCGCTGATCTGGGCGCTGGAGCGCGGCTCGCGCTCGGGCCGTGTGGCTTACCAGTTCGCGCGCGACATGGCAGGGCGTGCCGAATGACTGAACGTCCCATCACCGAAGTGGCGGTTGGCGTTCTCGTCGCGCCTGACGGCCAGTTCTTGCTGACCTCGCGCCCCGAGGGCAAGGTCTACGCCGGCTACTGGGAATTCCCGGGCGGCAAGGTCGAGCCGGGCGAAAGCATCGAGCAGGCGCTGGCGCGTGAGCTGCGCGAGGAACTGGGTGTGCAGATCGGCGCAGCCCATCCGTGGAAGATGCTGGTCATGGACTACCCGCACGCCCGCGTGCGGCTGAACTTCTGCAAGGTGTACGACTGGCAGGGCGATTTCCAGATGCTGGAAGGCCAGCAGATGGCCTGGTCCGGCCTGCCGGCGCAGGTCCGGCCGGTGCTGCCTGGGACGATCCCGGTGCTGGAGTGGTTCGCTGAAGAGCGCCGGCACGTCGGTCCGACTCACCTAGACTGAAACCATGGAAACGCAGCCCCCACGTTCACTTCGTTCTCTGCCCCCCGAGGGGGCGCCATTGCCCTTCGGGCGGCCGGGCGGGCAATGAACTGGCTGGACGAAATCAAATGGGACGACAAGGGGCTGGTGCCCGTCATCGCCCAGGAGCAGGGCACGGGCGACGTGCTGATGTTCGCGTGGATGAACCGCGAGGCCCTGGCCCTGACGGCCGAGCGCGGCCAGGCCGTGTACTGGAGCCGCTCGCGCAGCAAGCTCTGGCACAAGGGCGAGGAGAGCGGTCATTTCCAGCAGGTGCATGCCATTCGCATGGACTGCGACAACGACGTCGTGCTGCTGACCATCACCCAACTTGGGCACGAACCGGGCATCGCCTGCCACACCGGCCGGCACAGCTGCTTCTTCCAGAAGCTGGAGAACGGTGTCTGGAGCGCCACCGAGCCGGTACTGAAGGACCCCGCAAAAATCTATGAGTGACGACATCCTTTCCCGCATAGGCGCGGTCATCGACTCCCGCAAGGGTGCCGACCCGAGCACTAGCTACGTCGCCAAGCTCTTCGACAAGGGCCTGGATGCCATCCTGAAAAAGGTCGGCGAGGAAGCCACCGAGACCGTCATGGCCGCCAAGGATGGCGACGCCCAGAAGGTCGTCTATGAAGTGGCCGACCTGTGGTTTCACAGCATGGTGGCGTTGGCCCACTTCGGGCTGAAGCCCGAGGACGTGCTCCGGGAACTTGCGCGTCGCGAGGGCTTGTCTGGCCTGGAAGAATTTGCGTCCCGCAACAAGCCGCCGAAAGAAGCCCCATGAACAACGATCCGAGCCCCGTGGCGCTGGATGTCGGCGCGCCTGCCGAGAAGCTGGCCAGCCTCAAGCAGCTGACGATGGTGGTCTATGTCCTCTATGCCCTGAGTGCCTTCACCGGCTTCACCGGCATCGTGGCCATCATCATCAACTACATCAAGCGCGAGGACACCGCGGGCACCGTCTACGCCAGCCATTTCACCTGGCAGATCCGTACCTTCTGGTGGAGCCTGGTATGGGGCATCCTGGGCTTTGCCACCTTGCTGCTGGGCGTGGGCTTCGTGATCCTCGCCGTGGACGGCATCTGGTTCCTCTATCGCCTCGTCAAGGGCTTCTTGAACTGGAACGACGGCAAACCCATGCCGGTCTGAAGCGAGTAAAAGATGACTCACGATCCCAACTGCCTGTTCTGCAAGATCGTCGCCGGCCAGATCCCGAGCAAGAAGGCCTATGAGGACGAGGACGTTCTGGCCTTCCATGACATCCATCCCTGGGCACCCGTCCACGTTCTCATCATCCCCAAGCGCCACATCGCCTCCATGGCGGACGTGACCGAGGCCGAGGCTGCGCTGCTGGGCAAGATGACGGCCCTGGGCCCGCGTTTGATGAAGGAACTGGGTGTTACCAACGGCTTCCGCCACGTCATCAAYACGGGTCCGGACGGCGGTCAGGAGGTGTTGCACCTGCATCTGCATGTGATGGGCGGGCCTCGGCCGTGGTTGAAAGGCTGAGTTGTGACCAAACCTAAGGGCTGAGCACGATCGCACCGGAACGCGATCGACCTCGAAATGACCTGGGATGCTAGGGTCATCCCTCACCTAGAATTTGAGCCAGTCCACAAGGAGTCAACATCATGGGTTCATTCAGTATTTGGCACTGGCTGATCGTCCTCGTCGTCGTCATCGCCATCTTCGGCACCAAGAAGCTGCGCAATGTCGGTTCCGACCTCGGCGCAGCCGTCAAGGGGTTCAAGGACGGGGTGAAGGACGGCACGACTTCCGAAGAGCAAGCCGCTGCGCCCCAACAGGTCACCGCCCGCAAGGTCAATGACCCGAACACGGTCGACGTCGACGCGAAGACCAAGTCCTAAGTGCTTGACTTCGGCTTCGACAAGATCGCGCTGATCGGCGCGGTGGCCTTGATCGTCATCGGCCCCGAGAAGCTGCCGCGCGTGGCTCGCACGGTGGGCACCTTGCTGGGCAAGGCACAGCGCTATGTGGCGGACGTGAAGGCCGAGGTCAACCGCTCCATCGAACTGGAGGAGCTTCAGAAGATGAAGACCCAGTTCCAGACGGCGGTCCAGGACGTCGAGCAGAGCGTGCGCCAGGAGGTGGACACCGCGACGCAGGCGATGAATCAGACCTGGCAGGACGTGACCAGCGATTCGTCCTACGAAGCCGGCACGACGATCGCGCCACCGCCGCCCGAGTACCGCCACCCTAAAAAGAACTGGCGCCTCAAGCGCGGGTCGACGCCGATGTGGTTCAAGCAGAAGGCCGGTGTGAAGCGTCATACCCAATCGGGAGCTGCCCGCGTGGCGCGATTCCGCCCACCAGGCCTGAACCGATGAGCTCCTTCCAGAACCCCGACCACGACGAACTGGCCGGTACCGAACAGCCCTTCGTCACCCACCTGATGGAGCTGCGCGACCGGCTGCTGCGCGCCGTCATCGCCATCGCGGTCTGCTTCGGCGTGCTGTGCCTCTACCCCGGGCCGAGCCAGCTTTACGACTGGCTGGCGGCGCCGCTCGTGGCCAACCTGCCCGAAGGCACCAAGATGATCGCGACCAACGTCATCGCGCCCTTCTTCGTGCCGATCAAGATCACCATGCTGGCCGCCTTCATGCTGGCTTTGCCCATCGTGCTCTACCAGGCCTGGGCCTTCGTCGCGCCGGGCCTGTACTCGCACGAGAAGCGCCTGGTGATGCCGCTGGTCGTGTCGAGCACGCTGCTGTTCTTCGGCGGCGTGGCCTTCTGCTACTTCTTCGTCTTCAAGAAGGTCTTCGCCTTCATCCAGAGCTTTGCGCCCAAGAGCATCACGGCGGCGCCGGACATCGAGGCTTATCTCGGCTTCGTGATGAACATGTTCATCGCATTCGGTGCGGCCTTCGAGGTGCCCATCGTCGTTGTCGTGCTGGTGCGCATGGGCATCGTGTCGGTGGAGAAGCTGCGCGAATGGCGCGGCTACTTCATCGTCGTGGCCTTCATCATCGCCGCCGTCATCACGCCGCCCGACATCGTTTCACAGCTCGCACTGGCGATCCCGATGTGCCTGCTCTATGAGGTGGGGCTGTTTGCGTCCACCTACTTCGTGCGCCATACCAAGGCGCCCGACGAGGCCGAGCAGACCACCCCCGATCAGTCGTCCTGATCGCGCTGCGGCTTGGGCCGCTGAGCCACGGCGAGCTGGAAGTGCATGGCCTTGCCGGCGCGCTGCACGCCCACCTCGACCTGACTGCTGGGCTTTAGGGCCGCCACGCTGGCCAGCAGTTCGGCCGGCGTCGTGACGGCATGCTCGCCGATGCGGGTCAGCACGTCGCCCGGCTTGATGCCAGCCTTGGCCGCCGGCGCGTCGTTGACGACGCCGCCGATCAGCACGCCCTTGGCGTCGCCCAGCTTCAGCGCCTCGGCCAGCTCGGGCGTCAGCTCGCGCGTCTGCACGCCGATCCAGCCGCGCGCGACGACACCGTCCTGCAGCAGCGAGGCCGCCACCTGGCGGGCCACGTCGACCGGGATGGCGAAGCCAATGCCCAGGGACCCGCCGCTGCGCGAGAAGATCGCCGTGTTGATGCCCACCAGCCGGCCATCGGCGTCCACCAGCGCGCCGCCCGAGTTGCCGGGGTTGATGGCGGCATCGGTCTGGATGAAGTTCTCGAACGTGTTGATACCGAGCTGGTTGCGGCCCAGCGCCGACACGATGCCGGACGTGACCGTCTGGCCGACATTGAAGGGGTTGCCGATGGCCAGCACGACGTCACCGACCGCCAGGCTGGCCGCATCGCCCATCGCGATGACCGGCAGATCGGGCAGGCTGATCTTCAGCACGGCCACATCGGTCTCGGGATCGGTGCCGATGAGCTTGGCCTGGGCCTGGCGGCCGTCGCTGAGCATGACCTCGATGTCGGAGGCGCCCTCGACGACATGGTTGTTGGTCAGCAGCACGCCGTCGGCCGAGATGATGACGCCCGAGCCCAGGCCAAGCTGGGGACTGCCGCGGGGCTGGCGCAGCCCGAACGGGAAGCCGAACAGCTGTTCATGCGCCCGGCCCGCGCGCGACGGCGCCTTGCTGGCCGTGATGCTGACGACGGCCGGCGCTGCGACGCGAGCGGCCTGCGAGAAACCGGCGCGCACGACGGAGGCGGCAGGCGAGGAGGGCAAGGCGATCTGGCGTGCGGTCTGGGCGACGGTGGCATGGGGTAGCCGTGCCTCGTGCAGCCATTGCGGCTTCAGCGTCGAGACGACGAAGAGGGCGGCCAGGGCGACGGTGACCGCCTGCGCGAAAATCAGCCAGAGCCGTTTCAACACCTACATCCCCATCAAGCCATGACCGATCGCGCCGCGCTGGAACTCCGCCTGAACCAGCTGCTGGAGCCCGCGCGCTTCAAGGATTATGGGCCGAACGGTCTGCAGGTCGAGGGGCGCGCCGAGGTGGGTCATCTCGTCTGCGGCGTCACAGCCAGCCTGGCCCTGATCGACGCGGCCATTGCCGTCGGGGCGGGTGCCATCCTGGTCCATCACGGCCTGTTCTGGCGTGGACAGGATGGCCGCGTGACGGGCTGGATGAAGCAGCGCCTGGCGCGGTTGATCCAGCATGACATCAACCTCTTTGCCTATCATCTGCCGCTGGACGCTCACCCGACATTGGGCAACAACGCGCAGCTTGGTGCGCAATTCGGCTGGACTGCGGACAGCCGCTTCGGCGAGCAGGATCTCGGTTTCAGCGCGGCCATCGAGCCCACCGACCTTGCCGCGCTGACGGTGAGGCTTCGCGATGCGCTGGGCCGCAACGTGACCGCCGTGCCGGGCGACGGCCGCCCGCTGCGCCGCGTCGCCTGGTGCACCGGCGGCGCCCAGAGCTATTTCGAGTCGGCCATCGCGGCGGGCGCCGATGTCTTCATCACCGGCGAGATCTCCGAGCCCCAGGCCCATTACGCCCGTGAGACCGGCGTCGCCTTCATCGCGGCCGGCCACCATGCCACCGAGCGCTACGGCGTGCAGGGCGTCGGTGCCCAGGTCGCGCAGGATCTGGGCCTCACCTGGCAGTTCATCGACGTGGACAACCCGGCCTGACCTAACCCTGGCGTAACCCGGCGCGGGGCCGCGGCTCCTAGCATCCGGCATGCCTTCCTGCTGCTATTGCGTTGCCCGCTCGCCCACTCGTGTCCTTGGGATGCTTGGCCTTCATCCGGCCGGCGCGTGAAGGCCGCGGAGGCCGTCACGCGGCCAGGCCGCTGGCGCCTGGCTTCGTCCCGGCGTCGGCAGATGGCGGTCTGGGCCGTGCTGTTGGGGCATGCGGCGTTGCTGCTGCTCATCTGGCAGGCGCGGCGGTGGCCAGCGGCAGGCGAAGAAGCGCGGCGTTCAGTGGTGCTGCGCCTGCTGCCCCCGCCGCCTCAGTTGCACCAGCGTGCGGCGCGCGTGCAGGCGCGGCAGCCCACCGCCCCATCACCGGGCATCAGCCCAAGACCCACGCCAACCCTGCCGGGCGCACCGGACGGCGAGGGCGCGCCCGTGGTCGCGGCGACGGGTGCGGCCCTGTCGCCCGGTGCGGCGGCGTCTGCACCCGGCGCGCTGAACCTGAGGCCCAGCCCCGAAATCCTGCGCGGCGCCCTGGCCAACCCCGCCACGACCGACCCGCGCAGCAATTCACCCAGGCCTACCTTCGAGGAGCGCATCGCGATGGGGCTGGACCCCGACCTCTGCGTCAAGCTCGAGCGTGATGCCGAGGGCGTCGTGCGGCGCCGGATGGGGCGGCTGGTAAATGCCACCTCTTTGCTGCAGTCCACGCATGGGGTGGGTGCCAGAGGCCTGCTGGTCTGCGAATGACGCCGCCTGAGGTTCAGATCTCGGCCGCCAGCGCGTAGCCGATCGCGGCACGGGTGGCCGCGACCTGCGCCGCATTGCATTGCTCGGGCGTGGCGCGCGCGCTGTCCGGGTAGACCTCGGTCGTCGTGCTGAAGCGGGCGCCGGTGATGGCGGCGCACAGGTTGCGGCTGCGCACTGCGAAGCTGATGACACCGGGCGACTGCAGCGGGCAGCCGATGATCTGCCCGTTCGTATCGGGTTCGGCGATGTGGGTGACTTGAGCCACCGCGGCGATGACGGCCTTCTGGAACTCCGGTTGCGGGTGTTCGGCGTCGTCGACGAGGTAAAAACCATCGGGAATCAGCCCGGGCTCGAACACCTCGCCATCGCGCGCCGCCAGGGCAGGGCGGAACTCTGATTCGTCCGTGTCGGTGGTCTCGTGCAGGTCGATGTGCATCAGCACGCGGCCGCGCAGCGGCGCGAGCAGGGCCACCAGGGCCGTCGACTCCGGCACCGGGCTGCCCGCGCGGAAGTTGCGGTTGGGGTCCTGGGCGTCGAAGTTCCAGCGCTGCACGCGCTCATAGGCCCAGGGGCTGACGCAGGGGATGACGAGCAGGTTGGCGCGGCCGGCCGTGTCGAGCCCATGCTCGCGGACGAACTGCAGCGCGCCCTGCACGCCGCTTGTTTCGTAGCCATGCACGCCGCCCGTCACGACGAGGATGGGCAGGTCTTCGCGCCAGCCGCGGCTGCGGATGGCCAGCAGCGGGAAGCGCTCGCCGCCATGCACCACGGCGCCGTATTCGCTGACGTCGAAGTCCTGCTTCAGCGGCTCGATGGCGGCGAGCACGTCAGCCGCATAGCTGCGCTGCTTGACCAGATGCTCCCGCCAGGCGGCGACCTCGGACGGGCCCCAGGGCTGGCCGGGAATGCCTATTGCGTAGCTCATGGCCGCGCCTTCTCGGCCTGGATCCAGGCGTTGATGCGCTGCTCCAGCAGCGGCAGCGGCATGGCGCCCTGGTCGATGACGGCCATGTGGAAGCGGCGCTGGTCGAACTTGGCGCCCAGCGCGACTTCCGAGCGGGCGCGCAGCTCCTTGATCTTCAGCTCGCCCATCATGTAGCTCAGCGCCTGGCCGGGCTGGGACAGGTAGCGGTCGACCTCGGCCGTCATGAAGGTGGCGTCGTGGCCGGTCTGCTCGATCATGTAGGCGATGGCCTTGTCGCGGTTCCAGCCCAGCGCATGCAGGCCGGTGTCGACAACCAGCCGCGCGGCGCGGAACATCTGCGCCTGCAAGTGGCCAAAGCGCGCGTAGGGGTCGCGGAACAGGCCGATCTGCGGGCCCAGCGTCTCGGCATACAGCGCCCAGCCCTCGCTGAAGACCGAGTACTGCGACTGGCGGCGGAAGTTGGGCAGCTCGCCCAGCTCGACCTGGCGCGAGATCTGCAGATGGTGGCCTGGCACGGTCTCGTGGGCCACCAGCGTCTCCATCGCCCATTTCGGCCGGCGCTTGAACGAGATCGCGTTGGCGTTGAACCAGCCGGGGGTCGTGCCGTCCAGCGAGGGGCCGTTGTAGTTGTCGGCCGCGCCTTCGCCGGTATAGGGCGGCATGCCGCGAATGCCATAGGGCGAGCGCGGCAGCTGGGCGAAGAGCTTGGGCAGCTCGGGGTCGATGCGTTTGGCGATGGCGCGGTAGCCGTCCAGCAGCTCGTCGGCCGTCTGGTTGAAGAACTTGGGGTCGCTGTAGAGGAATTTCTTGAAGGCGGCGAGGTCACCGTCGAAACCGGCCTCGGCCTTGACCTTCTCCATCTCGGCGCGGATGCGCGCGGCCTCGCGCAGGCCGGTGGTGTGGATGTCGCCCGCCGCCAGAGGCAACGTCACATGGCGCTGGATCAACGCCTCGTAGACCTTGTCGCCGCCGGGGTAGCTCGACAGCGAGCCGCTGTCGGGGGCCTTGGCCATCAGCTCGTCTTTCATGACGGCGAGCAGCTTGCGCTGGGCCGGGTAGAAGATCTCGCGCATGGCCGCCTGGCCCTGGGCCTGGTAGTTGGCCTTGACGCTGGCGTCCACCGTCATGCGCGTGAAGGGCTCGTAGACCGGGCTCTTGGTGACGTCCTCGGTCAGCTGCCCTTCCACCTGGGCAATGGCGCGCGCCAGCACCGGCTTGGAGGTGACCCAACCCAGGGTCAGGCCCTGGCGCAGGATGGCGATTTCCTGGTCAACCCGCGCCGGGTAGGCGGCCAGGCGCGTCAGCCACTGCTTGACCTGGGTCTCGTTGTTGACCGGCACATTGCGCGCAAAGCCGGCCAGGGCCGATTGCGCGCCGTACAGGGTGCCCAGCGTCAAGGTGCGCCAGCCGGCGAAGCCTTGCATGGCCACCTCCTGCTGGTAGCGGTTGATGWAGAGCGCCAGGGAGACGCGGTCGGTGTCGCCCAGCAGGCCGGCGTCCATGGCGCGGGCGCGGGCCAGCATGTCGCGGGCAAAAGCGTCGCGGGCGGCCAGGCCGGCCGCGGAACGGTCGCTCAGCTTGTCGTTGAAGCGCAGGTCACCGCGCAGCGTGGCCCATTCCGGCGCCGCATGGGCCTCGGACTCCCAGGCTTCGTCGAACAGGGCCAGCAGGGCCTGATGGGCTTTGGCGGCAGCGTCGGTAGCGGCTGCATTGGCCTTGGGTGCCGGCTGGGTGGCGGCGGGGGCGGTCAGATGCAGACCGGCGATCAGGGCGGCAACAAGGGTCTTGCGCAAGAAAGTCTCCACGGCGTGATGAGCCGGTGGGCAGTCTGCCAGCGCGCTGCCAGGGTGATGAAAGAATGCGGCATGACCCCGGAAAACTCCCTAGGCCAGCCCCTGGTCCTCAGCATGGGTGATGCCTGTGGCATCGGCCCCGAGATCATCGCCAAGTTGTGGCGGCACGAGATGCCGCGGGATGCCCTGGTGGTCGGCGACGTTGCCGTCATGAGGCGCGCGGTCGCTGCTGCCGGCGGTGGCCTGGCGGTCGCTGAATTGCATGGGGCCGATGTGTTAGGCCGCGTACCGCCGCGCTGCCTGCCGGTCTGGCAGCCCGTGGGCCTGCCCGCAGGCGTGATCGATGCCCCCTTGGGCCAGGTCGATGCCCGTGCCGGCGCGGCCGCAGCCCTGTGCATCGAGGCCGCCGTCGGCCTGATCCAGGCCGGCCATGCGCGCGCCCTCATCACGGCGCCCATCCACAAGGAAGCCCTGCATGCGGCCGGCTCGCCCTACCCGGGCCATACGGAAATGCTGCAGGCCCTGGCGGGGGGCGTTCCGGTGCGCATGATGCTGGCCAACGAGGAGCTGCGCACGGTGCTCGTCACCATCCACTGCTCGCTGCGTGAGGCCATCTCCCGCGTGACCCGTGAGGCCGTGGGAGAGACGCTGCGCATCACGCAGGCGGCGCTGCAGCGCATGGGCATCGCCGCGCCGCGCATTGCCGTGGCCGGGCTGAACCCGCATGCCGGCGAAGGCGGCTTGTTCGGTGATGAAGAGATCCTGCATATCGCGCCGGCCATCGCCGACGCGCGTGCCGCGGGCATGGACGCCAGCGGCCCCTATGCGCCCGACACCATCTTCATGCGCGCCCGGCGCGGCGAGTTCGACGTCGTCGTGGCGATGGTGCACGACCATGGCTTGATCCCGGTCAAATACCTCGGGGTGGAGCAGGGCGTCAACGTGACGCTGGGCCTGCCCTTCGTGCGCACCAGCCCCGACCACGGCACGGCTTTCGACATCGCGGGGCGAGGCCTGGCCGACCCGGCCAGCCTGGGCGCGGCACTGGCAATGGCACGCCGGCTGGCTGGGGTTAGATCCTTCGGGCCGAGCGCTGGGCCGCTCCCGAGCCGGCCCGCCTGACGACGCTTGCGGCTCAATGCCGCAAGGGGCGGCGTCCGCGGGGGCTGAGGCCGGACACAAGACGCCCAGTGGGCGTCTTGTGCCTGCCGAAGAGCTGCGGCACTGCCGCAGCGCGGTCTGCAAGACCGACTAGGCTCGCGGGCGTTCAGCAGCGCGAGCCTGGGCGAGGGGCATATGTTCTAGCGGCCGCCGAGCGCCGCCAGTTGCGCCCGGGCACGAGCCGTCGCGCGCTCCAGCAGCAGGCCGTGTTCATAGGCGCGCATGCGGTCGGCCTCGCAGAGCTTCCTCAGCATGCGGGCCGTCATCGTCACCGTCTCCTGGTGGCGGTTGCCGTGCGTGAAGATGAAGAAGCTGCGCCCGGCGCTGACATGGGCCAGGCGCACCTTCTGCCATTCGTTGCCGGTGTGCATCTGGTAGGCGAAGCCGAGCTGCATGTTGTCCACCAGCAGGGCGCCGCTGCTGGCCTCGGGTGCGCCCTCGGCGGCGGGCAGGCCGTCGATGGAGATATCCACGGCCTGCAGCGGTTCGGCCGCGGCCGCCGCGTCGTTGCCTGACAGGTCGAGGTCCAACTCGCCGTTCCAGTCGACGCTGGCTTCCTCGACGAGGCCCAGGCTCTTGGCCTCGGCGGGCGTCAGGCGCTGGCTAGCGTCGAGGTCGCCGGGCGCGGTTTCGCCGGCCATGGGCTTGGCGAGGTCGGCCTCGGCCGGTGGCGCGACGCCGAAGATCTGGTCGAGCTGCTTGATCAGCAGGTTGGTGTCCAGGGCGCTGGCGGCCTGGCCCTTCAGCGATTCGGCATGCGCGGGCAGCAGCACGCCGAAGAAGTCCTTGCGCGGGCCGTCCGGCCAGCGGATCAGATCCATGCCCTCGTTGAGGGTGCGCATCAGATTGGGCAGCTCACGCAGGAAATCGGCGCGCGCGGCCGTGCCGCCCTTGGGCTGCACGCTCATGACCAGGGTGCGGCCGAGGGTGCGCAGGCGCAGGGCCCGCTCCGGCGCGCCCTCGCGCGAAGCCAGCACGATGGCCTGGGACCAGACCTGGGCCAGGAAGGTGCGCAGGAAGTCCTGCATTGGCACACGAGCGAGCTGCTGCTGCAGTTGCAGGGCGTAGCGCTGCTGCAGGCGCAGGTCGGTCTCGCGGCGCTCGACGACGGCAGCGGCGTCGCCGGCAGCCTTCAGCGTGCTGCGGGTCTGCTCGGTGATGAAGGCTTCCAGGGCGTCCAACTTGGACGTGTAGACGTCCATGCGGTCGAAATCGCCCTGGGCGACGTCCTGCACGAGGTCGCGCACATGGGCCAGGAAGGAGCGGCCGGGATCGTCGCTGAAGTCCTCAAAGGCACAGGCGAGGGACGCCATGCGATTGACGAACACGCGCACCGGGTGGCGGCGCGAGGAGAAGAAGGTTTCGTCGCCCAGGGCCACGCGCAGCACGGGCAGCTGCAGGCGGGCCAGCAGGCGCGCCATCTGCGGCGGCACCTTGGGGTCGGACAGGATCTGGTCGAACAGGCCGGCGACGACGTCGATGACCATGTGGTCCAGCCGGCCCGTGGCCATCTGACGCAGTTCGTCGCGATGCTGGTTGATCAGGTTGGGCGGCAGCGGCATCTGCCCCCAGGCGCTGGGCTCACCGCTGAGGGTGTCAAGGCCCATGCGGCTGGAGTTGCCGTGGCTGTCATAGGCCGGCTCGTAGGCGCCGGGCGTCTGCGCCAGGCGGCGCAGCAGGTCCATCATCTGGGGGTCGACCCGGCCAATGCCGCCGCTGCCTCCGCCGCCGCCGCGGCTGCCAAAGCTGCCGCCGGCTCCGCCGAAGCCGCTGTTGCGGCCGCCGCCAGGGCTTCCCTGGCCACCCAGGCCGCCATGCCCTGAGCCACCGTAGCCACCGCGCGAGGACATGCCGCCAAGGCCCGAATCGAGATCGCCAGGCTGGGTGGCTGCACCCAGGCCGCCGAGGCGCGAGGCGGCGCCATCCGGCGTCGCCCGCACGCGCAAGTCCTGGGGCCGCAGGCCGCGCGAGCGCAGCAACTCGGCAATATCGGCATAGCAGGCGCGCATCTCCTGGGCCAGCGCGCGAGTCAATTCGTCAGTCAGCGTCTGGCGGGTCACAGGGTCGTCGGTGATGGCCTGGATGGCGTCAAGCAGGCCCTGGCCGATGAGCTCGGGCCGCAAGGGGTTGCGTTCACCGACCTGGATGCCAGCGACGTAGGACTCGACCTCGCGCAGCTCCCACTCGCAGTGGTGGCCAATGGCCAGGCCGATGCGGTCCGCGGCCACCAGGTTGTTGACCTGGTCGTCGTCCATCAGCGAAAGCTCGCCCCAGGCCTTTTTGGCCGTGGGCGCCGCCTGCGGCGGCTTGGTATCGGATTGTTCGGCCGACACCTGTTTGCGCAAGCTCTGCACAAAACGCTGCGAGAACACGCCTTGTTGCTGGCGGAACACGAATTGAGCCGCGAGCAGGGTGTCGCGGCGCTTGACCTGCCCGGAGGACAACGCCGACAGCCCGAGACCTTCCGCGCAGCGCTCGGCCGCCTGCTCACCCGCCAGACGAATGCGGGTCAGCGAGGCTTCGAGGTGCGGGTTCAGGCGTATCTCTGGCGCGTTCATCAACTGGTGGCACGAGCTGCATTGAAAGTATCGCGCCTGCAACAGGCGCGGGTTTTCAACCAGTTGCCAAATTCCTGGCACAAAAAAGCCCGGTAACCATTGCTTACCGGGCGACGGGCGGCGCGAGAGCTTAGCGCTTCAGCGAATCGCGAATCTCCCGCAGCAGTTGAATGTCTTCCGGCGTGGCCGGCGGCTCGGCCGGCGCGGCCGCGGCTTCAGGTTCGCGCTTGAGGCGGTTGATCTGCTGAATCATCAGGAAGATGACGAAGGCCAGGATGATGAAATTCAGCGACACGGTCAGGAAGCTGCCGTAGGCCAGCACGGCGCCGGTTTTCTTGGCTTCGGCCAGCGTCGTGGCCGTCTGGCCGGCCAGCGGGATGAAGTAATTGCTGAAATCCAGGCCGCCGAAGATCTTGCTGACGACCGGCATGATGACGTCGCCGACCAGGGAGTCGACGATCTTGCCGAAGGCGCCGCCGATGATCACGCCGACCGCCAGGTCGACGACATTGCCTTTGACGGCAAACTCCTTGAACTCGGAGAAGAAACTCATGCGGGGCTCCTGGATGGCGATGTCTGTGAGATGACTCGGACGGATGTTGGCGCCAAGTCCGGCGAGCCAGAAGGCGGGTAAACCTGCGGTCGGTCGTCGCTTGGCCGAGCCTCGGGTAAGCGTCCGTTAGAATCCTGGGCTGCCCCTGATCAGAAGTCTCTTTAGAGGACCCTCATGAGTGACCAGCAAGTGGACCAAGGCAAGCGCACCTGGTTGATTGCAACCGGTTGCGCCGGCGCCGTTGGTGGCGTTGCGACTGCCGTGCCCTTCGTCAGCACTTTTGCGCCGAGCGAGCGCGCCAAGGCCGCTGGTGCCCCCGTCGAGGTCGACATCTCCGGCATCAAGCCCGGTGAGAAGCTGACCGTCGAATGGCGTGGCAAGCCGGTCTGGATCGTGCGYCGCACGCCGGAACAGCTCGAGGCCCTGAAGAAGAACGACGGCCAGCTGGCCGACCCGAACTCAGACCGCAAGGCCTTCCCCATCCCCGACTACGCCAAGAACGAGAACCGCTCGATCAAGCCCGAGTACCTCGTCGTCGTCGGCATCTGCTCGCACCTGGGCTGCTCGCCGAGCGACAAGTTCGCAACCGGCGCCCAGCCCTCGCTGCCGGATGACTGGGCGGGCGGTTTCCTGTGCCCCTGCCACGGTTCGACCTTCGACATGGCCGGCCGCGTGTTCAAGAACAAGCCCGCGCCCGACAACCTCGAAGTGCCGCCATACATGTATCTGTCGGACACCCGGCTGGTCATCGGTGAAGACAAGAAGGCCTAACGGAGCACGGGACGAGACATGGCTGAATTCAAAGAAGCACCCGCAGGCGCCTCGGCAGGCGTGAAGACCATGACCTGGCTGGAGAACCGGTTCCCGACCGCGTTCGACGCCTACAAGGTCCACATGTCGGAGTACTACGCGCCGAAGAACTTCAATTGGTGGTACATCTTCGGCTCGCTGGCGCTGCTGGTCCTCGTGATCCAGATCGTCACCGGCATCTTCCTGGTGATGCACTACAAGCCCGACGCGGGCCTGGCCTTCGCGTCGGTCGAGTACATCATGCGCGATGTGCCCTGGGGCTGGCTGATCCGCTACATGCACAGCACGGGCGCCTCGGCCTTCTTTGTCGTTGTCTACCTGCACATGTTCCGCGGCCTGATCTACGGCAGCTACCGCAAGCCGCGTGAGCTGGTCTGGATCTTCGGCTGCGCGATCTTCCTGTGCCTGATGGCCGAAGCCTTCATGGGCTATCTGCTGCCATGGGGCCAGATGAGCTACTGGGGCGCCCAGGTCATCGTGAACCTGTTCGCTGCCGTGCCCTTCGTCGGCCCGGACCTGGCGCTGATGATCCGCGGCGACTACGTGGTTGGCGACGCGACCCTGAACCGCTTCTTCAGCTTCCACGTCATCGCCGTGCCGCTGGTGCTGCTGGGCCTGGTGGTCGCCCACTTGCTGGCCCTGCACGACGTCGGTTCCAACAACCCCGACGGCGTCGAGATCAAGAAGCACAAGGACCCGAAGACCGGCATCCCGCTGGACGGCATCGCCTTCCATCCGTTCTACACGGTGCACGACATCTACGGCGTCTGCATCTTCCTGATGGCCTTCACCGCCATCCTGTTCTTCGCGCCGGAACTGGGCGGCTACTTCCTGGAGTACAACAACTTCATCCCGGCCGACCCGCTGAAGACGCCGGCTCACATCGCCCCGGTCTGGTACTTCACGCCGTTCTACTCGATGCTGCGCGCGACGACCGACACCATGGTCAACGTGCTGTGCGGCGTCGTCGCCGTCGCGGCCGTCGTGAGCTTCCTGAAGGGCAAGTTCGGCGGTGCCGCCAAGGTGGCCCTGCTGGTGGCGGCCGCCGTGCTGATCTTCCTGCTCAAGGTCTTCGACGCCAAGTTCTGGGGCGTGGTCGTCATGGGTGGCGCGGTCATCATCCTGTTCTTCCTGCCCTGGCTGGATCACAGCCCGGTCAAATCGATCCGCTACCGCCCCGACTGGCACAAGTATGTGTATGCCGTCTTCGTCGTCTTCTTCCTGTGGCTGGGCTACCTCGGCATCCAGCCGCCGAGCGACGTGGGCACCTTGGTCGCCCAGGTGGGCACCTTGTTCTACTTCGGCTTCTTCCTGCTGATGCCCTGGTGGAGCCGCCTCGGCACGCCCAAGGCAGTGCCGGACCGTGTGACCTTCCACGCCCACTGAGCCGCGGAGCAACAACACCAATGAAAAAGCTGATCGCTCTCCTGCTGGCCACCCTGGGCTTCGTGGGTGCCGCCCAGGCCAACACCGGCGGCATCGAGTGGGACAAGTTCCCCAAGGAAAAGATGTCGGACATGGCGGCGCTGCAAAGCGGTGCCAAGCTGTTCGTCAACTACTGCCTGAACTGCCACTCGGCCGCCTACATGCGCTACAACCGCATGCGCGACATCGGCCTGTCCGAGGCCGACATCAAGAACAACCTGCTGTTCGCGGCCGAGAAGGTCGGTGAGACCATGAAGGTCAGCATCGACCCCAAGGACGCCAAGGCCTGGTTCGGCGCCAACCCGCCCGACCTCAGCGTCATCGCCCGCTCGCGTGCCGACGGTGCCAAGGGCTCGGGTGCGGACTACCTCTACACCTACATGCGGAGCTTCTACCGCGACGACACCAAGGCCACCGGTTGGAACAACATGGCCTTCCCCAGCGTCGCGATGCCGCATGTGATGTGGGAGCTGCAAGGCCAGCGCGCCGCCAAGTTCGAGGAAGTCGCCGACCCGCACGACCACGACAAGAAGACCCACGTCTTCGCCGGCTATCAGCAACTGACGCCAGGTACTTTGTCCGAGCGCCAGTACGACGAAGCCGTGGCCGACCTGGTTGCCTATTTGCAGTGGATGGGCGAGCCCGCTCAGGGCCAGCGCTTTCAGCTCGGCGTGATCGTGCTGATCTTCCTGTCCATCCTGACCGTGTTTGCCTGGCGACTGAACGCCTCGTACTGGAAGGACGTGAAGTAAGCCCGTCCATCCCGGCACCGCTCTCGGGCGGTGTCGAAACACGCAGTGGGGCGCGCTTGTAGCCACCCACTGCGTTTGCTTTTTCAGCGCGGCCCCAGCCGTCGCGCGTTTTTGATTGACTGACCCCTCGGGAGCCCAAGCCATGATGGTCCTTTACTCCGGTACCACCGACCCCTACTCGCACCGCTGCCGCTTCGTGCTGTTCGAGAAAGGCATGGACTTCGAAATCCGTGACGTTGACCTGTTCGCGAAGCCCGAAGACATCGCTTTGATGAACCCGTACAACGAGGTGCCCATCCTCGTCGAGCGCGACCTCATCCTGTACGAGTCGCACATCATCAACGAGTACATCGACGAGCGCTTCCCGCACCCGCAGCTGATGCCCGGCGATCCGGTGGCCCGTGCCCGCGTGCGCCTGTTCCTGCTGAACTTCGAGAAGGAACTGTTCGCCCACGTGAACATCCTCGAGGGCCGCGGCACGACGACCAAGGCGACCGACAAGCAGCTCGAAAAGGCCCGCTCGCAGATCCGTGACCGCCTGACCCAGCTCGCGCCGATCTTCCTGAAGAACAAGTACATGCTGGGCGACGACTTCTCGATGCTCGACGTGGCCATCGCCCCGCTGCTGTGGCGCCTGGACTACTACGGCATCGACATGTCCAAGAACGCACTGCCGCTGCTCAAGTACGCCGAGCGCATCTTCAGCCGCCCGGCCTACATCGAGGCGCTGACGCCCTCGGAAAAGGTCATGCGCCGTTGATTGCCCACCCCGAAGCGCTGTGCGCTTCCCCCTCAAGGGGGCGCCGTCAGTGGCCCGGCAAAACCGGTTCCATGGCGGCCGCGGGGTCTACAGACCGTATTGCACCCTGACCGGGTTGACTGTCGTACATGGATAAATCGCAAGGAGTTGAAGGTGGCGCGGGCAATGGCACGTCCACCCGCCCGTACCTGATCCGCGCGCTGCACGACTGGTGCACGGACAACGGCTTCACGCCCTATATCGCGGTCCACGTCGATCGTTCGGTGCAGGTGCCGATGGAGTACGTGTCCAACAACGAGATCGTGCTGAACGTCGGCTTCGATGCCACCAGCGGACTGGATCTCGGCAACGAGTTCATCCAGTTCAAGGCGCGCTTCGGCGGCGTCGCGCGAGAGATCGTCGTGCCGGTGGACCATGTTGTCGCGATCTACGCCCGCGAGAACGGCCAGGGCATGGCCTTTCCGGCGCCCGAGGCGCTGGCCGAAGGTGCACCGCTGCCCAGCCCGGCGCCGCAGGAGCCGCGCCGCAGCGGCCTGCGTCTGGCCAGCGAAGCCAGCGACGACGAGGGCGATGACACGCCCCCGCCACCCGACGCGCCCAGCGGTGGCCCGCGGCCTTCACTCAAACGGGTGAAGTGAGCGACTAGAATCTCGCCTGTTTTTCGCCGGCTTAGCTCAGTTGGTAGAGCAACCGCCTTGTAAGCGGTAGGTCMYCAGTTCGAATCCGATAGCCGGCACCAATCAAAAACCCACTGTCTCGCGACAGTGGGTTTTTTCATGTGCGCCTATTTCTGGATCAGCTTCACGCGGATATGTCCAGGCAGCCCGGCCTGGGCCAGTAGGGCTTCCAGCCGGGGCAGCAGATGGCGCAGCTTGGCGGCGACGGCCGCGTTGGCGGCCAGCAGGCTCCAGCCTTCTTCGTCCAGCGGCCCGGGTTGCAGGCTGGCCAGCAGATTGCCCGGCAACGCGGGCCCGATGATGCGCAGCCGCCGCCGTGACGCCTCCAGGCGCGCATTGAGCTGACTCAGGCCCTCGTGAGCACGCAACGCGTCGGCCACCGGTGTCGGCGACGGGACGCTGACGCGCACGCTCTTGGGAGCAAGGTAGCGGGGCGGGTTGGCCATAGCCGCAGTGTAGTGAGGCGGCGATCCTGGCCAAAAGCCCACTGCTAAACTGCGCCGTTTTGCGCGGCCGGGCAAGTCCGTCTTGCAATGCCTCGCCGTGCCCTCAGATTCGCGCCTCCCACCGGTTGGACAGCCCGCCCGGTGCCGCGCAGCTCCTCATTCCTCGCAGCATGTTGCCCAAGCTTCTCACCTCGATTTTCGGTAGCCGCAATGAGCGTTTGCTCAAGCAGTACCGCCGCACCGTGCAGCAGATCAACGCGCTGGAGCCGAAGTACGAGGGCTTGAGCGACGACGAATTGCGCGCCCAGACGGCTGAATTCAAGCAGCGCATCGCTGCCGGCGAGACGGTCGACGACATCCTGCCCGAAGCTTTCGCCGTCTGCCGCGAAGGCAGCAAGCGCTCGCTGAAGATGCGCCACTTCGACGTGCAGCTGATCGGCGGCATGGTGCTCAACGACGGCAAGATCGCCGAAATGCGCACCGGCGAAGGCAAGACGCTGATGGCCACGCTGCCGGTCTACCTSAACGCGCTGRMRGGCAAGGGCGTCCACGTCRTCACSGTSAACGACTACCTGGCSCGYCGCGACGCGGMSTGGATGGGCAAGCTCTACACCTTCCTCGGGCTGTCGGTCGGCATCAACCTGCCGCAGATGCCGCGCGAGCAGAAGCAGACCGCCTACGCCGCCGACGTCACCTACGGCACCAACAACGARTACGGCTTCGACTACCTGCGCGACAACATGGTCTACGAGACGGCCGATCGCGTGCAGCGCGGCCTGTCCTACGCCATCGTCGACGAGGTGGACTCGATCCTCATCGACGAGGCGCGCACACCGCTGATCATCTCGGGCCAGGCCGACGACCACACCGACGTCTACAAGCGCATCAACGCCGTCGTGCCCAAGCTGAAGAAGCAGATCGGCGAGCTCGACCCGCGCACCGGTGAAGGCGTCATCGAGCCGGGCGACTTCACTGTGGACGAGAAGTCGCACCAGATCCACCTGACCGAAGACGGCCACGAGGTTGCGGAGGCGCTGCTGACCGAGGCCGGCCTGATCCCGGAAGGCGCGAGCCTGTACGACGCGGCCAACATCACGCTGATGCATCACCTGAATGCAGCGCTGCGGGCCCACCACGTCTATCACCGCGACCAGCATTACGTCGTGCAGAACGGCGAGGTCACCATCGTCGACGAGTTCACCGGCCGCCTGATGAGCGGGCGACGCTGGAGCGACGGCCTGCACCAGGCTGTCGAAGCCAAGGAAGGCGTGGAGATCCAGGCGGAGAACCAGACGCTGGCCTCGATCACCTTCCAGAACTACTTCCGCATGTACGGCAAGCTGTCGGGCATGACGGGCACGGCCGACACCGAGGCCTATGAGTTCCAGGAGATCTACGGCCTCGAGACCGTCGTCATCCCGCCGAACCGCCCGACCATCCGCAAGGACGAGCTGGACCTGGTCTACAAGACCGACAAGGAAAAGTACAACGCCGTCATCGAGGACATCCGCGCCTGCCACACGCGCGGCCAGCCGGTGCTGGTGGGCACGACGTCCATCGAGAACTCCGAGCTGATCTCCAAGCTGCTGGACCAGGCCAAGCTGCCGCACAACGTGCTGAACGCCAAGCAGCACGAGAAGGAAGCGCAGATCGTCGCCCAGGCCGGTCGCCCGGGCGTCATCACCATCGCCACCAACATGGCCGGCCGCGGCACCGACATCGTGCTGGGCGGCAACGTCGAGAACCAGGTCAAGTTCCTCGAGGCCGACGAGGCGGTCCCCGCCGACGAGAAGGCGCGCCGCATCCAGCAGCTCAAGGACGAGTGGCAGGGCCTGCATGACAAGGTGCGGGCCGAGGGTGGCCTGCGCATCATCGCGACCGAGCGCCACGAGAGCCGCCGCATCGACAACCAGCTGCGCGGCCGTGCCGGCCGCCAGGGCGACCCGGGTTCTTCGCGCTTCTACCTGTCGCTGGATGACCAGCTGATGCGCATCTTTGCCGGTGAGCGCGTGCGCGCCATCATGGACCGGCTCAAGATGCCCGAAGGCGAGGCCATCGAGGCCGGCATCGTCACGCGCAGCATTGAAGGCGCCCAACGCAAGGTCGAGGCGCGCAACTTCGATATCCGCAAGCAGTTGCTCGAGTACGACGACGTCTCGAACGACCAGCGCAAGGTCATCTACCAGCAGCGCAACGACATTCTCGAGGCCGATAGCCTCATCGCCCAGATCGCTTCGCTGCGCGAGTCCACGCTGAGCGATGTCGTGCGCACCTTCGTGCCGGCCGAGAGCGTGGAAGAGCAGTGGGACCTGCCCGGTCTGGAGCAGGTGTTGCAGGGCGAATGGCAGATTGGCCTGTCACTGACCGAACTCGTCAAGAAGAGCGACTCGATCACCGACGACGACATTCTGGAAACCGTCACCAAGGCCGGCGACGAGCTCTTCCAGGACAAGCTCGAGCGCGTCGGCATCGATCAGTTCAACCCCTTCATGCGCATGGTGCTGCTGCAGAGCATCGACCAGCGCTGGCGCGAGCACCTGGCCGCGCTGGACTATCTGCGCCAGGGCATCCACCTGCGCGGCTACGCCCAGAAGAACCCCAAGCAGGAATACAAGCGCGAAGCCTTCGAGCTGTTCTCCCAGCTGTTGGACCTCGTGAAGATGGAAGTCACCCGCACGCTGATGAATGTGCGCATCCAGAGCCAGGAAGAGGCCAGCCAGGCCGCCGAGGCCATGGAGCGCCGTGCCGAAGCGGTGTCCAACGTGACCTACCAGCACCCCAACGAGGACGGCTCCATCAGCCAGGACGTCGACCCCGCCACGCTGCTGGCCGAATACGGCCACGTGGGCCGCAACGACCCCTGCCCCTGCGGCAGTGGCAAGAAGTTCAAGCTCTGCCACGGCAAGCTGGCCTGAGTTTTCCTGGTCGCATCCCGCCACGGGCCGGCTTTGCCGGCCCGTTTTCATTGGTGGCTCACCCCGCGCAGCCCACCCATGTGGGGGGAAAAGCGTGCGTTTGGGCACATCCCGCCGCCTGCGCCACGCGCATGAGGGGTGCTCGGACCGCTCTCACCCCCCTAGAGTGCAGTCATTCCCCGGCGAAACTCCGGGTAGACCCGAATAGAGAACCTGAAAGTACGTGATGAAAACGTTGTCTAAAGCGCTCGCCGCCCTCAGTCTGGTTGCCGCTGCATGCAATGCGACCGCAGCGGTGACGCCGGTGTCGTTCAGCTTTTCCAACGACGCCATCATGTCCAACGGCGCAGGTGCCGCGCAGTTCAACGACATCTTCGGTTTCACCTTGAACGGTGTGACGCTGATGGGCGGCAGCGTCATCACGTTCTCGGCCGAAGACCAGGCCAGCGTCGACATCACCTCGGCCTACCTCACCCAGGGTGGCACGTCCGTCGCGCTGACGCCGGTCGGCGCCGGCATCGACGTGGACAACGACATCTTCGGCATTGAGACCTGGACGCTGGGCCAGCAATGGCTGTCGGCGGGCGCCTGGCAGCTGCACGTCCTTGGCGCCGGCTTCAGCGCCAAGGGCTTCGAGGGCTACACCGCCACGCTGGAAGGCAGCACGTCGACCACCGAGTTGCCCGAGCCCACCGCCCTGGCCCTGGTGGCCGTGGCCCTGGCCGGAATGAGCCTGTCCCGTCGCCGCGCTCGCTGAGCCGCGTCCAGCCGCCCCAATCACGAAAGCAGTCCAACCATGTTCAAGCCTCTGACCCTCGCCGCCGCCCTGCTGATGAGCGCTTCGGCATTCGCCGCCGACACCGTCAGCATCCGCTTCGTCGACCGTGATGCCGGCGATCCGGCGCTCACCACCTCGCTGACGACCAACTACGTCACCGGTGGACTGAACTTCACGGATGCCGCCACCGGCAGTTTCCTGGCCTACTGCATCGAACCGACCCAGTCCTTCGCGCTGAGCTTCAAGAGCGACGGCGTGACGCCCAACTTCAAGACCTACACGGTCGGCAGCTTCAGTGGCAGCCAGGACACACTGCTGCAGGCGCTGTACTCCAGCAAGTTTGCTTCGGTCCACTCCGGCAACCAGCAAGCCGCCTTCCAGCTCGCAGTCTGGGAAATCATGCGCGAGAGCAGCGGCACGCTCAGCGTTGCCCAGGGTAGTGGCAGCTTTTTCCTGAAGACGGAAGGTGCCACCGGCCAGCAAAATGGCATCAACAATTCGGTGCAGGCCCTGGCCACCAACTACCTGGCCGCCGCGCAGGGCTACGAGGGTCCGGCGCTGTACAGCCTGACCAAGCTCAGCAACGCCAGCTACCAGGACCTCGTCGTCGCCAGCGCCGTCAACGCGGTACCCGAGCCCGAGACCTATGCCCTCTTCCTGGGCGGCCTGGGCGTCATCGGTCTGCTGGCCCGCCGCCGCCTGCCGCGCTGATCCACTTTCAGCTCCTTGCAAAGGCTCCCTCGGGAGCCTTTTTCACTTCTTAGAATCCTCGCGCTTTCCCTGACACCAACCGAGCGCGCCATGCCCGTCAATCTCACCGCCCCCGATCCCGCCTCCCTGTTGCCCGTGCCGGGCGTGCGCCTTGGCGTGACCATGGCAGGCGTGCGCAAGGCCAACCGGCGTGACCTCAGCGTCATCGCGCTGGAGGAGGGTGCCGCCGTCGCCGGTGTCTTCACCACCAATCGCTTCTGCGCCGCTCCCGTGCAGCTTTGCCGCGAGCACCTGGCCGGCGGCTCGGCCATCCGTGCCCTGCTGATCAACACCGGCAATGCCAACGCCGGCACCGGTGCCGACGGTCTGGCCCGTGCGCGCCAGACCTGCCAGGCCCTGGCCGGCCTGATCGGCTGCCAGCCAGAGCAGATCCTGCCCTTCTCGACCGGCGTCATCATGGAGACTCTGCCGGTCGACCGCATCTCCGCCGGCCTGCCCGCCGCCCTGGCCGCGCTGAAGGCCGACAACTGGGCCGAGGCTGCCGCCGGCATCATGACGACGGACACCCTGCCCAAGGCCGCTTCACGCCGCATCGAGATCGGCGGCGTGCCCGTCACCCTGACCGGCATCTCCAAGGGCGCCGGCATGATCCGGCCGAACATGGCCACCATGCTGGGCTTCGTCGCCACCGACGCCAACATCGCGCCGGCCCTCCTGCAGCCGTTGGTGAAGGAAGCGGCCGATGCCTCCTTCAACCGCATCACCATCGACGGTGACACGTCCACCAACGACTGCTTCATGCTGATCGCGTCGCGCCGCGCGGCGCATGCCGAGATCACGTCGCTGGACAGTGCCGAGGCCAAGACGTTGCGCGAGGCGCTGATCGCGCTGGCCCAGGAACTCGCGCAGGCCATCGTGCGCGACGGCGAGGGCGCGACCAAGTTCATTGCCATCACCGTCGAAGGCGGCCGTGACGAGGCCGAGTGCAGGCTGGCGGCCTATGCCATCGCCCACTCGCCGCTGGTCAAGACGGCCTTCTTTGCCAGCGACCCGAACCTGGGCCGCATCCTGGCGGCCGTCGGCTATGCCGGCATTGGCGACCTGGACCAGGGCCTGATCGACCTGGACCTGGATGACGTTGCCGTGGTGCGCCAGGGCGGGCGCCTGACGACCTATCGCGAGGAAGACGGCCAGCGCGTCATGAAGCAGTCCGAGATCACCATCCGCGTCGGCCTGAACCGCGGTTCGGCCAGCGCCACCGTCTGGACCTGCGACCTCAGCCACGACTACGTCAGCATCAACGCCGACTACCGTAGCTAAGGGCCCGCAGGCCCTCCGGGTTATTGCTGTCAGGGCTTCATCGCATGACGATCGGCGCCGCCTGCGGGCGGCGCTGACAATCCGCGGCTTCACGGAACACATCCCGGACACCGCTCGATGAAGCTCACCTTGTCTGCCATCACCCTCGCAGCCGTTCTCGCCACCAGCGCCCAGGCCCAGGGCCTCAGCTATCCCGCCACGCGCAAGGTCGACCAGGTCGACGCCTATCACGACACGGCTGTCGCCGACCCCTACCGCTGGCTGGAGGACGACAACAGCGCCGAGACCAAGGCCTGGGTCGTCCAGCAGAACGAGGTCACCGACAAGTTCCTGGCCGCCATGCCGCAGCGCCTGCCGGCGCGCCGCATCTACACCGAGCTCTACAACTTCGAGCGCTTCGGCATCCCCTTCAGCGAAGGCGGCCGCTATTTCTGGACCCGCAACGACGGCCTGCAGCAGCAGAACGTCCTCTACACGGCCAAGTCGCTGGCCGACACGCCGGTCGTGGCGCTGGACCCCAACCTGCTGTCCAAGGACGGCACCGTGGCACTGAGCGGCGTCGTGCCCTCGCGCGACGGCAAGCTGCTGGCCTATGGCATCGCCGGTGCCGGCTCCGACTGGCAGACCTGGAAGGTGCGTGACCTCGCCACCGGCCAGGACCTCGCTGACACCATCGAATGGGTCAAGTTCAGCGGCGCCGCCTGGACGGCCGATGGCAAGGGCTTCTTCTACGCCCGCTATGACGCGCCCAAGGAAGGCGACAAGCTCAAGGGCGCCAACTACTTCCAGAAGCTCTATTACCACCGCCTCGGCACGGCCCAGAGCGAGGACCTGCTCGTCGCCGAGAACCGCGACGACAAGGAGTGGGGTTTTGGCACCGAGGTGTCGGACGACGGCCAACTGCTGGTCATCAGCGTCTGGAAGAGCGCCGGCAGTAAGAACGGCCTGATGGTGCTGCCCCTGCCCAAGGGGGCTTTTGCCGGCGGCAAGCCCCAGCCCATCACGCTGGACTTCGACGCCCAGTACACCCCTGTCGCCGCCGTCAACGGCAAGCTGATCGTCAAGACCGACAAGGGCGCCCCGCGCGGCAAGCTCGTCGCTGTCGACCTGAAGAACCCGGCGCAGGCCAATTGGAAGACGCTGGTGCCCGAGGGCCCGGATGCGATGACGGCAGCCTCTGCCGTCGGCGGCCGTTTCCTGTTGAGCTATCTGCATGACGCTGCGACCCTCGTGCGCGTGCATGGCGCCGACGGCAAGCAGCTCAGCGAGGTCAAGCTGCCCGGCATCGGCACGGCTGGCGGCTTCGGCGGGCGCTGGAGCGACAAGGAAACCTTCTTCAGCTACACCAGCCTGACCACCCCGGCCGAGATCCATCGCTACGACGTCAGGACCGGCAAGATCAGCCTCTTCAAGCGTCCCAAGACGGCCTTCAACCCCGATGAGTTCGAGACCCGCCGCGAGTTCGTCACCAGCAAGGACGGCACCCGCTTCCCGATCTTCATCGCCGCCAGGAAGGGCCTGAAGTTCGACGGCAGCAACCCGACCCTGCTCTACGGCTATGGCGGCTTCGACATCTCCATCACCCCGGGCTATGGCGTGACGGCCGCGACCTGGATGAGGATGGGCGGCGTCTACGTCATTGCCTCCATCCGCGGCGGTGGCGAATACGGCTCGGCCTGGCACGAGGCCGGCACCAAGCTGAAGAAGCAGAACGTCTTCGACGACTTCATCGCCGCCGGCGAATGGTTGATCAGCCACAAGGTCGCCAGCCCCGCGACGCTGGCCATCAACGGTGGCAGCAACGGCGGCCTGCTGGTCGGCGCGGTCACCAACCAGCGCCCCGACCTGTTCGCGGTCGCCGTGCCGCAGGTCGGCGTGATGGACATGCTGCGCTACCAGAACTTCACCATCGGCTGGGCCTGGGCTACCGACTACGGCACCAGCGCCGACAGCCCGGAGATGTTCAACGCGCTGCGCGCCTACTCGCCGGTGCACACCATCAAGAGCGGCGCCAAGTACCCGGCCGTGCTGATCACGACCGGCGACCATGACGACCGCGTCGTGCCGGCCCATAGCTTCAAGTACGCCGCCACGCTGCAGGCCGCCGACACGGGTGCGGCTCCGAAGCTGATCCGCATCGAGGTCAACGCCGGCCACGGCGCGGGCAAGCCGACATCCAAGATCATCGAGGAGCGCAGCGACATCCTGGCTTTCATTGCCAACACGATGAAGTTGGAAGTCAAATAATGAGACCCCTCGTCCGGCCTCGCGCCGCTGAACGCGGGCGAGTCCAGCCGGTCCCCCGAGGTGACGGCGATGCTTGCGGCGTCGAGCCGCAAGCACATCGCCAGCGCGGGCCGGCTCGGGAGCGGCCCAGCGCTCGGCCCGCAGGGCGATGAGCAGTGCTGTGGTGATCCGTGACCTGGGCGTCGGCGATGTCGACGCTCTGCTTGATCTCTATCAGCATCTGAACGCCGGCGATGCGCCGCCTTCGCAAGAGGCGGTACACGCCGTGTTCGCACATCCGTGGCTGCGCCATTTCGGGCTTTTTGACGGTGAGACGCTCATCGCCAGCTGCAACCTCGCCGTCATCCCCAACCTGACGCGCGGCGGCAGCAGCTATGGCGTCATCGAGAACGTCGTCACCCATGCGGACCATCGCGGCCAGGGGCATGGCCAGGCCGTCGTCCGGCATGCGATTGATCAAGCCTGGGGCGCAGGTGCCTACAAGGTCGTGTTGACAACCAGCCGCAAGGACCCCGCCGTGTGGGCCTTCTACGAGCGCTGTGGCTTTGACAGCGGCGACAAGCGCGCCTTCGTCATACGCCGGTCCTAGAAGTTCACGGCCTTGGTCTTGAGGCCGCGAGCCACCAGCGTCGCGTTGATCAGCTGGGCCTGCTCCCGGCTCGGGAAAGGCCAGACCGTTGCGCGCCAGCCCTCGGGCGTCTGGATGACATCGGCCTGCAGCGCGTCGGGGTTGCCGTGCACGCCGACCAGGCCCGCCTTCATCTTCCCCAGCAGCGCCTCGGCCTCGGCCTTGCTGCCCGGCGGGCCGACGAGGGCGACGACGACCTTGTCCGATGACTGGGCCAGGCGAGCCAGGCGTGGGTCGACGGRCTCGGGCTTGCTGGCGGCAGGCTCGGGCTTGTCGACCGTCTTTTCGCCCGGCTTTTCCGCAGGCGCCTCGGCGGGCTTGTCCGAGCGCAGGATCGGCGGGCGCTTGATGCCGTCGGTGCGCTCCACGAGGCGGGGGCGAATATCGGGCGGTGGCGCGTCGCTTGCAGCCTCGCTGGCGGGCGCTTGAGCGGCCGAAGCGGCCGCAACGGCCGACTCTGGAGCGGAGGCGGGCGCAGAAGCGGCTGAGGCGGAGACAGGCAGGGCCGGCGCTGATGCCGCCGACGCTGCCGTCGGGGGCGGCGCAGCGGCCGGCTCGGCCGCGCGTTGGGGCCACAGCATCCAGGCACCCGCGGCGATCAGGACCGCCAGGACGGCACCCGCTGCGCCCAGGCGGATCGGGTCCCACAGCCGGCGGCCAATGATTTCCGAAGGGATGCCGCGGCCGGCCAGCACGCGGGTGCGGGCGCTGCCCACATCGACGCCCGCCGTCATCACATAGAGCTCGAAAGGCCAGCCGCTGTGGGAGCTGGCCAGGGTCTCGTCGATGACGATGACGCGCCAGGGCCGGCTGTCGGGGGTGGCCGGCGGCTCGGCAAAGCCATGGGCCAGCGCAAAGCGCTCGACCTGGGCCGGGCTCAGGCCGGGCAGGAATTTCTCGCTGAAGGCGCGCCACTGCGTGCGCGGGCGCCGGGCGATCAGGCGCGGCAGATGCGTCAGGCGCTGCTTCCATGCCGCCCAGCGTGACAGAGGGGGCGAGCCATGCAATGCGTCGAAGGCGCTGACCACATCGGTCAGCACGGGCTCGACCAGGCCGCCCGCCTCGGCGGAGGCGCGCACAAAGGGCAGGGCCACCACGCCCACGGTGTGCACATCGCCCACGGCGATGCGCCGCGCAAGCGGGTGGCGGTTGTGCCAGTCAACGATCTGTTCGGCCAGGCGCTCCATGACTACTTGATCTTCCCCGACGAGCCCATCCGTCGGTGATGGAAACAAGCCCCCGAATTCARGCCAGTTGCTTCAGCAGCCAGGCGTTCAGGTCTTCAATCTCCTCCATGCAGACCGAGTGCGGCATCGGGTAGTCATGCCATTCGACCTCATGGCCCAGAGTTCGCAGAGCGTCGCGGCTGGCCGTGCCGCGGGCGGGCACGACGATGGTGTCCTGGCTGCCATGGCCCATGAAGATGGGCAGGTCGGCGTTCGCCGCCGAGCGCTCGGTGGCCGTCGTCGCAGCCAGCGGCAGATAACCCGACAAGCCGACGGCGCCGCCCAGGCGCTCGGGGTAGCGCAGCGCCGTCATCAGCGCCATTGCGCAGCCCTGCGAGAAGCCGACGAGGACGATGCGGTTCGCTGCCACGCCGCGTTGGCGCTCGCTGTCTATGAGTTCGGCAATCTGCCGCTGCGACTCGCGCAGGCCGGCCTCGTCCTCGCGCTTGACGAGGTCGGCGCCGAGGATGTCGTACCAGGCCCGCATCACATAGCCGCCATTGATGGTCACCGGCCGCTCGGGGGCATGCGGGAACACGAAGCGCACGGCGCCGAGACTTTTCAGGTCCAGCTCGCCGCAGATGGGCACGAAGTCATGGCCGTCGGCCCCCAGGCCGTGCAGCACGATCAGCGTCGTGCCGGGATTGGGGCCGGTCTCGATGACATGGGTTTCAAGCATGGGGGTTCCAGTTCTCGATGCGAAGTTCAAAGCGTTTGTCGCCGTAGACGTCCAGGCCTTCGTCGGTCGGCGTCCAGCCGGCTCGACGGTAGAAGGCCTCGGCGCGCGAATCGGGCTGGGTGCCCAGGTCCAGGCGCCCGTGGCCCTGGGCGAACAGCCAGTTCACCATCACGTCGTGCAACTGACGGCCGTAGCCCTGCCCATGCAACGCCGGGTCCACGAACATTGCCCAGATGTGGCCGTCGCGGGCGTCGCCGATGGCAAAGCCCGCAATGCGCCCGGGCTCCAGTTCGACAACCCAGCCACGGCCGAAATCTTCCAGATAGACATGCAGTTCGGCATCCGAGATGCGGCCCGGTGTCAGGGTGTTCTCGGTGACGGCATAGCGCACGCGCCAGATCTCGGCAGTGTCGTCGCGCGTGGCGATTCGAAGTGTCATGGCGTCATTGTCGCGACAGCGGGCGCTGCCCTTGCCGTTCATGATCACGTTCATGGGAAGCCTTTATCTCGTCCGCCACGGTCAGGCCAGCTTTGGTGCGGCCGACTATGACCAGCTCAGCGCCAAGGGCCATGAGCAATGCCGCCATCTCGGCGCTTACTGGCGCGAACGCGGCCAGCGCTTCGATGCCGTGTTCACCGGCACGCTGCGGCGGCACAAGCAGTCGCTGGCGGGCATCGTCGAGGGCTACGGTGAGGATCTGCCCGCCGTCGCACTGCCGGGGCTGAACGAGTACGACAGCGAGGCCGTCGTGCGCGCCATCCACCCCGGCCCCATCGATGCCCCGACGACCCCCGAGGCCGTCAAGCACCACTTCCGGCTGCTTCGCCAGGGCCTGCTGGCCTGGATGAGCGGCGAGACGGCACCGGTGGGCATGCCGGCGCCCGCGGATTTCGCCGCCGGCGTGGCCGATGCGCTGGCACGCGTGCTGGCTTTGGGTGTGGGCAAACAGGTGCTCATCGTCTCCAGCGGTGGGCCTATCGCCACGGCCGTGGCCCAGGTGCTGTCCACGCCGCCCGAGACTTTTGTGGAACTCAACCTGCGCATCCGCAACTCGGCTGTCACCGAGTTCGCCTTCAACCCGAAGCGCCACCACCTCGTCACGTTCAACACGCTGCCGCATCTGGACACGGCCGAGACGCGGGCGCACATCACGCACGCCTGAAGCCAAAGCTGGCTTTGTTTGCCTTCGCGGGCAAGTCCGGCGCGTGGCATGACGCCCGCGCCGGAGTTTGCGATCAGCCGCGGCTGCGGCGGCGTGCGGCGGCCAGGCCGGCCAGAGCCAGCGCGGACAGCGCCAGGGAGGCCGGCTCGGGCAGTTGGCCCGGGGCTTGCGCGTTGCTGGTCAGCGTCTGGCCCAGCAGGTCACCGGTATTGACGAAGGCGGCCGGCTTGTTGCGCGTTTCCTCCTGCCAGACGGTGAAGCTCGCCTTCAGCAGCGGCGCGGTGGCATTGCTGATGTCGACGCCATTGCCGAGCAGATCGATCGTGAAAAGCAGGTCGTTGGTCAACTGCAGGTCGGGCGTGGCGTCCATGCAGATGGCGTCGGAGTTGGCATTGCTGTTGCAGCCGTTGCCCGTCAGTTCGCCATGCGCATAGGTCCACAGCACGTTGTTGCCAGGTGCCGGGGACACGTTCACATTCACGCCGGTCACGACGCTCAGGTCACCGAGACCCTTGAAGCCCAGATAGCCCAGGTGGGTGGCCGGGGCCCAGTTGCCGGTGGCGTCCAGCGCGTTCTGGATGCGCAGCGTGAAAGTGTCGGCATCGACGCCGTGGTACGTGAAGCTCACGCCCTGCGTCGAGTACACGAAATCGGCGTGTGCGGATGCTGCCAATGCGGTCAGCGCCGCGGCGGCCAGCAGGCGAATGGACTTGGACATGAACGGAACCCCCTGTGGAAAAGCTGTCTTGAGCACTTCAAACTAGGGGGTTAATGTAGGAAAGGTGGCCCGCCCGCACACCCTCCCGTTGCGGGGGGCGCGGGCCGCAAAGCGTGCGGAATGGGTGTTTGGACCCGTCGCCCCCCTGGACGCGGGGAGAATCGGCCCCGATGTTCACCAGCCTGATCACCCCGCCGCCCGCCGCCAGCGCTTCTGCCCACGAACGTTTTATGCATCTCGTCCGCCTGGGCTTGGCCGGCGGGCGGTTCAGCAAGCTGCTGCTGTCCGGACCGGTGGGCGAGGACGAGGACGTCGAGCGCCTCACCGTGCGGCTGGTCGAGTTGCGCGGTGAGCCGGCCTTGAGCTTTCTCTGGCGCCACCGTACCAAGGACGTCACCAAGAACCACGCCCCCGAGGCGGGCTTGGCCGAGATCGCCACGCTGCTGGGCGCACGCTTTCGCAATGCCCATCTGCACACGGCGACCGAAGAGGTGCAGTTCGCCGTCAGCCGCAAGGGCCGCGAAACGCTGCGGGTGACGCGCGTCGATGGGTCTGAGGCGGTTGCTCCCGCCGCCCACGACAAGGCCAAGCAGCGCCCGCTGGACATGGTCAATCCCGTGTGGTCGGCGCTGGGGCTGACCCACCTTGTCAAGGGCGAGCCGGCGCTGGTGCCGGCGATGGCGCGCAAGTGGAAGCAGATCAACCGCTTCGTCGAGATCCTGTCCTCGGCCGTCGACGAGGCCGAGCTGCAAGGCCCCGTGCGGGTGGCCGACTTCGGTTCTGGCAAGGGCTACCTGACCTTCGCCGTGCATGACTGGCTGCAGTCCCACGGCCTCAGCCCCCGCGTGACGGGCATCGAGCTGCGTGACGACATGGTCAAGTTGTGCGGTGCCATCATCGACAACGAGGGCCTGACCGGCCTGCGTTTCGACCAGGGCGACGTGAGAACGCAGGCCGTGCAACCGCTGGACGTGATGATTGCCCTGCACGCCTGCGACATCGCCACCGACCACGCCCTGCACGTCGGCCTGCAGTCCGGCGCCAAAGTCATCATGAGCTCGCCCTGCTGCCACAAGGAGCTGCGCCCGCAGATGACGCTGCCAGCCGTGCTGCGGCCCATGCTGCAGCACGGCATCCACCTCGGCCAAGAGGCCGAGATGGTGACCGACTCGCTGCGCGCCCTGCTGCTGGAGAGCCAGGGCTACCGCACCCAGGTCTTCGAGTTCATCGCGCTGGAGCACACCAGCAAGAACAAGATGATCCTGGCCGTGAAGGCGCAGGGCCTGGCCGCCGAGGCATTGGCCGCGCGCCGGCCGGAGCTGCTGGCGCAGATTGCCGATATCAAGCGCTTTTATGGGCTGCGGGAGCAGCGGCTGGAGCAGTTGCTGGCGGAGTGATGAATCGGCCGGCGCAATCCGGCGGTGCGGCCTCAGCCTCTTAGCTCGCCTTGCCAAATCGCGACTGCAGCAGGGCCTCCGCCCTCTGCAGGCCCTCTTCCGTGAAGGCGATGGACTTCGCGTTGCCGACCGGGTCGCTGATCAACCCCTTCTCGTGCAGCCGGCCCATCGCATCCCAGTCGAAGGACTTCCACGCCCGATGGCCGTCATGCAGGCCCAGTAGCAACAAGGCCAGCACGGCGTCGTCGATCCGTTCGGTGTCCAGGTTCATGAAGCCTCCTGTCGAGCCATGGCCAGTGCGTCCAGTGGCGAGCGCACGGCACCGCCGCCGAGCTTGAGCACATGGGTGTAGATCATCGTGGTGGCCACGTCGGAGTGGCCGAGGAGTTCCTGCACGGTGCGGATGTCGCTGCCGGCTTGCAGCAGGTGGGTGGCAAACCGAAGGTTCAGTGAAGACTGACTTGTACCCAAGTCATGTCGTAGCTAAAACAATGGCGCAGCGTGTGAGGCGTGGCGGGCTTGGCGACGCCGGCGGCCTGGACGGCCCGTTTGAATGCACGCTGGAAGGTCTCGTGATAGAGGTGGTGCCGGCGGAGCACGCCGGTGCGCGGGTCCGTGGCGTGATGGTCTTGCGGGAAGACCCAGAACCAGCCCCAGCTCGCACCCGCCCTGGGGTATTTGCGGGCGAGCGCGCCGGGCATCTGCACGCCAGCGCAGTCCGCCTCGACGTCCTCTGCCCAGGTCTGGCGGCTGACACCCAACTGTGCGCGCAGCGGTGCCACCAGGGACTGCGGCAGCATGACCACCCTGTCCTTGTCGCCCTTGCCCTGGCGAACGTAGATGGCGCGCTGCGCGAAGTCGATGTCCTTCACGCGCAACTGCAAGCCCTCCGTGATGCGCATGCCGGTGCCGTACAGCAACTGCGCCAACAGCAGATGCACGCCCTGCAACTGCCCCAGGACCGAGGCCAACTCGTCTGGGTGAAGCACCACGGGAAGGCGCCGCTTGGGCACCGGGCGGCCGATGTTCTGCATCCAGGGCAAGGCCTGACCCAGCACCTTGCCATACAGAAAGAGCAGAGCCGAAAGCGCCTGGCGATGGCTGGAGGCCGGCAGGCCGCGATCGGCCGCGAGATGGGTCAGGAAGGCCTCGACCTCCGGGCCAGCCATGTCCTTGGGGTGCCGACGGTCATGAAAGCGGATGAAGGCCCGGCACCAGTGAACGTAGGCATCCTCGGTACGCGGGCTGTAGTGAAGGGTGCGAATGCGCTCGCGAAGCTGGTCCAGCAACCGCGTGGCGCGCAACGGCGGCAGATCCGGTGCCCTGTCATATCGACGCGGCGGTGAATGCTGACCGTGTTCGGCGCCGACGAGAGATGGCAACATGGCACGCGGCCAAGCGCCCCGGCGGGGCCTTTGTAACAAGTGCCGCTTTCGTCGGCAAATTTAGTGCTGTATGAAACAACAGTAAAATCGCCAGAAACCCCCGCTGGATCAAGCGCTTGCAGGGCCTGTCGCGGAGCCGGTTAGCGCGACGGTAGCGGTGGTAGGCGACACCTATCTGCAATTGATAACACGTTAGCCAGACATGAACCGTCGCGATCTCATGCTTCTCGCCGCAACATCGGCATTCGTTTCACAAGCTCGAGCGGGCGCGTGGGAGTCGGATAGCTTTAGCAACGATGATGCTATGGACTGGGCGAGTCAATGTGCTCGGTCCAAGGGTCCAAAGTTCATTTCGGTCGCGCTCAATGCGGCGCTAGCCGATGGATATCTTGAGGCTCCGGAGTGCTCGATGGCCGTTGCAGCAGCCGAGGTTGTCGCAGCATCAAAAGGCAGGCCGTCAAAATCTCTGCCCAAGGAACTGTCGGCTTGGCTGGAACAGCAACAGAAAGCCGAAATAGCAAAGCTCGCTCCCGTCGCGGCGAAGGCTGCGTTACGTGTTCTGAACGGCCCCAAGTCTGAGCTTCGGGAGCTGTGGCAAGAGAAGGAATTCCCCGCGTGGAGCGGCCACATGCAAAGCCTGATTGCGAGGCTGAAATGATGGCTCTCAAGAAACACCCACCAAATAGTTGATCTGCAAAGAGGTTTCAGGCGGTCTGGGCCACGGGCACGATCTGCATGCCGAGTTGCTGAGCCCGCTGCCGCAGGTTCCTGAGCACCCGCTCCCGGTAGCGCTCCTCGAAGTAGTCCTGACCCGCATCGGTGTACTCCTGGCCTTTGCTGAGCATCGCGTAGATCAACCGCGCCAGCTTGTGAGCCGCTGCCGTCACCGCCTTGCCCTTGTCCATGCGCGCGCACAGCCGCCGGTAGTACGCCCCCAACGCCGACTTGCTGGCCCTGAGCGCTGCCGCCGCCAGCCTCAGCGCCTGCGCTGCGCGGTTGGCCACCCGCTGGGTCTTGCCGCTCACCACCTTGCCGCCCGTGATCTTCGTGCCCGGGCACAAACCCAGCCACGACGCGAAGTGCTTGTCGCTGGCGAAGCGGCTCATGTCGGTGCCCACCTCGCTGACGACGACCAGCGCCGTGGTCACGTCCACGCCATCGATGCGCGTGAGGTCCACACCGCACATGCGGAACAACTGGCCACGCAGGTCGAACCTGGGGGCGTTGCGAGCGCGCCCGCGCTTCTTGCCCTTGGCCGGCTCGCCTTCACAGCGTTGCAGCGCCTGGAGCTGGGCTTGGATCTCGGCGTCGCACTCGGCGAGCTGCGTGCCGCAGAAGTCGAAGGCGGCCAGTGCCTGCTTCAGCGCGAACAGGTGCTCCGCCCGCCAATTGCCCAACAGGCTGGCGGCAATCTCGTCGGCGCTGGCGTGGATGCGCGTGTTCTTCAGCGCTGCCAGCCGTTGGCCGTCCCGCTCGCCCGCGACGATGGCGCGCAGGATCTTCTGGCCCGTCTCGCCCACCACGTCGGCGATGACGTTGGCGAGTTGGATGTTCATCTGCACCAGCGCCTTTTGCATGTGCTGCACGCAGCGCGCCTGGGTGCGCAACGTGGTGGCGCGCTGGCGCGTGAGCGCGCGCAGCACGCACACCGCGTCGGCCGGGCGGAAGGCCCCGCGCAGCAGCCCGAAGCTCATGAGCTGCTGCAGCCACTGGCAGTCCAGCACATCGCTCTTGCGGCCCGAGACGTTCTTGACGTGCCGGGCGTTGACCAGCAGCACCGTGAAGCCGCGCCGCTCCAGCAGCTCGAACAGGGGAATCCAGTACACGCCGGTGGATTCCATGGCCACCGTGTCCACGCCGCAGGCGTCGAGCCAGTCGGCCAGCCGCGCGAGCTCGGCGGTGAAGCTCTTGAACTCGCGCACAGGCTGGTCGTCGCGGTCGGGTGGGACGGCCACGAAGTGCGAGGCGCTGCCGATGTCGATGCCAGCAGCGTTGGGGTGGGTCAAGGACAGGGTGCTCTGCGAGCGAGCCCGATTGCGCGAAGCCATGTTGTCCTCCAAGATGAGTGGTGGAACGTGGCACCGGATCGGGTGTGTCGTCTAGATCACTCTCTCAAACGGGATATCGCCGCGCGAGCCCAAGGCCCGCATGACGATTCACCAATGTCGATGACGCAGCCCATGACCACGCTAACCCGCGGGCAATGTGCACCATTGCTGCTTCGGTCTTCCCCGGCGCCACGTTCCACCGTGCCACGATGCAGCGCACTACGCCAGGTGTTTCTTCCGGACGATTTGCGGGCGAGGCGGGCCGATTACTCCGCTAACCCTGCGCTGCAGCGGACGGCTTCGCCGCCCGCTGACCTTTGACGTCAGGCCTCGCAGGAGACCGTGTGACCTACGAAAGTGAGAGCAAGTTCGAGGCGCATATCCGAAGCCTGATCCGGGAGCACGTTACGCGGCTGGACGAACGGGTCTACGCGCTACGAAACAAGAAGGCCGTCGACATCCTTATTTGCAAAGACTTTCCGCAGCCCGCACTGTTCTTCATTGAGGTCAAGTATCACAAGTCGAAGCATGGGCGGCTTGGGTTCGGCGGTAGCAAGGGCGGGGGCTTTCAGCCAGAGATCGTTGCCAGAGAACTGCCCTACTTCGAAACGAACCTCCGATGGGCACTCGCCAGCGAGGTCCACGAGCCAGAGAAGGTTCTTTTCGTCTCCTCTAAGGTCCTCAGGCGCTATCTGTCCGGAGGGAAGGTTGGTGAGAAGTTCAACAACATTCAGTCGAAGGTGTTCCGCGAGCAACCTTGGCTTTCCGAGCAGCAGTTCATCCAGGAGTTGCGGTTATGGCTCGGCATTGAAGTGGCACCCAGTGTGGCAGCGCGCAGCGATGCATAACCCTTCGATAGAGGGGTGTCCACAAGCGGGCTTCGCCCACTTGCGGCCGCCCCTCATGTCAAACGTCAGGCGTCACTCAAGCGGCATCGCGTACGTCTGACCATTCTTCGAAAGAACAGGAGACCCCAAATGGCCACATCGGTGCTCTTCATGTCTATGTCACTCGACGGATACATCGCTGGCCCGAACGACGAAGTGGGCAACCCCGGCGGCGACGGATTCGACCGGTTGCACGAGTGGTATGGGGACTTCTCCCGTCCCTCTGGGGCGGTCGGACAATTGTGGGACGACTGGAACTCACCTGGCGCGATTCTGGCGGGGCGGCGCACTGTGGAGCAGGTCGATCACTGGGGCGGTGACAACCACGGTGTCCCGATCATCGTGCCCAGCCACCGRCCGCCGGGCCCTTCGGTAGCGAACTATCCGTTGGTGACCTACGTGCCCGACGGCATCGAGCGCGCAATGGCGCAGGCAAAGGCCGCCGCCGGGGATCGCATCGTGCTGATGCTTGGCGCGTACACGGCGCAACGGGCGCTCGAGGCTGGTGTGCTGGACGAGTTGCAGATCCACCAGATCCCGGTCCTGCTCGGTGGTGGCCGCCGGTTATTCGAGATGTTGCCTTCGCGCGTCGAGTTGGAGATTGTCCGGGTGATCGACACCCCGGAAGCCACCCACATCCGCTACCGCGTTCGTCGCTGAGTGGGGTGACGCCTAACCACGTGCCGCCCATGAGTTCAGCGCCCGCCATCGAATACAAGCTCTCGCCACCCCTGGGTGACTTGGAACTGAACGAGTTGTTTTCCGCATCTTGGGCGAACCATTGCCCTGCGACATTTCAACCCGTCTTGCGCTCCAGCATGGCTTACGTCTGCGCGTACCGGGGGGCCGAACTTGTCGGCTACGTCAACGTCGCCTGGGACGGCAAGACGCATGCGTTTGTCCTGGACCCCACGGTTCATCCCAGTTGCCGGCGGCACGGTATCGGAACGGCGTTGGTTCTTGCCGCGCTGGAGCAAGCCAGGGCGCGCGGGGTCACTTGGGTGCACGTCGACTTCGAGCCTGACCTGCGGGAGTTCTACAGCCGTTGTGGCTTTCGCCTGTCCGAGGCAGGTGTCTACAACGTCGCGGCCGAGGCGTGACAGTCAAAGGGCGTCCCGCAGGCGGGCCGCGGGCCGCGGGCCGAGGGCAGCGACTTGGATCACGTCAACGCGCGCGGCGGCGCCGGGCCAGCATGGCCAGGCAGGCCAGGCCGGCCAGGATCAGGGCCCCGCTGCCCGGCTCGGGCACCGGCACGGCCGAGGTGAGGAAGTGGCCGTCGGTGGCCAGGCCGTTGGCGGCCGTGAAGCCGTAGAACACCGGCGTGCCGACGAGGCCCAGCTGGTCGAAGCTGACCTGGGCGCTGACCGTGTAGATGCCGAGGTTCAAGTGCTCGATGGTGCCGGTCAGCATGCCGGCGTTGTCGTTCAGCCCCGAGGGGGTGTACTGCACCGAGGCATACCACTGGAAGTCAGGGTCGCGGATGGTGTCGCCCAGGCCGGTTTCGGTAGCAGCCAGCGGCGCCACTGAGCCGCCGGACAGGATCTGCAGGCTGGGCGACACCGGTTCGCCGTTGAAGTGGAAGGTGTCGATGGCAAAGGCCACGCTGGCCGGACTCAGGCCGTCATAGCCGAGGCCCGAGCCTGCGCCGCCGACGCCGGCCGTGTCGCTCAGCGTGAAGGTGAGGCCATCGCCGCGCAGGCCCTGGCTGACGGGGATGAAGAAGTGGAAGTCGAAAGCGAAGGCCTGGTTGAAGTCCAGCGTGAGGGCATTCGGCGCGAAGCCGGCGCCGCCCTGGCCGCCGACACCTGGTGCCGTCAGCATCAGGTCGCTGTAGGTGAAGCCGTTGCCCGGCGTCGTGTTGGACGCCGTCGCGCTGCCGTACAGCGACCAGCTGGTGAAGTCGGTGAATCCGGTTGCAAGGCTCACGCCCTGCTGGGCATGGGCGCCAAGGCTGGCGGCAAGGGTCAGGGGCAGCAGCAGTCGGGCAAGCTTCATGGTGGGGTCTCCGATCAGGTTGTGCGCCAGTCTGGAGAGCGACCGTTAGGCAATCGTTAGCCGATGGAGCCATCTCACCCCCTCAAGCCCGGGGTCTGTGAACTAGCATCCGCGCCCATGGCTCTCGCCCACACCAAGACCCGTGCGCCGCGCCCGCGTGCCGGCCTGCTGCTGCCACGCCCGGCCCTGCTGGCCGACGTGCAGCGCGCGCTGGATGCTCACCGCGTGCTGTTGATCTGCGCGCCTGCCGGCTATGGCAAGACGTCGTTGCTGACCCAGGCCCTGGCCGATGCGGGCGCCGACACGGCCATTGCCTGGGTGGCCCTGGACGAAGGCGACGACCTCGGCCGCCTGCTGGACTGCCTGTTCGCCGCCTTCGAGCCTTATGACCCGCCCTGGCGCACGGCGCCCGAGGGCCTGCGAGACGCGGCGCTGCGCGGCGCCACCGAGATCGTCACCGTGGCCGATGCGATGCTGAATGCGCTGGAGGCCTGCGAGGTCGAGCATGGCCTGATCGTGCTGGACGACGCCCACCATCTCGTCGACCCGGCTGCGTTGCAGTTCCTGGACCGCTGGCTGGCCCGCATGGGCGAGCGCTGGCGCCTGGTACTGGCCGCCCGCCACGAACCCGCGCTGCGCCTGGCGCGGCTGCGGGCCGCCGGCGAGCTGGCTGACCTCGGCCCCGTCGAGCTGGCGCTGGCGCGCGGCGAGGTCGAGCAACTGGCCCAGGCAGCGGGCCTGGACGAAACCGCTGCGGCGGGGCTCTACGAGCGCTGCCAGGGCTGGCCCGCCGGCCTGCGCCTGGCTTTGGGCGCGGGACAACAGCGCCTGCCCGCAGCCATCGACCGCGCCACCTTCGACTACCTCGCCGCCGAAGTGCTGGACCGCCTCGAACCCGGCCTGCGCGGCTTCCTGCTGCGCACCAGCGTGCTGCACGAACTGGACGCCGCGCGCTGCCAGGCGCTGGGCGAGGACGCCCACGCAGCCGGCTGGCTGGCCGATATGGAGCGCCTCTCGCTCTTCGTGACCGTCGTCGACCTGGCGCCCCACACGCTGCGCCTGCACCAGCTCTTGCGCGACATGCTGCAACAGCGCCTGCGCCAGGAGCAGCCCGAGGTCTACCGCCAGCAGCTGGAGCGCGCCGCGATGCTGGAGACGGACGCGGTGCGCCGGCAGAGCCTGTTGCTGGCCGCGGGCCGCCCCGAGCGTGCAGCCGAGCTGCTGCTGGCAGACGGCGCCTTGCTGATGAACCAGCTCGGCGCCCAGGGCCTGCTGGACCTGACCCGGCGCTTCGACCCTGCCTTTGCCGAGTCCAGCCCGGAACTGCACCGCGTCAAGGCGCTGGCGCTGTGGGTGCTGTGGGAGGCCCAGCAGGCCGAATGGCATCAGAGCCGCGCCGAGGCGCTGTTCGACGCGCGCGGCGACCAGGCCGGTCTGCTCGCCGCGCGCGGCCATCGCAGCATCCTGCTGATCGCGCAGGGCCGCCTCCAGGAGGCTGAAGCCCTGCTGCGCGACCTCGACCCGTTTGCGCTGAGTGGCGAGCTGCGCCGCGTGACGCTGCTGGGCCGCACCTGGCATGCGATGGAAAGCTGCCGCTTCGACGCCGTTGCGCCGCTGTTCGACGCCCTTGTCACCGAGCTGCTGAACACGACCACGCTGGAGAGCTGGTACATCTGCTCGCCGTCGCCGCGCCAGATCAGCTGCGTCGGCATGTCGCCGGTGGCCGACCGCTGGTACCGTGGCGCGATGCAGGTGCTGGGCAACCGGTCGCTGCCCTTCGGCGTCAACGCGCACACGTCCCAGGCCTGGAACCTGTTCTGGCAGGGCCGCCTGGCCGAATCCCGGCAGATGCTGGCTCATGCCGAAGCCGATGCAGCCTGGTTGGGTCGCATCGTCATCGCGCGCAACCAGGGCCAGGCCCTGCATGCGATGTTCGACCTGATCGCCGGCCGCCATGACGAGGCCCTGGCCCTGATGCGGCTGCGCCTGGCCGAGCATGTGCCGGGCTATGGTGCCTGGGGCGCTTGGCATGCGACCTTTGCCATGTCGCGCATGGCGGCCGCCATCGGCAACCTTGAGGCGCTGGCCGAGGGCCTGGAGTGTCTGGTGCGCATCGGTGCGGACCTGCCCGACCTCGTCATGCCGCACCGGCCACGGCCGCTGCTGGGCCTGCAGGCCCAGCTCGCCGCGCTGCAGGGCCGGCGCGACGAAGCCATCGCCGCCTGGCGCGGTCTGCTGGCGGACGGCGAAGGCGGCGACCTGCTCGGCCAGCTGGCCGAGGCGCGCCTGCGTCTGGCCGCGCTGCTGCTGGAGGGCGGCGAC
>NZ_JBFUMN010000012.1:0-123721 GCF_054049335.1 Roseateles sp. P5_E1
CTCCTCGCGCCCGGCGCACTGGCAGCGCCAGCGCCACGCCCACGACCGCCACGTCCACCCGCACCGGAGGCGCCGCCGGCCGGCACCTTGATGACCTCGGCCTTGCCACCGTCCCGCAGGCGGTCGGCGCCGTCGGTCACGACCTGGTCACCCTCCTTCAGCTCGCCCTGCACGGCGGTGGCATCGCCATCGGTCGCCAGGGTCTGCACCTTGCGAAGGGCCACCTGGCCGTCGGCCACCACGTAGACAAAGATGCCCTGCGAGCCGCGCTGCACGGCCGCGGTCGGCACAACCAGGACATCCTTCAGCGTGTCCAGCTGCAGGCGCACATTGACGAACTGGTTGGGGAAGAGACCGCCGTCCTTGTTGTCGAACAGGGCCTTGACCTTGATGGTGCCAGTGGTGGCGTCGATGGCGTTGTCGGTGCTGGCGACGCGGCCCTCGGCCAGCTTGGTGCGGCGCTCGCGGTCCCAGGCCTGCACGGGCAAGGCCTGCTTGTCGCCCAGCTGCTGGCGGATGCGAGGCAGGCGCGCGTCCGGCACGGCGAAGACGACCGCGGCCGGCTGGATCTGGGCGATGGTCAGCAGCCCGTTGGCGTCGCCGGGCGTGATGTTGTTGCCGAGGTCGGCCTGCTTCAGGCCCGCCTGGCCGGCGATGGGCGCGGTGACGCGGGTGTAGGACAGCTGCAGCTTGGCGTTGTCCACCGCCGCCTGGTCCGACAGCAGTGTGGCTTCCAACTGGCGCACGAGGGCCTGCTGGGTGTCGAGCTGCTGGCGCGGCGCAGCCTCCTTGGCGACGAGGTCCCTGTAGCGGGCAAGGTCGGCGCGGGCGTTCTCCAGCTGGGCCTGGTCKCGCGCCAGCGTGCCCTGGGCCTGGTCGCGGACGATCTCGTAGGGCTTGGGATCGATGAGGGCGAGCACCTGGCCGGCTTTCACCGGCTGGCCCTCGTGGAAATAGATGGCCTTCAGCTCGCCGCTGACCTTGGCGTGCACGATGGCCGTGTTGGCCGAGGCGATGCTGCCGATGGCGTCGACGATGACGGCCATGTCGCGCTTTTGCACGGCGGCCACCGTGACCGGCTGCGGCCCGCTGCGGCCGAAGCGCCCGCCCGCGGGCCGGCCCGACCCGCCGGCACCGGATGCAGCGGACGCCGCACCTGCCGGCCCGTCAGCGCCGCCTTCGCCGCCCCGGCCCTTCCACCACCACGCCGCGCCCGCGATGACGATGACGACTACCGCGACCCAGATCCAGGTTTTGCTGCCCTTGGATTCCTTGTTCTGCATTCGGTCCACTCCTGGTTGCAGCCAAGTTTCCCGGCCGAATGTAGCTGCAGCATTGCTGGGTCTCAAAGCTACGATCATGGTCATGATCAAGCTGATGGTGGGCCTGGGCAATCCAGGTGCCGAGTACGAAGACACGCGCCACAACGCCGGTTTCTGGTGGATCGATGGCCTGGCCCGGGGCCTCAAGGTGAGCCTGGCGCCCGACAAGGCCTATCACGGCCTGGTGGCCCGCGTGAACCAGGCGCCGGGCGCCAGCGGCCCCATCTGGCTGCTGCAGCCCATGACCTATATGAACCTGTCCGGCAAGTCGGTCGCGGCGCTGGCGCGCTTCTTCAAGATCGCGCCGGAAGAGATCCTGGCCATCCACGACGAGCTGGACCTGTCGCCCGGCGAGATGAAGTTCAAGAAGGGCGGCGGCGACGGCGGCCACAACGGCCTGAAGGACATGCGGGCTCAGCTTGGCAGCGGGGACTTCTGGCGGCTGCGGCTCGGCATCGGCCACCCGGGCCACAAGGATGAGGTGGCCGGCTATGTGCTGCGCAAGCCGCCGCTGGCCGAGCGCCAGGCGGTGGAGGACTGCATCGAGAAGAGCTACGGCGCCGTCGAGCTGATGCTGCGCGGCGACATGGACAAGGCGCTGGCCAAAATTCACGCCAAACCGCCGCGGCCCAAGCCGCCCAAACCCCAGCCGCCAGTAGACACTCCGGCCTCATGAAGCCTCTGCTGCTGATTCTGGCCCTCGCACTCGCACTGCCTGTTCTGGCGCAGACCCAGACGCGCCGCGCCCAGGTCTACCGCTGCGGCCTCGACGGTCGCGACCTGCGCGACTCGCCCTGCCCCGGTGGCAGCGCGGCCAGCAGCGTCGACTACGACCAGCCCAGCGCCGCCGACAGCAAGGCGGCGCGCGACCGCCACTTCGCGGACTCCCGGCAGGCTGCGGTCCTGGCCCAGTCTCGCCGCGCCAGCGAGGCTGAAGCCCGCCACCTGCGCGCTCAGGCAGTCGGCTTGCAGGCGCCGCCACCGCCCGCCCAGGCGGCCAGCGCCCCACAAGTCACCCATCTGAAGCCGCCGAAGACGGCCAAACCGCACAAGCCCTCCACCGCCGCCAGCGGCCATCGATAGAATCCGCGCCGTTGGTGCTCGCGCCCGCCTTCACGGCGGCTGCAGTTCAACGGGAATCAGGAGGACGAGCGGTCACGCCGCAGATCTAACCTGAGCTGTCCCCGCAACGGTAAGTGGACGAGGCCTTGGCGCCTCACTGTTCGACCACATAGCCACTGGTGCGTGCACCGGGAAGGCGTCGAGCAGAACTCAAGTCCATCAGCCCGGATACCGGCCAACGACGGGGCCGCCTCGCGCACTTGCGCGGTGGCCGTTTTTCAGCCTTGCTGCGGGGGTCAGCGCGGCTGGGTGTTCGTTCGCGTCTCCTCTCATGTCTCATTCCCTCCTCGCGGCCCGTCGGTCGCTGCTCGCCCTGGCCGTGCTGGCCCTGGCTTCGTCCGCCCACGCCCAGAACAAGCTCGACACCGTCGTCACCACCGCCGCGCGCACGCCCCAGCGCCTGTCGGAAGTGCTGGCCGACCTGACCGTCATCACCCGCGCCGACATCGAGCGCCAGGCCGCCGCCAGCGTGGCCGACCTGCTGCGCAACAACGGCTGTGCCGAGATGGTCCGCAACGGCGGTGCGGCGTCCACGACCAGCCTCTTCCTGCGCGGCGCCGATACGCGCCACACGCTGGTCCTCGTCGACGGCGTGCGCATGGACTCGCAGTCCACCGGCGGCGCCAGCTGGCAGGGCATCCCGGTTTCGCAGGTCGAGCGCGTGGAAGTGCTGAAGGGACCGGCCAGCGCCATCTACGGCTCGGATGCCGTCGGCGGCGTCGTGCAGATCTTCACCCGTAAAGCAGGAGGGAATGGCGGCGGCAAGATCAGCGCCGATTTCGGCGTGGGCCTGGGCACCCAGGGCACGATGAAGGCCGACGGCGGCCTGTTCGGCAGCCAAGGCATCATCGACTTCGCCTTCACCGGCGCCATCGAGGAGAGCGACGGCTTCAACTCGACGATCGACGTGCCCGGCTCCTTCAGCTACATCCCTGACCGGGACGGCTGGCGCAAGTACCAGGGCACGGCTCGCATCGGCGCCCAACTGGCCGAGGGCCATCGCGCCGAAATCATCGTCATCAAGAACCACGCGAACGCGCAATACGATTCCTCCAAGTCCCGGCCCCTCGTGGATGACCACACCGTGCAGGACACCGACGCCACCCGTCTGGCCTGGACGGCGCAATGGGCCCCGGCGCTGCAGACCCAGCTCAGCTACGGCGAGTCGCGCGACCGCTACGAGACCTCACCCTCGCCCTATCTGACCATCACCAAGGTCAAGAACCTGGCGCTGACCGGCTCCTATGTGCTGGGCCAGGGCCAGCAGATCAACTTCCAGGGCGAGCGCATCGAGGACAAGCTGGAGAACAGCGGCCTTGTGACCGCCGGCGTCGGCAAGCGCCACCGCAATGCCATCGGCGCGGGCTATCTGCTCAATGCCGGTGCCTTCAGCCTGCAAGCCCACGCCCGCCACGACAACGACAGCCAGTTCGGCAGTGTCGACACCGGCACCCTGCTGGCCGGCTATGAGGTCGTGACCGGCCTGCGCGTCGTCGGCTCGGTCGGCAATGCCTTTCGCGCACCGACCCTCTACCAGCAGGGCACGGTCTACGGGCCAGACCTCAGCAAGCCTGGCGTCAAGCCGCTCGAAGCCGAGCGCGGCCGCAATGTCGAATTCGGCCTGAAGTACGGCGTTGGCGACACCGAGCTCACGGCCACGGCCTACCGCAACCGCGTCAGCAACCTCATCATCTTCGGCGCCGCCGGCAGCTGCCAGAGCGCCTTCGGCTGCTATCAGAACGTGGCGGCGGCCCGCCTGCGCGGCGTGACCCTGGCCGGCAATACCAAGGCCGGCAGCGTGAACCTGCGCGCCACCATGGACTTCCAGAAGCCTACGGACGCCAGCACCGGGCTGCTGCTGGCCCGCCGCGCCAAGCGCCTGGCCACGGTCGGCGCCGACACCGAGCTGGGCGACTGGGTGCTGGGCAGCAGCGTGCAGGCCTCCGGCGCGCGCTGGGACAACGCCGCCAACACGCGCAAGCTAGGCGGCTATGGCCTCGTCAACTTCAACGCGCAGTACAAGATCCGCAAGGATCTGAAGCTGCAGCTGAACCTGGACAACGCCTTCGACCGCGAGACGTCGACGGCCTATGGCTATGCGTCGGCGCCGCGCACGGCGCTGATCAGCCTGCGCTGGAGYCCCACCCTCTAAGCTCGCGCTGATGAGCACACACGAACTCATCGTCGGCGGCCAGCGCAGCGGCAAGTCGCGCCGGGCCGAAAGGCTGGCGCTACGCTGGACGGGCCGCGTTGCCGTCATCGCCACGGCGCTGGCAGCGGACGACGAGATGCGTGCGCGCATCGCCCACCACCGCGCCACAAGGCCGGCGGGCTTCGAGACTGTCGAAGCCCCGCTGGCCCTGAGCGCGGCGCTTCAACAAGTCGATGACGACCGTACCTTGATCGTCGTCGACTGCCTGACGCTGTGGCTCGTGAACTGGCTGATGCCGATGAGCGGCGCGCCCGATGCGGCCGGCTGGCCGGCCGAGCGCACCGCGCTGCTGGATCTGCTGCCACGCTTGAAGTCGCCCGTCGTCTTCGTCTCCAACGAGGTCGGCTGGGGCGTGTCGCCGCTGGGTCGAGAGGTGCGCGACTACATCGACGAGCTTGGCCGCCTGAACCAGGACGTCGCGCGCCTGTGCGGCCGATTGACACTGATGGTCGCGGGCCAGGCCTGGACACGACCCGTCGAGGATTCGAACCATGCGTAGATTGCTTGCCCTGCTGCTGTTGGCCATTGCGCTGCCGGTTGCTGCCATCGACATCAAGGACGACCTCGGCCAGGTGACGCTGATCAGCACGCCGCCGCAGCGCATCGTCAGCCTGCTGCCTTCGCTGACCGAGACCGTCTGCGAACTCGGTGCCTGCGCCCGGCTGGTCGGCGTCGACCGCTATTCCAACTTCCCCGCCTCAGTGAACGCCCTGCCCAAGGTCGGCGGCATGGAAGACACCAATGTCGAGCTGATCGCGTCGCTCAAGCCCGATGTCGTGCTGGTGGCCGTGTCCTCGCGCGTGGCCGAGCGGCTGCGCGCCTTGGGCCTCAAGGTCGTCGTTCTGGAGCCGCGCAGCTACAAGGACGTTCAGCGCGTGCTGAACATCATCGGCCAGGTGCTCGGCGTGCCTGATGCCCAGCGCGTCTGGCGCCATATCGAGGCCGGCGTCGCCGCGGCGGCCAGCAGCGTGCCAGCGTCGGCGCGGGGCGTGCGCGTCTACTTCGAGGTCGCCCCCGGCATCTGGGCCGCCGGCGAGTCCTCCTTCATGGGCGAGACGTTGACCAAGCTCGGCGCCGGCAACATCATCCCGGCGTCGCTCGGCCCCTTCCCCAAGATCAACCCCGAGTTCGTCGTCAAGGCCAACCCGGCCTTGATCATGATCGGCCAGCGCGGCTCCGAAGGCCTGACCCAGCGCCCCGGCTGGGACCGCATCGACGCCGTCAAGCGCGGCCGCATCTGCATCTTCAAGCCCGAGGAGGGCGACATCCTCACCCGCCCGGGGCCGCGCATGGCCGAGGCGGCGCAGATCATGGCCCGCTGCCTGCGCGAGAAGGGCGCCTCGTGATGAACATCCGCCCCGGGCTGCTGCTGACGCTGCTGCTGCTCGTTGGTGCCGGCGGCGTGCTGGGGGGCGTGCTGGTCGGCAGCACCGGCTGGGCTGACCTCGGCGACGACAGCATGGGCATCATCCTGTGGGAGATCCGCCTGCCGCGCTCGTTGGGCGCCTGGTGGGCCGGCGCCCTGCTCGGCATGGCCGGTGCGATGTCGCAAGGCCTGTTCCGCAACCCGCTGGCCGATCCCTATCTGCTGGGCAGCGCCTCGGGCGCGGGTCTCGCGGTCGCCATCGCGCTGGCGCTGACCGGCATCTCGCCCCAGACCTCGTCGCTGCTGGCCCATGTCGGACTGACCGGCATCGCCTTCGTCGGCACGCTGGTTGGCGTGGGCCTGACGCTGATCCTGGCGCGCGGCGTCGAGCAGACGCTGCGCCTCTTGCTGGCCGGCGTCGTCGTCGGTGTCGTGCTGAACGCGCTGACCGGCCTGGCCACGCTGTGGGCGCCCGACATCCTGCGCGCCATGCAGGCCTTCCTGCTCGGCAACACCGGCCTGCTGGGCTGGAGCAGCGTCACGGTGATGACCGCCAGTGGCATCGCGGCCCTCGTCATCGGCCTGCTGGCCAGCCCGGCCCTGGATGCGCTGACGCTGGGCGAGGCCACCGCCGCGTCGCTGGGCGTGCGCATGGGCCTGATGCGGCTGCTGCTGATCCTGGCCTTTGCGCTGGCCACCGGTGCTGCCGTCGCGCAGACCGGCATCGTCGCCTTCGTCGGCCTGGTCGCCCCCCACCTCGTGCGCAGCCTCTGCCCCATGCTTCACGGCCGGCTGATCCTGATGTCGGCCGCGGCCGGCGGCGCCCTGCTGCTGGTGGCCGATGTGATCGCGCGCGGGTTGATGCGACCGCAGGAGCTGCCCGTCGGTCTCGTCACCGCGCTGCTGGGCGGCGTCTATCTTCTTGTGCTGATGCATAGACGCGGAGCGCCCAAGCGATGAATGCCCTGCACGCCCGCATCGCCCGCGTCCGCATCGACGGCCGCGACCTGATCAGCGACATCGATCTTGCCTTGCCCCAGGGCCGTTGGACGGCCATCGTCGGCCCCAACGGCGCCGGCAAGTCGACGCTGCTGCGCGCCATCGCCGGCCTGCAGCGTTGTGAAGGCAATGTGCTGCTCGGCGGCAAGCCGCTCAATGACTGGCCGTCCCGCGAGCGCGCCCGCCAACTGGCCTGGATGGGCCAGCAGGAGACCGGCGCCGACGACCTGACGGCCCAGGACGTCGTGCAGCTCGGCCGCCTGCCCCATCGCCCCTGGCTGGCGTCGCCCACTGCCGCCGACGAGGCCGCCGTACGGGCCGCGATGCAGGCCACGCAGAGCTGGGACTGGCGCGAGCGCCGTCTCGGTTCGCTGTCGGGCGGCGAACGCCAGCGCGTGCTGCTGGCGCGCGCCCTGGCCGTCGACGCGCCGCTGACGCTGATGGACGAACCCCTGGCCCACCTCGACCCGCCCCACCAGGCCGAATGGATGGCCCTGGCGCGTGAGCGCGTCGCCGCCGGCCACAGCGTCGTCAGCGTTCTGCACGAGCTGCATCTCGCGCTGCAGGCCGACCATCTCGTGCTGATGGCCGATGGCCGCATCGTGCACACCGGCGCACCGGCCGATGCAGCCACGCATGCGGCGCTGAAACGCGTCTTCGGTCCCCGCCTGCACATCGCACAGATCGAGGGCCGCTGGGTCGCCCTGCCTTTATGACCTCTTGCGCCGCCCTCTTCATCAGCGCCCCGTCCTCGGGATCGGGCAAGACCTGCGTCACTGCGGCGATTGCGCGCAGCCATGCACGGCGCGGCAAGCGCGTGCGCGTCTTCAAGACCGGGCCGGACTTCCTTGACCCCAGCATCCTCGAGCGCGCCAGCGGCCGCCCGGTCTACCAGCTCGACCTCTTCATGGGCGGCTTCGCCCACTGCCAGGCCCTGCTGGCCGAGGCCGCGCGCGAGGCTGACCTCATCCTCGTCGAAGGCGTCATGGGCCTGTTCGACGGCAACCCGAGCAGCGCCGACCTGGCCGTCGCCTTCGGGCTGCCCGTCGTCTGCGTCATCGACGCTTCGGCCATGGCCCAGACCTTCGCAGCGCTGGCGACGGGACTGCAGCGCTTCAGGCCCGAGCTGCACCACTGCGGCGTCATCGCCAACCGCATCGGCAGCGCGGCGCATGGGCGCATGCTCAGTGAAGGCCTGCCGGACGACCTGCCGCTGATTGCCGCGCTGCCGCGCGAGCCCAAGCTCATCCTGCCTGAGCGCCATCTCGGCCTCGTGCAGGCGCTTGAGCAGCCGAGGCTGGATACACAGCTCGATGCCTGGGCCGATGCCTGGGAAGCCGGGCTGCGGCCTGGCTTGGCCTTCAAGCCCCAGGCCTTTGAGGTGAACACTGAGCCGCCGCTGCCGCCGCTGCTCCACGGCCGCCGCATTGCCATCGCCCGCGACGCCGCCTTCGGCTTCATCTACGCAGCCAATGTCGACCTGCTCCGCGCCCTGGGCGCCGAACTGTCCTTCTTCTCGCCCATCCGCCATGAGGCCCTGCCGGTTTGCGATGCGCTGTGGCTGCCCGGCGGCTACCCCGAGTTGCATGTCGAGGCGCTGGGTGCCCACCCCACGCTGGCCGCAGCCCTGGCCGGCCATGTCGCCGCAGGTAAACCGCTGCTCGCCGAATGCGGCGGCATGCTGGCCCTGCTGGACTCACTGACCGACGCGGCCGGCGATACTCACCGCATGGTCGGCGTCATGCCCGGCCGCGCCCATGTGCAGCACCGCCTCGCGGCTCTGGGACTGCAGGCCATCGCCTGGCCCGAAGGCCCGTTGCGCGGCCACAGCTATCACTACTCGACGCTGGAGACGCCGCTGGCGCCGATCATGCGGGCCAGCAACCCCAATGGCGGCAACACCGCCGAGGCCCTCTACCAGCAGGGCTCGCTGCGGGCGAGCTATGTGCACCACTACTTCCCGTCCAACCCGGAGGCCATAGCGGCTTTCTTCAGGGGCTGACCCATGGAAATCGAACAACCTCCCGTCGACCGCGAACGCGTCATCCCCAGCGGCGAGCGCCGTGGCCTGGTGATCGTCCACACCGGCGACGGCAAGGGCAAGAGCACCGCCGCCTTTGGCCTCGCACTGCGCGCGCATGGCCGCGGCAAACCGGTGCGCATCTACCAGTTCATGAAGGTACCCAGCGCCCGCTTCGGCGAGCACCGCGTGTTCGAGCAACTGGGCGTGCCGATCGAAGGCCTGGGCGACGGCTTCTCTTGGAAGAGCAAGGACCTGGAGCACTCCGCCGAACTCGCCCGCGAGGGCTGGGGCCGCGCCGAATCGGTCATCCGTGCGGGCGACCATTTCCTCGTCGTGCTGGACGAGATCATGTACCCGCTGCGCTACGGCTGGCTGGCGCTGGAGACGGTGCTGGCCTGCCTGCGCGAGCGCCCGCCGCATGTGCACGTCGTGCTGACGGGGCGTGGCGCGCCGGCCGAACTGATCGAGCTGGCCGACACGGTCACCGAGATGGCGATGATCAAGCACCACTACAAGGCCGGCGTACCGGCGCAGCGGGGGATCGAGGATTGAGCGCCCTCATCATCTGCACCACCTGCGCCGATGGCCAGGGCCAGGCTCTGCTGGAAGCCGTCGAAAACGAGGCGCTGGCACGCGACTGGTTGCTGCCCGTTCGGGGACAAGCCTGCATGGCTGCCTGCAAGCAGAGCTGCACGGCGGCCCTGCAAGGCCCTGGCAAGCACAGCTATCTGTTCGGGCAGCTCGCGCCCGACGCCGCCAGCGTCGACGCGCTGCTGTCGGTGGCCGCCCAACATTCGGAGCCGGGTGACGGCCTGCTGGCCTGGGACCGCCGGCCTGATCGACTCAAGGGCGGCCTGGTGGCCCGCCTGCCACCGCTGGGCATATGAACCTGCTGCTGCCGCTGGCCATGATGGTGGCTCTGCTGGTGGATCGCCTGGGCGAGCCGCCGAGCTGGGCCCATCCTGTCGTCGGCATGGGGCGCTATCTTGGCCTGTTCAAGCTGACGAAGCTACCGCCAGCCGTCGGCTTCATCGCCGGCGCGCTGGCCTGGCTGGTCGGCGCGGCGCTGGTGGCCTTCATCGCGCTGTGGCTGGAGGGCTGGGTGCTGCTTTTGCTGCAGCCTTGGCATTCACCGCTGCGCCTCGTCGGCGCTGCCTTGGCTGTCGGCCTGCTGCTCAAGCCACTGCTGGCTTGGCGCATGCTGGCCGAGGAGGCGCTGGCCGTGGAAGCCGCATTGAATGAATCGCTGGAAGCTGGACGCGCGCGGCTGTCGCGCCTGGTCAGTCGCGACACGTCGGCCTTGACCGAGACCGAGGTGCGCGAGGCTGCCATCGAGACGCTGGCCGAGAACCTCAACGATTCGGTCATCGCGCCGCTGTTCTGGTTCGCCATCGCCGGACTGCCGGGTGCGGCCATCTACCGCTTCGCCAACACGGCGGACGCGATGTGGGGCTACCGCGACGCGCGCGAGTGGTGCGGCAAATGGGCGGCGCGGGCGGACGACCTGCTGTCATGGCTGCCGGCCCGGCTGACGGCGCTGGTACTGATGCCGCCCTCCTTCGCCCGACTGCCGCGCGAAGCCCGGCGCACGCCCTCCCCCAACAGCGGCTGGCCCATGGCGGCGATGGCGTTGCGGCTGGGCCGGCGGCTGTCCAAGCCCGGCGTCTATGCATTGAATGCCGAAGGGAGCCCCGTGCAGGCCGGCGATGTGCACGCTGCCCGCGCCGTCGCCCAGCAGGCCGTCTTTGCCGGTGCCGTGCTGCTTGCCGCGCTCGCCTGGGCGTTGAGGGCATGAACGCGCCTATGCTGCCCGAGCATGGGGGACCGGATGAGGGTCCGCCAGCAGCACACGACTTCTCGACCAATGCCAGCCCGCTGGGCCCGCCGCCGACGCTGATGAACGCCGTGCAAACCGCCGACCGTCAGGCCTACCCCGACCCGAACTACCGCACGCTGCGCCGCCATCTCGGTGACGCGGACCTGGTCCTGCCCACGGCCGGTGGCGCAGAGGGCATTCGCCGGCTGACGCTGGCGGCGATGTTGACGGGTCGCCGCGAGGTCTGGGTGCCGCAACCCGGCTTTGGCGACTACGCCCTCGCCGCCCAGGCGTTGGGCCTGCCGGTGAAGCCCTATGCCGCGCCCGTCGACATCCGACCGACGGCGCCGGCCGTGGTCTGGATCTGCGAGCCTTGCAACCCGACCGGCGCCAGCGTGCCGGTATGGCCGCAGCTCGATGCCCTGGTCGTGATCGACCGCGCCTACGAGCCGCTGCGCCTGCACGGCGACAGCCCTGCCCTGCCGCCCGGAGCCTGGCAGCTCATCTGCCCCAACAAGGCCCTGGGCCTGACCGGCGTACGCGCGGGCTATCTCATCGCGCCAGCCGCCGACCCGCTCTGGTCCCGTGCGTTGTCGCTGGCGCCGAGCTGGGTGCTGTCGGCCGAGGGCGTGACCATGCTGATGCACTGGCACAACGACGACACGCAAGCCTGGCTGGCCAAGGCCCGCAATCAGCTGCGTGAATGGACGGCACAGCAGCGCAAGATGCTGGCTGGCCTGGACTGGCTGCAGCGACCCAGTTGCACCCACTTCTGGCTGGCTCGCCCACCGCGACCTGACATCGCGACCCGGCTGCGCGAGCGCAGCATCCGCGTGCGCGACGCAACCAGTTTCGGCCTGCCCGGTTGGGTGCGCGTGTCAGCCCAACCTCCCGCCTCGCAGCAGGCACTGCAGCAGGCCCTGCTTGAAATCGAAAGCGAAGACTCATGAGTGCAGCGCCGGGCCGTCCCAAGCAAACTCGCTCCCGCTCGGCGGGACAGGCCGTAGGCCGAAGGGTGCATCAATGATCAGTAAAGCAGTGATGGTGCTCGGCACGACGAGCGGCGCGGGCAAGAGCTGGCTGGCCACGGCCCTGTGCCGCTGGTATGCCCGCCAGGGGCTCAAGGTCGCGCCCTTCAAGGCCCAGAACATGAGCAACAACGCGCGCGTCGTGCCCGGCTTGAACGGCCTGATGGGCGAGATCGGCTCAGCGCAGTACTTCCAGGCCCTGGCCGCCAACCGCGTGCCCGAGGTGCGCATGAATCCGGTGCTGCTCAAACCCGAGGCGGATACGCAGAGCCAGGTCGTCGTGCTTGGCGAAGTGGACCCGGCCATGGCCACCATACCCTGGCGCGAACGCAGCGCGCTGCTGAAGCCCCGCGCCCGCGCGGCCCTGCACGAGCTGATGCGGGAGAACGATGTCGTCGTCATCGAAGGCGCGGGCTCGCCGGCGGAGATCAACCTGGYGCCCAGCGACTACGTCAACCTCGGCACCGCTCGCGACGCCAACGCCGCCTGCCTGATCGTCACCGACATCGACCGCGGCGGCGCCTTCGCCCACCTGTATGGCACCCACCAGCTGATGCCCGATGACGTGCGCGCCCAGGTGCGTGGCTTCGTGCTGAACCGCTTCCGCGGCGACGCCGGCCTGCTGTCGCCCGGGCCCGAGCAGCTCGAGCACCTGACCGGCGTGCCCACCATCGCCACGCTGCCGATGTGGCGGGGCCACGGCCTGCCCGAGGAGGACGGCGTCTTCGACGACGCCAGCACAGGCCACGCCGGCAGCGGCCTGCGCATCGCCGTCGTCGCCTACCCGCGCATCTCCAACCTCGACGAATTCCAGCCGCTGCGCCAGTTGCCCGGCGTGCGCCTGAGCTGGGCGCGCGAGCCCAAGGACCTGGCCGGCGTGGACTGGATCATCCTGCCCGGCTCCAAGTCCACCGCCGCCGACCTCGCCTGGCTGCGCGCGCAAAAGCTCGACGCCGCCATCAACAGCCACCGCGGCCGCGTGCTCGGCATCTGCGGCGGCCTGCAGATGCTGGGCGAGGCGCTGATCGACCCGCATGGCCTGGACGGCAATGCGCCGGGCCTGGGCCTGCTGCCGCTGGTGACCGTTTTCGAGCCCGAGAAGCTGCTGCGCAGCGCGGAGTTCAGCTTCTCCACGTCGCTGGACGGCGGCTGGCAGGCCCTGGCCGGTGTGCAGGCCAGTGGCTATGAGATCCGCCACGGCCGCACCCAGCCTCACGCCGGCCTGCCGCCGCCGCGCGTGGCGCTGCGCAATGCCGCCGGCGAGGCGGTGGGCTGGCAGGCCGGCCAGGTGCTGGGCGTCTACGCCCACGGCCTGTTCGAGCAGCCGGCCGTGCTCAAGGCCCTGTTCGGCCAGGCTGGCCGGTCGCTGGATGCCGTCTTTGATGGGCTGGCGGACTTCATCGACCTGCACTTTCAACCGGGCAAGATTGCGGGTTTGATCGGCTGACGAATTTCCGCATGCGCCGCCTCCTTGCCACCGCCCTGCTCGCCCTGCCCCTGGCCGCCCACGCCTGGGGTTCTGACGGCCACCAGACCGTCGCGACCATCGCTGCCGGCCTCATCAAAGGTACCCCGGCTGAAGCCCGCGTCGCCGGGCTGCTGGGCGACATGCCGCTTTCGCTGGCCTCGATCTGGGCCGACTGCGTGAAGGGCATCGCGCCCAGCCAGGGCTATACCTATCCCGCGCCGGGCAAGTACCCCGCGTGCGCCGCGCTGGAGACGCCCGCACGCATCGCCGAGATGGCCGACTACGTGCGCCGCAACGACCGGCAGTGCCAGTTGGGCCTCGACGAGGACAGCTGCCACAAGCAGACCCACTACGCCGACATCGCCGTGCAGCGCGGGCGCTACCTACCGAAGGTGACCGGCACGCGCCCGGATGACGTCGTCGGCGCGCTGCGTGCGGCCATCCTGGTGCTGCAGGGCAAGCCCTCGCCCGGTCAGCCCAACTTCAAGAACCAACGCGAGGCCTTGCTGGTACTGGTGCATCTGGTGGGCGACATCCACCAGCCGCTGCACGTCGGCAGCGTCTATCTCGACGCCCAGGGGCAGCGTGTCGACCCCGACAAGCAGGGCTTCGATCGCGCCAGCTTCACCATCGGTGGCAACAGCTTGCTGCTCGATCCGGCCACGACGACGGGGTCGAAGAATTTCCATTCGTACTGGGACAACGTGCCTGAGGAATTCAGGCCCCAGCATGTCGATGCCGACTGGCTGGCCGAGGCGCGCCAGGTTGGTGCCGACCCAGGCACTGCGGTCGACTGGCCGCCCCACTGGGCCACGCAGTCACTGGAGCAAGCCGGACGCGTCTTCGACGGGTTGAAGTTCTCGGCCAGGCAGGGCTCGCAGTGGGACATCGAACTGCCCGGCGGCTACGGCGCCAGGGCAGACGCCATCAAGCGCCAGCAGCTGACGCGCGCAGGAGCTAGGCTGGCCCGGGTGCTGCAGGCAGCGTTCCCGCGGTAGCCGCGGCGGTGAGGCGTTGATACTTCTGCATCAAGGTCTCCCGGCTCTCGATATGGGCCGGGTTGATCGGGATGCACGCGACTGGGCAGAGCATCACGCACTGCGGCTCGTCGAAGTGGCCGACGCACTCGGTGCACTTGCTCGGCTCGATCTTGTAGAACTCCTCGCCCATCGAGATCGCGTTGTTCGGGCAGGCGGGCTCGCAGACGTCGCAGTTGATGCATTCGTCCGTGATCATCARCGCCATGGRAYRCCTCCATCGGSCTGGCGGACGAATACGGCAAGCGCCTGCATGCGCTCGCCGCGCGYGGCGGGGCAAGGCATGCCTTGCCGATTCCCGCCCCGCGTGTCCGTGATCATCARCGCCATCGTCAGCCCCCCTTCCTGCAGCGCTCGTTCAGCCGCGCCAGTACCCCGGGCGACACAAACTCCGCCACCTCGCCACCCAGCGTCGCGATCTCGCGCACGAAGGTGCTGGACGTGTACTGGTGGTGTTCGCCGGGCGTCAGGAAGATGGTCTCGACCTCGGGCATGAGCTTGCGGTTCATGCCGGCCATCTGGAACTCGTATTCGAAGTCGCCACCGGTGCGCAGGCCACGCACGACGACACGGCCGGCGTGGGTGCGCACGAAGTCGCGCAGCAGACCGTCGAAGGCGATGACCTCGACATTGCCCAGCGGTGCCGCCACTTCCTGGGCCATCGCCAGCCGCTCGTCCAGGGAAAACATGGTCTTCTTGTGATGGCCGACCGCCACCGCCAGCACCAGGCGCTCGAACATCGCGGCAGAACGGCGCATCAGGTCCTCGTGGCCCAGCGTGATCGGGTCGAAGGTGCCCGGGTAGATGGCCGTGATGGTGGTGCGGGTCGTCATGCGGCTGGATTGTCCTCGCGACGCAGCAATTGGTAGTGCACGGCGCCGGCTCGGCCCTGGCGCCAGGTCGTGAATCCGGCCGGGGGAGCGATCTCGCCCGGGGATTCGACGTAGATCAGCCCGCCTTCGGCCAACAGCGGCATGGCAGCAGCCAGCGCGCGGTCGAAGAGGTTGTCGGCGAACGGCGGGTCAAGAAAAATGAGGTCGAAGCGGTCCGCGCAGGCCGTCATCCAGTTCAGCGCATTGGCCCGGTGGATGGTGAGGGCCGTGGCCTGCAAACGCTTCTGGCTGGCCCTCAAGCCGTCCACCAGCGCTGCCTCGCGCTCGATCATCACCACGGCCTCCGCCCCGCGCGACGCGGCCTCGAAGCCCAGTGCGCCGCTGCCCGCAAAGGCGTCCAGCACGCGCCAGCCGTCCAGCGTCTGGCCCAGCCAGTTGAAGAGGGTTTCGCGAATGCGGTCCGACGTGGGGCGCAGCCCAGGCAGGTCAGGCACGGGCAGCTTGGAGCGTTTCCACTGGCCGCCGATGATGCGAACTTCGCCCATCTACTGGCGGACCGGAATCCCGCGCGCCGCCATCAAGGCCTTGGCCTCGCCCACAGTGTGCTCGCCGAAGTGGAAGATGCTGGCGGCCAGCACGGCGTCGGCGCCGCCGATCGTGATGCCGTCGGCTAAGTCATCCAGCGAGCCCACGCCGCCGGAGGCGATGACGGGCACGGGCACGGCGTCGGACACGGCGCGGGTCAATTCGAGGTCGAAGCCGCTCTTGGTGCCGTCGCGATCCATGCTGGTCAGCAGGATCTCGCCAGCGCCGAACTCGGCCATCTTGCGGGCCCAATCGACGGCGTCAAGGCCGACGTTCTTGCGGCCGCCGTGGGTGTAGACGTCCCAGCCCGAACCATCCGCGCGGCGCTTGGCGTCGATGGCGACAACGATGCATTGGGCGCCGTACTTGTCGCTGGCGGCACGGATCAGGTCGGGGTCGGCGACTGCCGCCGAGTTGAAGGACACCTTGTCGGCGCCGGCGTTCAGCAGCCGCCGCACGTCGGCCACCGCGCGCACGCCGCCGCCCACGGTCAGGGGAATGAACACCTTCGAGGCGACGGCTTCGATGATGTGCAGGATGAGGTCGCGACCATCGCTGGTAGCCGTGATGTCGAGGAAGGTCAGCTCGTCGGCGCCCTGCTCGTTGTAGCGCGCGGCGATATCCACCGGATCGCCCGCATCACGCAGGCCGACGAAGTTGACGCCCTTGACCACGCGGCCGGCGGTGACGTCGAGGCAGGGAATGATGCGTTTGGCAAGCATGACGGGGATACGGAAGCGAGGGCTGAATTATTCCCTCGATGGTTAGGGGCTTCGCGGCGGAACCGAACTGGCGCTCAATCCGTAGCTTCGCAAGTTCCACCACCACAACAGGAGATGACGATGAGACTGACCTCCCCCGCCCTGCTCGCCGCAACCCTCGCCCTGGGCGCCGCCGCTGCCTCGGCTCACCCGGTGACCTATATCGGCACGCTGAGCAACCTCGGTGAACCTGCCGCGGCGGCCGGATCGCTCGGCACGGGCACGGTCAGTGTGATCTTCGATGACGACACCTTCTCGATGAAGGTGAACGTGACCTTCAGCAATCTGACCGGCAGTGTCACGGCCAGCCATATCCACTGCTGCACGGCGGCGGCCGGGGGGGGCTCGGCGGGCGTCGCGACGCCGGTACCGAGCTTCCCGGCCTTTCCCTCGGGCGCGGGTGTCATGTCGGGCACCTATTCGATGACCTTCGACATGACGCAGACATCGAGCTGGAACCCTGCCTTCGTCACGGCCAATGGCGGCAATGTGTCGAGCGCCTTTGCCGCCTTCGCGACCGGCCTGGCCGACGGCAAGGCCTATCTGAACATCCACTCCACGCTGTCGACCGGCGGCGAGATCAGGACCTTCCTCGTGGCTGCACCGGTACCTGAGCCCGAGACTTACGCGCTGATGCTGGGCGGCCTGGGCGCGCTGGCCCTGCTGGCCCGCCGGCGCAGTCGCTGAGAGGCTCTCAGCCGGCCGCTGCGATGAGTTCGTCCGCCCGCACCTGGGCGGCCGTGAAGTCCAGCGCGCCGGTGTAGATGGAGCGGCCGCAGATGACGCCCTCGACGCCGTCGCCCATGACGGCGCACAGGCGCTCGATGTCGGCAATGTCCGAGAGACCACCCGAGGCGATCACCGGGATGGTGAGCGCCTGGGCCAGCTTGACGGTGGCCTCGATGTTGATGCCGGTCAGCATGCCATCGCGGCCGATGTCGGTGTAGATGACGCCTTCGACGCCGTAGTCCTGGAATTTCTGCGCCAGGTCGATGACCTCGTGGCCGGTCAGCTTGCTCCAGCCGTCGGTGGCAACCTTGCCGTCCTTGGCGTCCAGGCCCACGATGATGTGGCCGCCGAAGGCCGTGCAGGCGTCCCTCAGGAAGCCGGGGTTCTTGACCGCGGCGGTGCCGATGATGACGTAGCTCAGGCCATCGTCCAGGTAGCGCTCGATGGTGTCGAGGTCGCGGATGCCGCCGCCGAGCTGGATGGGGATCTCGTCGCCGATCTCCTTGATGATGGCCTTGATGGCTGGCTCGTTGACCGGCTTGCCCGCGAAGGCGCCGTTCAGGTCCACCAGATGCAGGCGCCGCGCGCCGGCGTCGAGCCAGCGGCGCGCCATCGCAGCGGGGTCTTCGCCGAAGGTGGTGGAGTCGTTCATGTCGCCTTGCTTGAGGCGGACACAGCGACCGTCTTTCAGGTCGATGGCAGGGATCAGCAGCATGGCCGGGGGCTGAGGGGCTGGAGGGGAAGGAAGGCGGGAGACGAGAAAGTGCAGACCCGTTCAGGGCTTCCAGTGCAGGAAATTGCGGTAGAGGGCGAGGCCCAGTGCGGCACTTTTCTCGGGGTGGAATTGGGTCGCAAAAATATTATCCCGGGCCACCGCGCAGGTAAAGCGAGCACCGTAGTCGGTCTCGCCGGCGCTGTGTTCCGGCAACGCAGTCGTCGCGTAGAAACTGTGCACGAAGTAGAACCAGCTCTCGTCCGGGATGCCATCCCAAACAGCATGCGCCCGCGGTTGGTGCACGCGGTTCCAGCCCATCTGCGGCACCTTGAAGCGGCTGCCGTCTTCCTGCAGCCGGCCTTCCAGGCGGAAGCGCTGCACGCGGCCCGGGATCAGCCCCAGGCCGGGCGTGTCCTGCTCCTCGCTGTGATCCAGCAGCATCTGCATGCCAACGCACACGCCCAGCAGCGGCTTGGTGGCGGCGGCTTCAAGCACGGCTTCCTTGACGCCCGAGTCGGCCAGCTCGCGCATGCAGTCGCGCATGGCGCCCTGGCCGGGCAGCACAACACGCTCGGCGGCGCGCACCACTTCAGGGTCGCAAGTGATGGCCACCTCGAAACCCTGGCCCTCGGCGGCATGGATGACAGCTTGAGACACCGAGCGGAGGTTGCCCATGCCGTAGTCCACGACGGCAACGGTGCGGGTCATGGCTTCCCCCGGGACAGGTCGACCAGCGCATTGCCCAGTGCCGTCACGGCGGGCTCGGACACGGCTTTGTCGACGCCGGGGAAGGTGGTGCGAAGCTTCCAGATGGAGCCACCGCCACTCCACAGCTGCACATAGCTGCGCAAAACTTCCTTCTCGGGGCGGTCGATCGTGGCCCAGCCCACCAAGACCTCGGTTCGGCTCTGGCCGTGGTTCTCATATTGCGCGACGACGTCGCGCACCTTGGTGTCGGGGTAACGCTGCTGCCAGCCTTTGACGATGCCGCTCATCGCGGACTTGAACTCCTCCAGCAACCGGGGATCTCGCGCAACGTCCTCGACGCGACCCAATTGGGCCTGGTAGATGTAGACGTCGGCCCACATGCCGCTCGGATGCTTGTAGCGGATGCTGCAGCCGCCGCCGGGCATGGTGGCTTCGAAGCCATGGGTCATCATGCGCTCAAAGCCCGGGCCCAGCATCTGGGGCATGTCCTCCTGGGTGCCCGGCCGCGGGCAAGGCTGCCCTTCCTGCGCCATGGCGCCCACGGCAAACAGGCCGCTCAACGCCAGTGCCGCGAGGCTGCGGAGCAAGGCGCGGCTCACAGCGAGCCCTTGGTCGACGGGATCACGCCTGCGGAGCGCGGGTCCGGCGTCGTCGCCATGCGCAACGCGCGGCCAAAAGCCTTGAACATGGTTTCGGCTTGGTGGTGGGCGTTGTGGCCCTTCAGGTTGTCGATGTGGACCGTGGCCAGCGCGTGGTTGACGAAGCCCTGGAAGAACTCGAAGGTCAGCTGGGTGTCGAAGGCGCCGACGCTGCCGGCCGTGAACTTGCAGTCCATGTGCAGGCCCGGGCGGCCGGAGAGGTCGATGACGACCCGCGACAGGGCCTCGTCCAGCGGCACATAGCTGTGGCCGTAGCGCGTCAGGCCAGCCTTGTCGCCCACGGCCTTGGCGACGGCCAGGCCCAGCGTGATGCCGACGTCCTCGACGGTGTGGTGGCCGTCGATGTGCAGGTCACCCTCGCAATGGATGTCCAGGTCCATCAGGCCGTGGCGGGCGATCTGGTCCAGCATGTGGTCGAAGAAGCCGATGCCGGTCTGCAGCTTGGACTGGCCCGTGCCGTCCAGGTTGACGCGCACCGTGATGCGCGTCTCGCGGGTGTTGCGAGTGACTTCGGCGATGCGCGCGGTTGTGGAGGCGTTCAGTTCAGACATGCTTGAATCGCTTGGAGCAGCAGGGTGTTTTCGTCGGGCGTTCCGACCGTGATGCGCACACAGTTCGCTAGCAGCGGGTGCATGGCCGAGACGTTCTTGATCAGCACGCCCCGGGCCCTCAGCGCCGCGAAGGTGGCGGCGGCGTCCTGAACCCTGGCCAGGATCATATTGCCCTGGCTTGGCCAGGGTGTGACACCGGGCATGGCCTGCAAGGCGCTGAAGAGGCGCTCACGCTGCTGGCGCAGCTCGGCGGCCTGGGCGGCGTAGACCTCGGCATGCTCCAGCGCGAACAGCGCGGCCTCGGCGTTCAGCACGCTGACGTTGAAGGGCGGGCGTAGTTTCTCGATCTGCGCGACCAGCTCGGCCGAACCACAGAGATAGCCGATCCGCACGCCGGCCAGGCCGAACTTGCTCATGGTGCGCATCACCAGCACGTGCGGGTGGCGGGCCATCAGCGCCAGGCTGTCGGAGGATGCAAAGGGTTGGTAAGCCTCGTCCATGACGACCAGGCCAGGCGCCGCGGCGACGATGCGCTCGATGGCGGCGGCGTCCCAGAGGTTGCCGGTCGGGTTGTTGGGGTAGGAGAGGTAGATGAGTGCCGGCTGATGCTCCGCAATCGCGGCCAGCATGGCGGCCTCGTCCAACTCGAAGTCTCCAGCCTGCAGCGGCACGCCGACAAAACGCAGGTGCTGGTGCCGCGCCGACATCTCGTACATGACGAAGCTGGGCAGCGGCGACAGGATGACCGCACCAGGCTTGGACACGGCCAGCGTCAACAGGCTGATGAGTTCGTCCGAGCCATTGCCCAGCGTGATGCCGAAGGCCTCGGGCAGGCCGGCATGGACCTTCAGCGCCGCGGCCAGGTCGGCGGTGCGCTCGGCCGGGTAGCGGTTGATGGCAACGGCGCCGAGGCGCTCGCCCAACGCCAACTGCAGTTCGGTCGGCAGGCGGTAGGGGTTCTCCATGATGTCCAGCTTGACGAAGCCGGTGCTCGGCTGGACGACGTAAGCGTGGGCCGCGCGCACGTCGGGGCGGATCTGGGCGAGGGCGTGTGCGAGCGAATCGGTCATGGCGCAGTCACGATGGGGTTGAACACCTGCACGCTGTCGAAGACGGCTTCGTGCGGCAGGGCCAGGCTGAGCAGTCGAGTGCAGCCCTGCGCCTTGGCGCTGGCGACGACAAGGGCGTCGGCGAATGGCAGGCCGAAGCGGCTTTCCAGCGACCAGGCGGATTCGACAGTCGCCTGGTCCGTCGCCCACGGACGCCAGTGCTGGTAGCGGCGCACCTCGGCACGCGCATCGCCTTGCGGCATGGGCGGCGTGACCTGGCGCGTGGCCAGCAGGTAGAAGTCGTTCAGCACCTGCACCGACACCCGGCCGGTGCGGGTGGCCCACAGCTCGCGCAGCCAGGCCAGCACCTGCTCGCGCTCAGCGGGGCGGGCGCCGTCCTCGCTGAACAGCAGCACGGAGGTGTCGACGAAGACGGGATCCGCCATCAAAGCACCTGCCTGCCGGGATAGGGCTGCCCGTCGGAGGCCCAGGACCGCTCGCGGTGCAACCAGTCCTGCAACGCCCGCTCGTAGGCGTCGTCGTGGCGCATCTTCTCGCCCAGCAGTTCCCCCAGCAGGCGAGACACGCTGGTGTTGCGCCGCGCGGCTTCCAACCGGGCCCATTCGGCCACGGCGTCATCCATGGACACGGTGACGTTCTTCATGGCATCAAGCGTATCACACGAAGTTCGTGTTGCACGAACTTCGTGTCCAAATACCTCCCGCTTGAATCGATTGAGTTAGCCTTTGCATCCCGTTGTCACTCCACCATCAATGCCCATATCGCCCCTCGCCAAGAAGCCCCTGCAGGCCACCGTGGCCAAGCTCAAGCGCACCGGCCGCGCCCTCGGCAAGCTCAAGCCCCAGGTGGTCAACCCCGTCCAGGCCCTGCAGGACATCAAGGCCAGGCGCGTCGCGCGGCGCACAGCCTCGGGCCTGCAACTGGTGCTGGCCGACCGCATCGACTTCCTGAACCCCTTGCATTGGGATGCACTGGCGGCGCAGACCCTCTTCCTGTCGCGCGACTACCTGCGCGTGCTGGAGCAGCATGCACCGGACAACATCGAGCCGCGCTACGCCATGGCCTATGCCGATGGTGCGCCAGTCGCGGCGCTACTACTGCAGCGCGTGGCCGTCGGCGGCGCCCAGCTGCGCAAGCCCGGCAGCAAGAAGCTGATGGATGCACCCATGGCCGGGCTCAAGGAGCATCTGCTGGTCTGCGGCAACCTGCTCGTCTGGGGCGCGCGCGCCATGGCCCTGGCGCCGCATGCCGATGAGGGCCAGCTCTGGCATGGCGTCTGCGAAGCCATCTACCGGCTGCGCCGCGCCGACAAGCTCGACGGCCAGTCCGACCTGGCGCTGATCAAGGACCTCGGCATGGCCGCCCAGAACGTCTCACCGTCACTGCGCCTGCTGGGCTATCGCAGCGTCGACACCGAACCCGACATGGTGCTGACGCTGCGCCCCGAATGGCGCAGCTGGGACGACTACCTGGCCAGCATGACCTCGGGCTATCGCAGCGCGGCCAAGAAGCTGCTGAAGGACTGCGCCGCGGCCGGCCTGACGCTGCGCGAGGCCAGCGCCGAGGAGCTGCTGGCGCGGGCCGACGAGCTGCATGCTCTCTATGGCCAGGTCCACCAGGCCCAGGGCCTGCGGCTGGCAACGCTGACGCCAGGCTATCTGCCGGCCATGGCCGCCGCCCTGGGTGCGCGCTTCCGCTGCCGCGTGGCCGAGCATGCCGACGGGCGCTGGCTGGGCTTCGTCACCAGCGTGCACGACGGCGACACGACGCTGGGCTACTACATCGGCTACGACCGCGCGGCCAATGCCGAGGCACCGATCTACCTGACGCTGCTGCAGTCCACTGTGCAGGACGCGATCGCCTTCGGTTCGACGCGGCTGAGCCTGGGCCGCACGGCGCTGGAGCCCAAGGCCAAGATGGGCTGTAGACCTGAGCCGCTGAGCTGCGCGGTGCGCCACCGCGTGTCGGCGCTGAACTGGATCACCACCGCGCTGACCAAGACGGCCGAGCACGATGAGCCGCCGGAGCGCAGCCCGTTCAAGGCCGCGCCTGTCGACGCGGCCTAGCTTTCAGCTGTAGGTCACTTCAATCGAAGTTCGGCTGCGCGTGCATGGGCCTGCAGGCCTTCGCCGTGGGCCAGCTCGCTGGCGATGCGGCCGAGTGTCTGCGCGCCCTCGGCGCTGACTTCGATGAGGCTGCTGCGCTTCTGGAAGTCGTAGACGCCCAGCGGGGACGAGAAGCGCGCTGTGCCGGCCGTGGGCAGTACATGGTTGGGGCCGGCGCAATAGTCACCGAGCGACTCGCTCGTGTAGGCGCCCATGAAGATCGCGCCGGCGTGGCGCAGCAGCGGCTCCCAGCGCTGCGGCTCGGCGGCGCTGATCTCCAGATGCTCGGGCGCGATGCGGTTGCTGATCTCGCAGGCCTCTTCCATCGAGCGCGTCAGGATCAACGCGCCGCGGCCCGCCAGCGACGCGCGGATGACGGCCTCGCGCGGCATCTCCTCGACCAGGCGCTCCATGCTGGCGCTGACGGCATCCAGGAAGGCGGCGTCCGGGCTGAGCAGGATGCTCTGCGCCAGTTCGTCGTGCTCGGCCTGGCTGAACAGGTCCATCGCCACCCAGTCGGGCGGCGTCGTGCCGTCGGCAATGACGAGGATCTCGCTGGGGCCGGCAATCATGTCGATGCCGACCTGGCCAAACACATGCTTTTTGGCCGAAGCCACATACGCATTGCCCGGGCCGGTGATCTTGTCGACACGCGGGATGGTGGCCGTGCCGTAAGCCAGCGCCGCCACGGCTTGTGCGCCGCCAATGGTGAACACGCGATGCACGCCCGCCACCGCTGCGGCGGCCAGCACCAGCGGGTTGCGCACGCCGTCCGGCGTGGGCACGACCATGATGATCTCGCCGACGCCCGCGACCTGTGCGGGGATGGCGTTCATCAAGACACTGCTCGGATAGGCCGCTTTGCCACCCGGCACATAGATGCCCACGCGGTCCAGCGGCGTGACCTTCTGGCCGAGCAGGTTGCCGTCCTCGTCGCGGTAGCTCCAGCTGCGGCCGCAGGCTTCCAGCTGGCGCTCGTGGTAGGCCCGCACCCGCTTGGCTGCAGCCTGCAGGGCGGTGGCCTGGGCCGGCGTGATCGAGGCCAGCGCGGCCTGCAATTCGGCTTGCGTGATCTCCAGCGCGGCGACGTTGTCGGCCGTCACGCGGTCGAAGCGCGCGGTGTAATCCAGCACGGCAGCGTCACCACGCTCGCGCACATCGGCCAGGATCTCGGCGACGCGGCCTTCGATGGCGGCATCGTCCGCCGCCGACCAGTAGCGCAGGCGTTCGAACTCGGTATCGAAGTCGGGCGCGGCGGTGGAGAGTTGGCGAACGAGTTTCATGCAATGGCCGAGGCAAAGGCGTCGATCAGCGGACGCAGCGCGTCGCGCTTGAGCTTGAGCGCGGCCTGGTTGACGACGAGGCGGGACGAGATGTCCATGATCTGCTCCACCTCGACCAGCTTGTTCGCCCTCAGCGTGCCGCCGGTGGAGACCAGGTCGACGATGGCCTCGGCCAGGCCGGTCAGCGGCGCCAGCTCCATGGAGCCGTAGAGCTTGATGAGGTCGACGTGCACGCCCTTGTCGGCGAAATGCTGGCGGGCGATCTCGGTGTATTTGGTGGCCACGCGGATGCGCGAGCCCTGCTTGACGGCGGCGGCGTAGTCGAAGTCGGCGCGCGTCGCGACGCTCATGCGGCAGCGGGCGATCTTCAGGTCCAGCGGCTGGTAGAGACCATGCGAGCCGCCCTGGGCCAGGGCCTGCTCGTGCAGCACGTCGCGGCCGGCCACGCCGAGGTCGGCGCCGCCGTATTGCACATAGGTCGGCACGTCGCTGGCACGCACCAGCACCACGCGCACGCCGTCGCGGTTGGTCGGCAGGATGAGCTTGCGCGAGGTTTCGGGGTCTTCCAGCACCTCGATGCCGGCGGCGCGCAGCAGCGGCAGCGTCTCTTCGAAGATGCGGCCCTTGGAGAGCGCGAGGGTCAGGCCGCTCATTGGGCGCTCCACTCTTCGGGGCTGAGCGTCTTCATCGACAGCGCATGGATCTGCTCGCGCATGCGCTCGCCCAGGGCCGCGTAGACACGCTGGTGGCGCTTGATGCGGGAGAGGCCGTTGAACTCGTCCGACACGATGGTCGCGAAGAAGTGGCGGCCGTCGCCCTCGACTTCGAGATGCGCGCAGGGCAGGCCTGCGGCAATGAAATCGCGCACTTCTTGCGGGGTCGGGTCGGCCATCACGGGTCCTCGGTGGAAACCCGAGATTCTAGAGACGGCTTAGCTTCTGATCTTGTAGCCGCTCTTCAGCAGCGATAAAGCGAGGCCTGCCGTGACCGCGAAGCTGACCCCGACAACGCCCAGGCTGAGCCAAGGCGACACGTCGCTGACCCCGAAGAAGCCGCGGCGGAAGCCGTCGATCATGTAGAAGAAGGGGTTCAGGTGGCTGATGCCCTGCCAGAAACCGGGCAGCGAGTGCACTGAGTAGAAGACGCCCGACAGAAACGTCATCGGCATGATGATGAAGTTCTGAAAGGCGGCCAACTGGTCGAACTTCTCGGCCCACAGGCCGGCGATCAGGCCCAGCGTGCCCATCAGGCCGGCGCCCAGCACCGTGAACAGCAGCACCCACAGGATGTTGTCCAGGCCCGGCGGCGCAAACCAGGCGGTGACCAGCAGCACGCCCGCCCCCACTGCCAGCCCGCGCACGACGGCCGCGCCGACATAGGCGACGAACCAGGCCGACGGCGACAGCGGCGTCAGCAGCAGGAAGATGAGGTTGCCGGTGATCTTGCTCTGGATGAGGCTGGACGAGCTGTTGGCGAAGGCGTTCTGCAGCACGCTCATCATCACGAGACCGGGGATCAGGAACTGCGTGTAGCCGACGCTGTCGTAGACCTTCACATGGTCTTCCAGCGTGTGGCCGAAAACGAGCAGGTACATCACCGCCGTCAGCACCGGGGCGCAGACCGTCTGGAACGCAACCTTCCAGAAGCGCAGGACTTCCTTCTTGAAGAGGGTGGAAGCACCATTCATGCGTGCTCTCCCTGCATGATTTCAAGAAACACGTCTTCGAGATCGGCGCGACCGATCTCCAGGTCTTCGATGGGAACTCCCTGTCCGCGCAGCTCGGCCAGCGTCGTCTCGACCTCATGGGCGTCATGCGCCGTCACCTGCACGATGCGCCCCGTTACCCGCGCACGCGCCGCGATGTCAGGTGGCAGCGCGGCATCGGTCTTGAAAYGCAGCATCGTGGACGCCGTACCCGCCAACAGCTGCGAGGTGCGGTCCAGTGCCACGATGCGGCCGGCTTTCAGCATGCCAATGCGCTGGCACAGGGCTTCGGCTTCTTCGAGGTAATGCGTGGTCAGCAGCACCGTGTGGCCTTCCTTGTTGAGGCGGGCAATGAACTGCCACAGCGTCTGGCGCAGTTCCACGTCCACGCCGGCCGTGGGCTCGTCCAGCACGATGACGGGTGGGCGGTGCACCAGAGCCTGGGCGACCAGCACGCGGCGCTTCATGCCGCCCGACAGCTGGCGCATGTTGGCGTTGGCCTTGTCCGTCAGGCCCAGGTTGTGCAGCAATTCATCGATCCAGTCATCGTTGCCGTGCACGCCGAAATAGCCACTCTGGATGCGCAGCGACTCGCGCACGCTGAAAAAAGGGTCGAACACCAGTTCCTGCGGCACCACGCCCAGCGCCTTGCGGGCGGCGGCGTAGTCGTCCACCACGTCATGGCCCATGACGCGCACACGGCCTTCGGTGGCCTTGGCCAGGCCGGCCAGCACGCTGATCAGCGTCGTCTTGCCGGCACCGTTGGGGCCCAGCAGGCCGAAGAACTCACCGCAGTGGATGTCGAAACTGACGCCGTCCAACGCCTTCACCTGCCCTCCCCGGTATGTTTTCTTGACGTTCTCGAAGGAGATGGCGGGCGGGGAGGCTGAATTCGGCATGGGGCGCGATTCTAAAAGTCAGCCCTATTTCGGTGCCGATCACTGCCAGAATGACCCGATGACCTGTGCGCCCCCATGCTCATTGCATTCACTGTGCCCCGAGGGGGTGCGTCATCCGCTCTGGGCGGCCGCGCGCTCCTGACATGCCCACCCCCAAACGCCCCCGCCGCACCGCCGAGCGCATCCTGGAGGTCACGCTGGAGCTGTTCAACAGCTTTGGCGAGCCCAATGTGTCGACGACGCTGATCTCGGCGGAACTGAAGATCAGCCCGGGCAACCTCTACTACCACTACCCGGCCAAGGACGAACTGGTCAACGCGCTGTTTGGCCGCTATGAGGCGGAGCTGAACGAGCTGCTCGCCGCGGCCGACAACGTGCGCAATGTGGAGGACGCGTGGCTGTTCTTCCACATGCTCTTCGAGCTGATCTGGAAGCACCGCTTCCTGTACCGCGACCTGAACGACCTGCTGTTCAAGAACCGCCGCCTCGAAACCCATTTCCAGACCCTGCTTGCCGCCAAGGAGCAGGCGATGCGCCATGTGCTGTCGGGGCTGCACCTGGGCGGCGCGCTGAAGATGGACCTGCGCGAGGCGGCGCCGACGGCCAACGCGATGGTCGTGGTGGTGAGCTACTGGCTGAGCTACGAATACGTGCGCGACCCGCGCCATGCGCTGGAGCCCGATCGCGCCGGCGCAGCGCTGATGCGTGGCGCCTTCCACGCGCTCTCCCTGCTGCTACCCTACCTTGAGCCTGCGTCCAAGGAACACCTCTTCAAGCTCGCCGGCCAATACCAATCATCACAACCCTGATGGAGACAAAAGCGATGGCCAAGTGGACTGCCTTCCCCTACGACAACAGCGCCTTCGTCTACACGCCGGCCACGCTTAAGAAGCACTGGGCGCGGCTGCATGCCGGTGACGCCGAGCCCCTCCCCAAGGACGCCGCGGTGCTGCAGGCCTGGATTCATTTCCATGCCGGTGACTTCCAGGCCGCCTACGACGCGGGCCTCGCCGCCGGTGGCGCCGGCATCACGGTCGCCAACAAGGCCCAGGGCATCTACGCCAACTACCTCGAGAAGAAGGAGAAGGTGAAGCTGGAGATGTTCCTGGAGATCGCGGAGCGCGCCGAGGCGCAGCAGGGCGAGGAGCCCAAGAACCCGAACGCCTGGTACTGGCAGGCTTACGCGATCGGCCGCTACGGCCAGGGCATCAGCGTCGCCAAAGCGCTGGCGCAAGGCCTGGGCAGCAAGGTCAAGAACGCGTTGGAAACCACCATCGAACTCGCGCCCAAGCACGCTGACGCGCACATCGCGCTGGGCGCCTTCCACGCCGAAGTCATCGACAAGGTCGGCAAGCTGCTGGGCCGCACGCAAGGTGCAGACACGGCCACCGGCCTGAAGATGTTCGAGCAGGCCCTCAAGCTCAACCCGGCCAGTGCCATCGCCATGATCGAACGCGCCAACGGCCTCGTCATGCTGGAGGGCGACAAGCGCATGAAGGAGGCCGAGAAGCTGTACGCCGACGCGGCCGCCTGCGAGGCGATGGACGCGATGGAGTTGCTCGACATCGAGCTGGCCAAAGAGGAACTTGAGGAGTAATTCACGGTACCGATCGCAGATCGTGACGGAGTTCACGACCCGATCTCCCGTGCCTCCGGGGGTGCAAGTCAGCGCGTCGCGGCGTAAGCTTCGTCCCCACCAGCCACCCCCCACACGAGACCGCGCCATGAAGTTCCTGATCCCCRCTTTCGCTGCCGTCACCGTCTTTGCCGCCCAAGCCGGCAACAACGCCACGCCCGAGCAGGCCGAACTGCGCGCCGAGTGCGCCAAGAGCTACACCGACACCAGCAGCGTGGCAACGCCGGTCCCGTCCAATGAGTACCAGTTTGTCTACGCCAATGGCAAGTACAAGGGCGAAGCCAAGCCGGGCAAGCTGCTGGCCTGCACCGAGCAGCAGTACGCCGCCTACCTGGACAAGGCCGACCCGGCCAAGGTGATGGCCGCCTACCCGACGGCCGCCGGCCGCCCGACCGCCGCCAAGAAGAAGGCCGAGCCTTTCCGTCTGTGAAACGCCTGTGATTCGCCGCTGATCGTTTCGAATCGTCAGCCAACGAGGCGCCCTGCGGGGCGCCTTTTGTTTTTCCGGCGCGGCCGACCTAATGTTGAAAGTCACCGGACTTTCCAAGGAGCCACGCCGTGAAGATCCTCATCGCCACCCTGACCTGCCTGGCCGGCACCGTTGCCCTCGCAGATGACGCTGACGTGCACAAGGCCCGTTCCGAATTGCGCACCGGCTGCGCGCAAAGCTACGCCAGTTTCAGCGCCCATCACCCAGCCGGCAATGCGCCTGAGTACCGCGGCGACAAATACCCCGGCGACTCCCAGTACTACGGTGACGCCAAGCCCTGCACCGAGGAGCAGCTGGCGGCCTATCTCGACAAGGCCGACCCTGCCCTCGTCATGCGCGCCTACCCTTCCGCCGCCGGCCGCCCCAAGGCCAAGAAGCCGGCCACGGCGCCTTCCGCGCCCAAGGGCTGAGTCGATGCAAAGGCGCCTTCGGGCGCCTTTTGATTGGTGCAGTGCGGCGTGCATTTGCTTGCACTTAGGCGTAGCCTTGGGCTCACCTTGAGCAGCAAGGAGGTCCGCCATGAGAACCCTCGCAGTCACCATTGCGTCTCTGGTCACCGCGCTGCCGGCCTTCGCGGCCGACACACCGGCCAGCCACGCCCAGGCCGTGTTGCACGATGGTTGCGCCCAGGCCTATGCCAGCCACGTCGCCACCTACTACGCCGCCGGCGCGGTGGCGCCGACCTTCACCGGCGAACGCCCCAAGGGCGACCACCGGTACTACAACGACGCCAAGCCCTGCGACGAAGCGCAGTTCGCGTCCTATCTGGAAAAGGCCGACCCGGCCACGGTGACGATGGCCTATCCCACCGCCGCCGGCAAGGCCAAGTCCAAGAAGGCCAACGCCGTCACGACGGCGGCGGTGCCCAAGTCGAAGTGAGCCCAGCCGGAGCGCGCGCCTTGCGGGCCGAGCGCCGGGCCGCTCCCTAGCCGGCCCGCGTAAGGCGATGTGCTTGCTGGTCAATCCGGCAAGCATCGCCGTCACCTCGGGGGACCGGCCAAGGTATGTCCTTGGACGAGGGGCTCAGGCTTCCCAGGGCATCATCAGCGCCAGCATCAGCAGCTTCTCGAACTCCGGTGCRAAGTTGGCGATGATGGCCTCGGGGTCGGGGCACAGGCCGGTGTCGGTGATGAGGCCGAACTGCACGCGGCCGGCGTAGGTCAGGATGCTGACGCCCATGCCGATGTCGCCCGACTGCGGCACCCAGAACATCACCTTCTCCACCGTCGAGCCGCAGAACTTGAGCGCCTCGGCCGGGCCCGGCACATTGGTCATCACCGCCGTCGCCTTCTTGGCGAAGAGGTTGAGCATCGCGTGCTGCACGGGCTTGATCAGCAGGCCGGCGACAGACAGCAGGCCGAAGGCCATCACCGGCTGGAAGCTGCCCTTGAGCTCGCTCATGCGCGCGCGCACCGCGAACAGCCGCTCGATGGGGTTGGCGATGCCGATGGGCAGCACCAGCGGCACCAGGCCGAAGCGGTTGCCGAGTTGCCAGGCCTGCTCCAGCGGGCGCAGATTGACCGGCACCATGGCGCGGATCTCCTTGCCCGCCGGGTCGTCGCCCTTGTCCGCCAGGTAGCGGCCGATGGCGCCGGCCGCGCAGGCCAGCAGCACGTCGTTGATGGAAGCGCCCAAGGCCTTGCCCACCGCCTTGACCTCGTCCAGCGCCAGGCTGTCGTCCCAGGCCACGGTTTTCTTCGAACCGGGCTTGCCCTTGAGGCGGGTCGGCGAATCGTCGGGCATCAGCGCGAAGGCGGCCACGTCGGACACGGCCTGGTAGCCCATGCGGGCCATCTCCAGCGACGAATCCATCGGCGTGTCACCACGCATGGCCAGGTCCACGCCCTTGGCCACACCCTTGCCCGTCATGCCGATGGCCTTGACGGTCAGGTTGCTGATCGGGCGCAGGAAGGCGTCGAGCAGCCAGTCCGCCTCGCCGGGCTCCTCAACATCTTTTGCCGCGCGCTTGGGCGGCGCCTTGCCGCCATCGGTGATGGACAGCATGACGGCGATCAGCGCGATGCCGTCGGCAATGCAGTGGTGGATGCGGGCGATCAGCGCGCTCGTGCCGTCGCCCATGTCCTCGATGAGCTGGAACTGCCACAGCGGGTGAGCCGGGTCCAGCGCTTCGGAGCACAGCTCGGCGACACGCTCGCGCAACACCTCGTCACGGCTCTGGCCGCGCAGGGGCAGCGGCACCTCGGCGACGACGTGGCGGGCGATATCGAAATCCTTGTCGGCCACCCACTGGGCACCCAGCAAGGCGTCCTCGACGACCTTTTGCCGGAAGCGTGGGTACTGCAGCAGCCGTTCGGCCACGCGTTCGCGCAGCGCGGCCAGCGTGATGCCGGGGCGGATGGACCAGACCCCGACGATCATCATCAGGTTGGCCTCGGTGTCCATGCGCAGCCAGGCGGTATCCACCTTGGACATGCGTTCGCTGCTGGGGCCCATGCGTCTCCTCGGATTCGTTATTGGCCGGGCCTAAACTCGGCGGCCCGTCGGTCGATTGTCATGAGAATCGACGCCCCAATCAGCCTGGAGAACCCCCGTGAGCCTGAAAGACCAATTCGAAGCCGCTGTCGCCGACTCCAAGAACCTGGCCGAGCGGCCGGACAACATGACGCTGCTGAAGCTCTATGCGCTCTACAAGCAGGGCAGCGCCGGCGACGTCGACGGCAAGCGCCCCGGCTTCACCGACATGGTCGGTCGTGCCAAATGGGATGCTTGGAACGAGCTCAAGGGTACGAGCAACGATGACGCGATGCAGCAGTACATCGATCTCATCGAATCTTTGAAGTAAGCGGCTCAGCCGCCTCAAAAGAAACCGGCCGGGCCTTTGCTCAGGCCGGTTTCTTTTTGGCCGGCGCCTTTTTCTTGGCCCCGGCCGCCAGCAGCGCATCGAGTTCCTTCTCGATCTCGCCTTCGATCGTCTTCTTGAAGGCGCCGAGCAGGAAGCCGAGCTGGGCTACCAGGTCGAAGTGGTCGGCCGCCACGGTCAGCTCGCCCTTGACGCCGGAGCGCGTGAACTCCACGGTGTCGCCGTCGTCACCCTCATGCACCGTGCATTCCATGTCGAACTTCTCTTCGACCTGCTCGGCCCATTTCCAGGCAATCTCGCGGGCCTTCTTCAGGCCCAGGTCGTGGTCTCGGTGAATGCGGATCTCGGCCATCAGCGGCTCTCCGTTGTCTCGTGCACCCCACTCTAAGCGAGAAGGGCGGTGCCACTGCCGTGGGCGCATTTGCCTCCATACTTAGGCGCAGAAAAGCCTGGCGCAAAGCCAGCCGAAGCCCAGGGAGGATCCATGCGCCTTGTCGACCCCGACCCGCTCTGCCTCGACCCGCTCATGGAGGGGCTGACGCATTTCCGTGCGCCCGAGCCCGACCATGAACAGGCTGTCTACTGGTTCCGCGTCGCCGCCGACGCGGGCGACGCCGAGGGACTGGCCATGTTCGCGCTCTGCCAGCTTGAGGGCCTGGGCCTGCCGCGGGACCCGGTGCAGGCCCGTGAGCGCCTGGAGCGCGCCTCCAGCGAGGGCAGCCTGACTGCCAAATTCCATCTAGGCCGCATCCTCGTCGCCGGCTGGGGTGGCGACCCCGATGCACCGCGCGGCGTGGCGCTTTACACCGTCGCTGCATCCCAAGGCCACGCCGATGCCACGTTCAATCTGGCCGCCTGCCTGGAGTCAGGCTGGGGCTGCCAGCCCGACCGCCTGGCCGCCAAGGCCCTCTATATGCGCGCCCGCGCCATGGGCAGCCCGCTGAAGGCGCCAGGCCTGCGCATCCGCGAGCGCGAGCTGGAGGCGGTGCGCGAACTCGCGCGCCGCATGGAACACGGCAGCGAACTGGCGCGCGCCATCGAGGAGCGCCAGCACGAGATCATGCTGATTCACGAGCTCGCGCAGACTCCGGCACGCAAAGCCATGCTGAGCGCCAGGCAGCGCCGCCGGCTGCTGCACGTCGCCAGCGCCACGGCCATCATCGCGGGCCTCGCCGCGGCCCTGGCCGGCCTGTTCGGCTGGCGCAACAGCCACCCGCTGGCGCATGATTCCGGCCCCACCTCCATCGCATGAACATGCGCCGCAGCCAGCCGCTCAACACCACTTGATTGACGTCTTCGCGTAGGGGCCACACCTGCGACGAACTGTCCGTCGCCAGTCCGGTGCGTTGGCACACACCGCCTATTTAGCGATCAAGCGGCAGTTGCCCGCACCAACGGCTGCCTCGGATGCAGCCTCGCCATCGTCAGCGCATCCACGTAGACGCCATCACGCAGCGCATAGGCCCTGAGCCGCCCTTCGTGCTCGAAACCATGGCGCTCGTACAGCCGGATCGCGCGCTCGTTGTCCTGGTAGACCGTCAGCTCCACGCGCAGAACCTGCGCCCAGTTGTCGGCGTAGTCCAGCAGCGCAGTCATCAAGGCACCGCCAATGCCCTGCCCCTGCGCCGCGGCCGACACCGAGATGCCCAGCGCCATTGCGTGGCGGCGGCGCACTTGGGCGCCGACCGGGTGCAGGCCGGCGCTGCCGAGCAGCTTGCCGTCACGTTCGGCCAACAGGAACAGCTCGGGCGAGCCAGCGGCGGGTGGCGTGCTCAGGCGCTGTTGCCACAGTTCTGCATTGGCGTAGGGCAGCTGCAGCAGGCCAGGAAAGATGTCCGGCTCGGCCAGATGCTCGGCAATAGCAGCGGCATCACTGGCCCGGGCGCGTCGCAGGATCAGTGTCATAAGTCCCTCCCTCAAGGCTCTTCAATGTAGCCCGACGCTCCTCGCGCGCGAGCGGCTTCAGCCGTTCGACGGCCGCGTGAAACTTCACCCAGTCGCGCCCTTCGCGCTCGAACAGGCGCGTGAAGGCCGGCACCAGTTCGTCATAGGCAGAAAGGATCGCGAAGCTGGCGTTGTTGGCACGCTGGAACCAGGCTTCGTAGCCTGGCGCCTCCTTGGGGGCACGTTCGCGCAGCTCGGCCATGACGGCGGCTTTGGCTTCGGCACGCGACTCGGCCGGGCCGGCGTAAACCGCTTTGAGCTTCTCCCGCCCTTCGCGCGCCAGCGCCAGGAAGCGCGCCCGCCGCGCCCGCCCGGCCTCAAAGGCAGCCAGGGCCTCGGGCTTGGCCGCCAGCCATTCGCGGGCACCGAGCATCTCGACCGCGGTCGCATAGGCCTCGTTGAAGCCGGTGTCATCGCTGGTGTAGACGCGCTGGTGGGTCAGCTCGTGAAAGACCATGGCCGCCAGTTCGCCCTCGGGGTAGCGGATGAAGGTGTTCAGCAGCGGGTCGCCGCCGAACCAGCGGCTCCAGCCCAGCGTCGAATAGGCAGGAATGGGCTGCACCTGCACCTCCCAGCCCTCGGCCTTCAGCTCGTCGGCGTGGCGCTGCGCGGCATCGCGGTCGAACCAGCCCTGGTAGCCGGCGCAGCCCATGATGGGGTAGCACCAGGTCTTGAGCTGGAAGCCGAACTCGGGCGCGGCGACGATGTTCCAGACGACGGCTGGCCGCTTGAGGTCGGCATAGCGGCGGTAGCTGTTGTTGTCGGGCAGGGCCAGGCGCGCGGTGGCGAAGTCGCGCATCTGCTGCGTCAGCTTCAAGCGCTCGGCCAGCTCGGGCGGGGTGGCCGGGTCGGCCAGCCAGTCGCTGACCGGCCTGGCCGCGCGAACGATGCCCAGATGGCCGCCGGCGGCCTGGCCCCAATGGCCCACGGCGCCGCAGCCGCTCAGGGAGAGCGCGGCGACGGCAACGAGCAAGGCACGTGGAGAGATCAAGCGAGATCGCGGTGCAGGCGGAGCCGCGATTGTCACCACCCGCTTCGCCACGCAGGTAACTGTCAGCGCAGCACCACCGTGAGCACGGTGCCCGCGGGCACGCGCACGCCGCGGCGCTGGTAGCGCGTTGCGCCGGCCGGCACCTGATCGTCCAGGTAGGTGTGCCCGGTGCGGCCAAAGCGCGTCAGTCCGCTGATGGGCGCAGCCTTGCGGCTGGTGGCCTGCTGCGCGGTGTCGGTGCCCATCAGCCACAGCCCTTCCCACTGCACCTGCGGGAAACCATAGCCCCAGGGCGCATGGCGCTGCGGCATGCCGCCGAACACGCTGCTGCCCAGGCGCTCCCACTCGTCGGCCAGGCCCTCGCTGCCGGCGCGCCGCAGCAGCGTGTCCAGGCAGCTGTAGCTGCTGGCCGTCGCGCTGCAATCAGTCACCAACTGGCGCCACCAGCCGCTGCCGTAGCGGCGGTTCAAGAAGGCGGCCAGGCTGCCGCCGGCTCCATAGTTGGCGCTGTCGGCACCCTCCAGCCAGTCGATCATGGCCACGCTGCCACCAGAACGGAGGTAGCTGGGCAGCCTGAAGATGACGATCTTGTTGGCGCCCGGCGTGATGGTCTCGGCCAGCAGGTCTTCGGTGGCCATGGCAGCCGTCTCTTCCAGCCAGGCGTCGTGCAGCAGGCCGCGCTGGATCGTGCCCTGGTGATAGGTCACCATGTGCGTGAGCTCGTGCACCAGCGTGGACGCGTAGAAGGTCGGGTTGCTTGCCAGGCCCGTGCCGTTCACGAAGAAGGCCAGCGCTTCGTTGGAATTCGCGTAGCGGCTGTTGCGCCAGCGGTAGGAGTTGTTCAGCCCATAGAAGTAGCCGGTCGCGGAGGCGTCGGCGCCCATGTGGTCGGTGACGACAATGTTCACGTCCTGCAGCTGCGCCGCGCTTTCCTGGATCAGCCACGGCCGGTTGGTCACCTCGCTGCCGCCCCAGACGTCGCCGAGCATGGCGATGACACGCGCAAAGCCGCCCTGGTCGCCGCAGAAGCTGCGCTTCAGGGGCTCGATCTGGGCCGCTTCGACGGTGCGGGCCGTGGTCAGCGCCTGGTCGACCCAGAAGACGAGACGACGGCCGGTTCCGGTGCTGCAGGTGCTCAGCACGCTGGCCGTGAACGGCACGGGCTTGGCGGGATCGTCATAGAGATCGTTCCAGATGCGTGTGCTGCCGACCTCGGCGGCGGCGAGGGCGCGGCGGCGCGGCTCGATGGCGCTCTCCGGCAGGGGCCGAGCAGGCAGTTGCTGATCCTGCAGATCCTCCAGCGACTGTTGCTGCTGCAGGCCGAGCATGCGCGCGTGCAGGGCGTCGTGGTGGGATTCGTCGGCAGCTGATGCACTGGCAGCCTGAATTCGGGCGTTCGGTGCCGCGCCCAGGCTGACCACTGCAGCGCTGCCGCTCTTCGGTAGCTCGGTGGCATCGCTGGCCTGGCCGTTGCTGAATACCAGCGTCACGGACTGCCCAGGCTGCGCGTTGGCGATGTCCACGTCGACCAGTTGGGACGTGGCGCCGGCGTTGCGCAAACGCCAGACACCAACGCCGCTGCCGGCATAGCCCCCATCCGCAGCCACCGCACAGTGCAGGCCGCTGCAGCCTGGCAAGAGTGAGCCTGCAGCACGTGCCACTGGCGAAGGCTGTGCTTCGACCTGGACGGTGGTGCTGGCGCGCGCCGTCACGCCGGCACTGTTCTGCGCTACGGCCGTGGCGGTGAAGCTGCCCGCCTGGGCGAAACGGCGCTCCACGGTGAGGCCTTGGGCCGCTGCGCCGTCGCTGAACTCCCAGCGCCAGTTGACACCATTCTGCGTATCACCAGCGGTGAACTGCACGTACTCGCCGGCGTAGAGCTGGGTGGCCGAGGCGCTGAGGCGCACGACCGGGTCTGGCACGGCGGGCGCCGTTGGCGGCGTCGGCGTCGGTGTCGACACACCGCCACCGCCTCCACCGCCGCCGCAGGCGGCAAGCAGCATCAGTCCACAGGCAGCCGCCACATGGCGCAGCCCAGCCTTGAAGAGGCCCCCCATCGTTCTCCCTGTCCTTGTGTTCTCGGCACCGCATCCTCGTGCGTGGCGCCGGGCACGGATTGTGCCAACGCGTCCCGGCGCATCGCGCCGTTAGCCGCCCAGTTCAGACGTCAAAAATCACGTCAGGAAAGTTCAGGCAGCTTCAACCTGCACCAGGCAGTCGTAGAAAGCCGGGGCATTGCCCATATCCGTCAGGCGCTGGTGGGTGACCTCGTTGACATTGCTGCCCTGCACGCCGAGCTTGCGCCACCACACGCCCAGGCCGTTGACGACGCCGGGCCGCGCGCGCGTGCTGACCTTGAGCTTGGCCACATAGCGGCCACGGTCGTTGAAGGCGGCCACCAGGGCGCCATCGGCCAGGCCGCGCTCGACGGCATCGCCGAGGTGCATCTCGATGATGGGCTCGCCCTCGATGTCGCGCAGGCTCTTCACGTTGACAAAGCTGCTGTTCAGGAAGTTGCGCGCCGGCGGCGAAATCATGGCCAGTGGGTAGCGCGCGGCCAGTTCGGGCGAGCTTTGCGCGCTTTCGTAGTTGGGCACGTAGTCGGCGCCGGCGGCCTGCGCGCGACCGTTGGGGGTGCGGAAACCACCCTCGGCAAATGGCGCTTCGGGAATGGGCAGGGGCTGCCAGCCCTGCTCGCGCAGCAAACCCATGTCGATGTCTGACGTGAAGGCCTGCGCGGCCAGGTCCTCATCGCTGTCCTTGAAGCAGGGATCCGTCAGGCCCATCGCCGCGGCCAACTCGCGGAAGATCTGCGTGTTGGTCTTGGCTTCGCCCAGCGGCGCAACAGCCGGCTGGTTCATCAGCACATCGGTGTGGCCATACGAGGTGTGCACGTCCAGGTGCTCGAGCTGGGTCGTGGCCGGCAGCACATAGTCGGCCAGGTCGGCCGTGTCGGTCATGAAGTGCTCGAACACGACGGTGAACAGGTCCTCGCGCTGAAAGCCCTTCACCACCTTGGGCGACTCCGGCGCGACGGCGACGGGATTGCTGTTGTAGACAATCAGCGCCTCGATGGGCGGGGCGGCCTGCAGCAGCGCGTCGCCGATGGTGCTCATGTTGACCATGCGCGGTGTGCGCCCGGCGAGCAGGCCCGGGCGTTCCAGATCCGGGTTCTTGTACGGCGCGTTCCAGCCCGAGGCCGACAGCAGCACGCCACCGCTCTGGTGGCGCCAGGCGCCGGTCAGGCAGGGCAGCAGCGCGATCAGCCGCACGGCATTGCCGCCACCGCGCACACGCTGCAGGCCGTAGTTCATGCGGATGGCGGCGGGCTTGGTGGTCGCGTAATCGCAGGCCAGGTTTCGCACTTCATCGGGGCTGATGCCGCAGACCTCGGCGACGCGCTCGGGCGGCCAGTCCAGGGCCTTGCCGCGCAGTTCATCCCAGCCGTCGACGTGGTTGTCGATGTAGTCCTGGTCCAGCCAGCCGTTTTGGATCAGCTCATGCATCAGGCCCAGGGCCAGCGCACCGTCGGTGCCGGGCAGCACGGCGATGTGCTGGTGGCATTTGTCCGCCGTCTCTGTCTTGCGCGGATCGATGCAGATCAGCTTGGCGCCCTCGCGCTTGGCCTGGTTCGCATAGGTCCAGAAATGCAGGTTGGACGCAATGGAGTTGCTGCCCCAGATGATGATGAGCTTGGCGCCAGCGAAGTGGCGCGTGTGCATGCCCAGCTTGTGGCCATAGGTGGCTGCCAGGCCGGCGCCGCCGGCGGAAGCGCAGATGGTGCGGTCCAGCCGCGCAGCGCCGAGCGCGTTCCACAGCCGGCCGGCCATGGCCTCGCCCTGGATCAGGCCCATGGTGCCGGCGTAGCTGTAGGGCTGGATGCACTGCGGGTCCTTCACCGCCTGGAGCCGGGCGGCGATGTCGGCGATGGCTTCGGCCCAGCTCACCTGCACGAAGCGCGGCGCTTCGGTCTTCTTGCTGACCCTCTTCAGCGGGTGCAGCAGGCGCTCGGGGTGGTAGGTGCGCTCGGGGTAGCGCGACACCTTGGTACACAGCGCGCCGTGCGTGTTGGGGTGGTCGGCGCGGCCCTGCACCTTGATCACGCGTTCGTTTTCGACGGTGATCTGCATCGCGCAGGTGTCGGGGCAGTCGTGGGGGCAGGCGCCGAAGACGGTACGGGTGTGCATGTCGATCAGGCAATCGCAAATCAGGCTGAGCCGCGATTGTCGCAATCCGCACCGCCCCCTGCTCAAAGTTGGCTCATACCCCCATCGACAACGATCTCGCTGCCGACGATGAAGGCCGACTCAGGCGCGGCCAGGTGCAGCACCGTGGACGCAATCTCCTGCGGTGTGCCGAAGCGGCCCAGTGGCACCTGGCTCTGGATCTGCGCGGCGACCTGCGTCAGCGTGTCGGCGTCGAAGCCCAGCTTGCCGTACAGCGGCGTGGTCACCGGGCCCGGGCTGATGACGTTGACGCGCGCGCCCTGCGGCAGCAACTCGGCCGACAGCGTCTTGGCCATCGAGATCAGCGCGGCCTTGCTGGCGGCGTAGATGGCCGAGTTGGGCATGCCGATATGGGCATTGATGGAGCCGTTCAGCACGATGGACGCGCCGCGGGCCAGCACCGGGCGCAGCGCCTGGATCAGGAAGAAGGCGCCCTTGGCATTGGTGTTGAACGTGCGGTCCCACAGGTCTTCGCTGGCATCGGCCAGGGATGCGAACTCGGCGATGCCGGCGTTGACGAACACGGCATCCAGCTGACGGCCGGCGGCGGCGAGGTGGGCACCCAGCGCGCGGGCGCCGAGCACGTCAGACGCATCCAGCGCCACCAGCTCGAAGCCTTCGGTCTCGTGCTGCTTGCCCGGGCGGGCGGTGACGATGACGTGGGCGCCTTCGGCCTTGAAGGCGCGGGCGGCGGCCAGGCCGATGCCGGAGGTGCCGCCGGTGACGAGGACGGTCTTGTTGGTGAAGCGTGAAGACATGATGGTTTCCTTTGGGTCTGCGGTTAGCGGCTTGTTTGCCGTGGACTCGATACTCGGATTCAGCGTCCCTTTTGACGCACGGCCGTGTTGGCCGACTCGTGCAAGGCTTTCGAACATCATGCTCAGCGACGACGAGATCCAGTTGATGGAGGCCATCGGGGCCAGCGGCAGCCTGACGCGCGCCGCGGCCAGCCTGGGCAAGGCGCCGTCGACCGTGTCGTACACGCTGCGCCAGATCGAGACCCGCTTCGACGCCCTGCTCTTCGACCGTCGCCGCTACCGGCTGCAGCTCACGCCCGCCGGCGCCCTGCTGGTGCGCGAGGCCACGCGGCTGCGCGACGACATGCAGCGCCTGACGCGGCGCGTCACGCAGGTGGCCAAGGGTTGGGAGGACCGGCTGTTGATCGTCACCGACGAGCTGATCGCCTTCGAGAGCCTGATGCCGGTCATCCAGGACTTTGATGCGCTGGCTTCGGGCGTGAGCCTGCGCATCACGCACGAGGTGCTGGGAGGCACCTGGGAGGCGCTGGCCGAGGGCCGAGCCGACCTCGTCATCGGCGCGACGAACGAGCCGCCCACGCTGGCCGGTGTGCAGTGGCGTGAGCTGGGCGTGCTGAGCTGGGTCTACGCGGTGTCGCCGCGCCATCCGCTGGCCAAGGTCAAGGGGCCGCTGACGGCCGAGCAGATGCAGGCCCACCGCGCCATCGTCGTGGCCGACAGCTCACGCCGTGGCGATGGCCGAGCCTATGGTCACGGCGCCGGCCAGGCCACGCTGGCCGTGCCGAGCATGACGGCCAAGATTGCCGCCCAACGCGCCGGGCTGGGCGTGGGCTGGCTGCCGGAGGTGCGTGTGACCTCGCTGCTCAAGCGCGGAGAACTGGTGGCCAAGCAGGCCAGCGTGCCGCGCGAACCCAACACGCTTTACCTGGGCTGGCGCGCCGGCGATGGCCGGGCGCTAGCCTGGTGGCTGGAAAAGCTCGGCGAGCCGCGGCTGTGCGCGCGGCTCGTCAATGGCGTGGACGGCTACGCCTGATCAGGCCGCTCAGGCGGGCAATGCCTTGCGGAAGCCGATGGCGAAGCGGTTCCAGGCATTGATGGTCGTGATCGCCAGTGTCAGGTTGACCATCTCGGCCTCGTTGAACTCGGCCGTGGCGGCGGCGTAGTCGGCGTCGCTGGCGTGGCCCTGGGTGATCAGCGTGATCGCCTCGGTCCAGGCCAGGGCGGCGCGCTCGCGCGGCGTGAACAGCGTCGTCTCGCGCCAGGCCGGCAGCACGTGCAGGCGGCGCTCGCTCTCACCGGCCTCGCGGGCGTCGCGGCTGTGCATGTCCAGGCAGAAGGCGCAGCCATTGATCTGCGAGGTGCGCATCTTCACCAGCTCGATGAGGCTGGCCTCCAGGCCCAGCTTGGCGATGCTGCCTTCCAGCGTCAGCATGGCCTTGAGGGCGGCGGGGGAGGCGGTGTAGAAGTCAATGCGGGGGGTGGTCATGAGATGCTCCAGCGGGTGGGGTTGGGGTGAACGAATGTTGAATCCCGGGCGCCGCGCCAAGCAGTCCAATCCCGACCAAATCGAGCAGGCCACCGGATGGATCTCCACATCGTCATCGACCGCGACCAGCCGCTGGGCGAGCAGTTGCTGCGCCAGCTGCGCAGCCTGATCCGCAGCGGCCGGCTGGCCACCGGTGCCCAGCTGCCACCCACACGGCTGCTGGCCGAGCAACTGGGCCTGGCGCGTCAGACCGTGGCCGAGGCCTATGAGCGGCTGACGCTGGAGCAGCTCATCGAGGCGCGGCGCGGGCGCGGCAGCTTTGTGCGCGCGCTACCGGCGGCCGAGGCCGAACGGCCCGTGGCAACCACCGCGCGCCTCGCCAGCGCCGAACGCATCGCCGCCTTCCAGGCCCTGCCGGTGCCGCTGCTGCGCTTTGCCGACAACCCGCTGGCGCGCTGGGATTTCATCGGCGGCTCGCCCGAGCCCGCCCTCTTCCCGCACGAGGACTGGCGCCGCCACCTGCACGCGGCCCAGCGCCAGCTCGGCCAGGGCGGCGCGCATGCCCCGCCGGCCGGGCTGGCCGCGCTGCGCGAATCGATTGCCGAACACCTGGCCTATGCCCGCGGCGTGCGCTGCTCGGCGGCGGACGTCATCGTCACCCAGGGTGCGCAACAAGCCTTTGACCTGCTCATCCGCGTGCTGGTCGGGCCCGGCGATGTGGCGGCCATCGAGTCGCCCGGCTACCCGCCCATCACCGGGCTGCTGCAGGCCCAGGGCGCGCGCATCGCCCCCGTGCCGGTGGACGAACAGGGGCTGGTGACCGACGCGCTGCCGCCCGACGCCAAGCTCGTCTACACGACGCCGGCCCATCAGTTCCCGCTCGGCGTGGCGATGAGCATGGAACGACGGCGTGCGCTGCTGGCCTGGGCGGCGCGCACGGGCGCCGTCGTCATCGAGGACGACTACGACAGCGAGTTCCGCTTCGAGGGCCAACCGCGCGACAGCCTGCAGGGGCTGGACACGGACGGCCGCGTGGCCTTCGTCGGCAGCTTCTCCAAGACGCTGGCGCCGTCGCTGCGGCTGGGCTATGTCATCGCACCGCCGGCCTTGCGCGACGCGCTGCTGCACGCCAAGCACCTGGCCGACGTGCACGGCCCCAGCCTGCTGCAGAACGTGCTGGCCCGCTTCATGGCCGAAGGCAACTACCGCAAGCATCTGCGCCGCTGCGTGGCCGAGTATGCGCAGCGGCGCGAGCGGCTGATGGCGGGCTTTGCCGGGCCGCTGGCGCCATGGCTGACGCTGCTGCCCGCGGAGGCTGGCTTCCACCAGGCGGCGCTGTTCAAGCCGGGCGTTGCCATCGACGCACCGCAGCTCGCGGCGCTGGCCCGGCGCGTGGACGTGGGGCTGTATCCGCTGCAGGCGTTTGCGGCCGGGCGGGACGGCTTGCTGATGGGCTTTGGGCGCGTCACGCCCGATGGCATAGCCGAGGCACTGGGCCGCGTCGCCGAGCTGCTGACCTAGGCGGCCGGCAGTGTCAGACGCGCGATGCAGCCCGTGGGTGCCGCCGGCAGCAACTCGGCGCTGCCGCCGTGGCGCTCTGCAATCTCACGGGCTATGGCCAGTCCCAGGCCGCAGCCCTCGCCATGGGCCGAGCCGCGCACGAAACGCTCGAAGGCGCGCCCGCGCAGCTCGGGCGTGAGGCCGGGGCCGTTGTCCTCGACGTCCAGCCACACGTCGTCACCCGCGCGGCGCAGYTTGACGGTGATGGCCGCGCCACGGCCGGCATAGCGCACCGCGTTGTCAATCAGGTTGACCAGGGCCTCGCGCAGCAGCAGCTCAACGCCCTGCACGCTCAGGCCCGCGTTGACGATGTCCACACCCAGGTCGCAGCCGGCGGCCAGAGCACGCGGCACCCATTCGGCCGTGACCTCGTGTACCAGGCGGTCGCAGTCCACCGCCGCCCAGCCCTGGGTCGCCACGGCCTCGGGCTCGGCGCGGGCCAGCACCAGCAGCTGTGACACCAGCCGCGCGCCACGCACGGCGCTCTCGTGCACGCGCTCCAGTCGCTGGCGCAGGGCCGGATCGGTGTTGGCCTCCAGCGCCAACTCGGTCTGGCTCTTCAGCCCCGCCAGCGGCGTGCGCAGTTGGTGGGCGGCGTCGCTGATGAAGCGGCGCTGCGTGGCCAGGCTCTGCTGCACCTGGCCTAGCAGCTCGTTGACGGCGCCGGCCAGCGCGCTGACCTCGGGCGGCGCGGCGCGCAGCTGCACAGGGTCGAGCGCGTCGGCGCGCCGGCCTTCCACCTGCTGCTGCAGCTCGGCCAGCGGCTTCAGGCCCTTGCGGATGCCGGCCCAGACCACCATGCTCATCAATGCGATCAGCAGGGACAGCGGCAGGGCCGTGTCCAGCAGCATGCGCTGCGCCAGCAGCTCGCGCGGCGCGCTGGAGCGGGCGATCTGCACGCGCAGCGTCGAATCCGCCGTGCCGGCCGCGCCCAGATGCAGGTCCAGCGACACGACGCGCATGCGCTCAGGCACGGTGGCGTCGAAGAACACCGGCTCGTTCAGCGCTGGCGAGCCTGGTGGCGGCGGCAGGCGTGCGTCGCCCAGCAGCAGCTGGCCCGGCGGCGAACTGACCATGTACATGACGCGGTCGTCGGGGTCGGCAGCAAGGATGTCCTGGGCCGAGCGCGGCAGGTCGACAAAGAGGCCGCTGGCCGTGGGCCGGATCTGGCGCGCCAGCGCCCGGGCGGCCTGCAAGAGGCTGCTGTCGACCAGCTCGTCGGCATGCCTGCTGGCCAGGCGATAGGCGCCGAAAGCCGCCACCAGCCACAGCACGATCTGCGGCAGCAGCAGCCACAACAGCAGTTGCCGGTGCAGCGAGCGGCCGGCCGGTGAGTTCACGATGACGCGGTGGCTTCGAGCAGATAACCCAGGCCGCGCACCGTGCGCACGGCCAGGCCCGAGCCTTCAAGCTTCTTGCGCAGGCGGTGGATATAGACCTCGATGGAACCACCTTCATCGGCGCCCCAGGCCTCGACGATCTGCGCCTTGGTGACGACGCGGTCGCGCTCGGTCAGCAGCAGGTCCAGCAGCGACCATTCGCGCGGGCTCAGCTCCAGCGGCTCGCCGCCGACGCTGGCGCGGCGCGCGGCGCGGTCCAGGCTCAGGCGGCGCAGCTGCTGGGTCTGCGAGGCCGGGCGGCCACGGCGCAGCAGCGCGTGCAGGCGCGCCTCCAGCTCGGGGAAGTCGAAGGGCTTGGTCAGGTAGTCGTCGGCACCGGCCTGCAGGCCGGCGACGCGGTGCTCCAGCGCGTCCAGCGCCGTCAGCACGAGGATGGGCAGGGTGCGGCCGGCCTCGCGAACGCGCTTGAGCACGGTCAGGCCGTCCACCATGGGCAGGCCGAGGTCGAGGATGGCGATGTCGAAGTCCTGCTTGCGCAACAGGTACTCGGCCACGGCGCCGTTCTCGGCCCATTCAACCTTGAATGAGGCGTTAAGCAACTGCTGCTGTAACGCGTCAGCCAGCAGGGCGTCGTCTTCGGCGAGCAGCAGGTTCATGGTTGGCAGACTTTAATGGCGTCGGCGCTAGTGGTTAATACGATATTAAGTTTATTAATTCTCGGTAATGATGCCGTGATGCTCCGCGCCTGCGTCCTTCTTGTCACGTCCCTGTTTGCCGCCGTGGCCCAGGCCGGGACGCCGACGGACGTCGTCCATTGGTGGATCTCGCCCGGCGAGACGGCCGCCAAGCAGGCCTTGGCCGAGGCCTACCGCGCGGCCGGCGGCCAGTGGCGCGAGCTGGCGGTGACGGCGTCGGAGCAGGCGCGCGCGGTCGTGCAGGAGCGCGTCGCCGCCGGCAACCCGCCGATGGCGGCGCAGTTCAACCCGTCCCTCGCCCTCGTGCGGCTGGCGCGCGAAGGCCGGTTGCAAGCCATCGACGACGTGGCCGCCCAGGGCCGCTGGGCCGAGGTGCTGCCTGCCGTGCTGCTGGACGCCGTGAAGGTGGACGGTCATGTCTACGCCGCCCCCGTCAGCATCCACATGCCGGTGTGGCTGTGGAGCTCCAAGGCGGCGCTGGCCAAAGCCGGCGTGAAGGCCGAGCCGCGCAGCATGGACGAGCTCTTCGCCACGCTGGACAAGCTGCAAGCCGCCGGGCTGATCCCGCTGGCCCACGGCGGGCAGTCCTGGCAGGACCTCAACCTCTTCATCGCGCTGCTGGCCAACCAGGGCGGACGCGACCTGTATCTGGCCGTGCTGCGTGACCGCGATGCCGCGGCCGTGCAGGGCGAGGCGCTGCGCCAGGTGCTGCTGAGCTACAAGAAGCTGCGCCGTTATGTGGACCCGGCCTCGCCCGGGCGCAGCTGGGCTGACACGACGGCCCTGCTCGTCAGCGGCCGCGCGGGGCTGCAGTTCATGGGCGACTGGGCCAAGGGCGAATTCGCCCAGGCCGGCCAGCAACCGGGCCGCGACTATGGCTGCACGCCGGGCTTAAGCCCGCGCTCGACCTACATCGTCAGCGGCGACGTGCTGGTCTTTCCCAAGGACAGGGACGGCAGCGCCCGGCCAGCCCAGGCCCTGCTAGCCCGCGTCGCCACTGCGCCCGCCACCCAACTCGCCTTCAGCGCCCGCAAGGGCTCGGTACCGGTGCGCACCGACCTCGACACCCGCACGCTGGACGTCTGCGCCCAGGCCGGCGCCGCGGCGCTGCGCGATGCCGGCCGGCTGGTCGGCAACACGGAATTGCTGCTCGCGCCGGCGCAGCTGACGGCGCTCGAACGCGCGGTCAGCGACTATTGGAACCGCGACATCCCCGTGCAGACGGTGCAACAGACCCTCGCCAGGGTCTTGCAGAACACAGACGACAACGACAACCGGAGACGACCTTGACCCGCGTACACATCCAGGACCTCAGCATCCGCTTCGGCAACCATGAGGTCATCAAGGGGCTGGACCTTGACGTCAACAGCGGCGAGTTCCTCGTGCTGCTGGGGCCCTCGGGCTGCGGCAAGTCGACGCTGCTGCACACCATCGCGGGGCTGAACCAGGTCAGCGGCGGCAGCATCCAGATCGGCGAGCAGGACATGACCCGCGCCGAGCCCAGCCAGCGCGGCGTGGGCATGGTGTTCCAGAGCTATGCGCTGTACCCGACGATGACCGTGAAGGAGAACCTCGCCTTCCCGCTGAAGATGGCCAAGACACCCAAGGCCGAGCTGGAAAAGCGCGTCGCCGCCGCGGCCGACATGCTGCAGCTGACACCGCTGCTGGAGCGCCGGCCCGGCCAGCTGTCCGGCGGCCAGCGCCAGCGCGTCGCCATCGGCCGCGCGGTGGTGCGCGAGGCCAAGGTGCTGCTGCTGGACGAGCCCCTGTCCAACCTCGATGCCAAGCTGCGCACCGACCTGCGCCGCGAGCTCAAGCTGCTGCACAGCCGCCTGGGCAACACCATGATCTATGTGACCCACGACCAGGTCGAGGCGATGACGCTGGCCACACGCATCGTCGTCATGCACCAGGGCGTCATCCAGCAGATCGGCACACCGGCCGAGGTCTACGAGAGGCCGAACAACCTGCGAGTGGCGGGCTTCGTCGGCTCGCCGGCCATCAACCGCGTCGAGGGCCAGGTCGGCGAAGGCGGCGTGTTCGCGTCCCCCGCCTTCAGCGTGCCGCTGGCCGCCGTGCTCGCGGCGCGCCCGCAAGGCGAGGTGCTGACGCTGGCCATCCGGCCGGAGAACGTTCGCGTCGGCGCCGGCGAGTCCTTCGAGGCCGAGGTCCAGCTTGTCGAGCCGCTCGGCAACCAGCATGTCGTCTGGCTGAGCTGTGCCGGCTCGACCATCTCCGCCGTGTTGCCGGGTCAACCGGAAGTGCAGGAAGGCGCCAAGGTGCGCTTTGGCTTCGATGCGGGCAAGACGATGTGGTTCGACGCGGCCGGAGACCGCATCGAAGTGTGAGTACTCAACGCGCCGGGATCGAGAACCGATAGTCCAGCCCCAACGCCAGGTTGTCGGCCTTGAACTGCCCGCCGCCGGCGCTGCGGGCTTCGACGCGGCCGATGCTGAAGTTCAGGGCCAGGCGTTCATCCAGCAGCCAGCGCACACCCGCATTGGCCTTGACCGCCTTGCCGTGCACATTGGCGCCGGCCAGCACCTGGGCATAGCCCTGCAGGCGCTCCCCCGGCCCTGCCAGCGTCTGCACGCCCACGCCGCCGAGGATCTCGGCATAGCCGGGGTAGCCCAGATAGGCGTTGTAGGCCGCCGAGGCCTGCAGCGGCAGATACCAGCGCTGGCCGACGGGGACGTCGAGCTGCAGGCCCAGCATCTGCACTGAGGGGCGGTCGGTGTCCCGGTAGCTCAGGTGCAGGTCCGTCTGGTGCAGCACCGACAGGCGCAGGCCCTGCCAACGGGCCGGGCCGGGTGCTTCGGCGCTGCGGCCGGAACGCAAGTGGTGCGTCAGGCTCAGGCCCCAGGTCTGGTTGCGCGAGCTGCCTTTGGGTGCCGTCATGTATCCGACAGAGAGCGCCAGACCCAGGTCGCGCGTCAGCGAATACTCGGCGGCCAGCTTGGGATAGACCAGCAGGCCCGAACTGGTGTCAATCACATCCGACGAATAACCGCCCGAGCCCAGGCCCAGCTGCCCGTACAGCGTGATGTCGGGTGCGACGCGCCAGCGCTGGCCCACCCCGCCCAGCAACTGGTTGTACAGCGGCAGGCCGCTGTAGCCCATGCCCAGGGCGGCGAACCAATAGCTGTCGGCGGCGAAGAAATGCGCGTACTGCAGGTCGGCCAGCCGCACCGTGTTCCTGTTCGACCCCTGGGGATCCTGCTGCCGGTAGTTGTCCAGGGACAGCGTCAACATGTTCTCGCCCATCTCCGCGCCAGCACGGTGGTCGTCCACGGCCGGCAAGGGCTGGCCGTGGCCGGAGAACGGCCCAGTGAGGTAGCTGAAGGGCACCTCCAGCAGCAGGCTGGCCTGGGTACCGTCGATGATGGCCTGGCGGAACTTCAGGCGCGAGACCGTGGCGCCCAGCGTGAACTCGCCGAAGTCATAGCCGAGGCCCGCATAGCCCTTGGCAAAGCCGCCGCTGCCCGACAGCAGCTTGCTGTGCTCGACGCTGCGCCCGCCGCCGCCGCCGCCGGCCGACAGGCCCGCCATCGCGAATACCGGCCCGGCCAACGGGCGCCTGAAGTGCAGGCCCAGGTCCGCGGCCACGAAGCCGCCATAGGCACCCCTGACAAGCGGCGCATAGAAGCCGCCACCCACATAGACGCCGTCGAGCAGCTTGCGGTAGGCGTGAAAGCCCAGCAGGTCGATGGACTGGTCGCCCGGCACCTTGACGGTCTGGTATTCGAGGGTCAGCAGGGCCTCGTTGCGGCGCAGCCCGGTGGGCTCGGGCAGTTGGGCAGCGGCGCCTCCTGCGCACAGGCACAGGGTTAGGCAGAGCTTCGGGATGGGGCGGAGGTGGAACGGCGTGCAGGGCATGCGGTGGATCGGCGTCTGGACCGGTCGCAGTGTCGCCGCAGGCGACGGTGCGAGCGCGGCGTCAGGGCAAGGCGCGTCTTTCGTACTCCTCGGCGATCCTTTTCGCCGCGCGTGAGCGAATCTGTTCCAGCTCGCCGCTGGCCGCCATGCCGCGCAGGGTTTCCTCGACCCGCGGCAGCAACTCCGCATGCCGCACATGCAGGAAGTGGTAGAGCGGGATGTGCTGCAGCGGCGGATCGAGCGGGTGCACTTCGCCTTGCAGCCCCAGCTGTTGAAGGATGAGCATGCCGCTCAGGCGGTCGTTGACGGCCACATCGATGCGCTCCGCGGCGACCATGCGCATGAGGGCTTCCATCGAAGGGACTGCCGTCACGCGGGCCATGCCCTGGGTTCCCGCCTCGGAGGAGCCCACGCCGCGCACGATGCCGACCTGGTAGGCCGCAATGGAGGGCCAGCCCTGGATCTTGAAATCGAGTTTCTTCACGAAGGCGGCCGGCTCGATGTAGTTGATCGAGGGCCGGACCGCCAGCAACGTCGGGTACTGCGCCTCGACGTTCAGGATGCGCTGGACCTCGCCATCAAGACGCCCCTCGCTGGACTCGAGCAGCGAGCGCAGGGCCGGCACGGCGACGAACTGCAGGTCGATGCCCAGCCGCGCATAGGCGACTTTGAGGATTTCGCTGCCTATGCGCTGATCGGGTACGCCATCCAGCCTGGCCAGCCGCAGCGTGGAGGGCAGCGCGCCCGCGGCGCCGGCATCCAACGCCATCGCAGCCAGGACGGTGCAAAGCATGCGCAGCGGCAGGCGGATGGCGACCACGGTTCCTCCTGGGGCGGCTGTTTCGCCGTGGCCGCCTGCGCAATGCGGCGGACGACCGGCACGATCGAAAAGCCGCCGCCATGCTACGCATCTTTGCAGCGCCCTGGCGCAAGAAACAGTTCGTCAGCGCCCAGGCGGCCGCTTCACTGCGACGGTGCCGAGGCCGCCTGCTCGGGCAGGGGCACCGCCCAGGCAAACCCTTCGACGCCCCGGGCGAAGGCGTCGGACAGCTCCTTGTAAGGGCTGTCCGGCGGCGCCTTCAACAGCACGATGAGGCGATAGCCCTCTTTCACGGCCACGTAGCTGACGGCCCGCAGGCCGTTGGGCAGCTTGCCCTCGTAGCGTCCGCCTTCCACGCCGCCCACCGCCACCGGCTTGGCGGCGTCGCGGCTCAGCTTCTTGTCGAAGGGGTTGCCGATCTTGACCGCGCCATCCAGCGGGTCGTAGGGCTTGGCCGGATCGGGCTCGGCATAGTTCCACAAGACGATGAAGACGGCCTTGGGATCGTCGGTGCGCGAATAGACCGCCAGCCCCGTGGGCCTGCCGGCCTTGTCGGGCTTCTCCTCGCGATTGACCACTGACACGCCCTCGGGAGCGTTGAAGCTGCCGAAGGAGGTTTTCACTTCGACGGCATGGGCGACAGCCGTAGCGCAGAGCAGGCCGCCGGTCAGGGTCAGGGTCAGGACGCAAAGCAGACGACGCATGGTCAGTTCTCCTTGTAGATCCTGACCCAGTCCACCTTCATTTGTGCCGGCAGCGGCGTCGTGGCGTCCGGCGCGCCAGGCCAGTCGCCGCCGACGGCAAGGTTGAGGATGACGAAGAAGGGCTTCTCGAACACCCAGGTGCCGCCAGCGGGCAGCAGCGCGGGCGTGAGGCGGTGATAGTCGACGCCGTCGACCTGCCAGACGATCTCGTTGGGCCGCTTGATGATCGTGTAGGTGTGGAAGTCATCCGCGACCGGCTTGCCGAAGTCGTAGGGCTTGCCAATGCCCTGGGCGCCCGAGTAGCCGGGGCCATGCAGAGTGCCGTAGGTGGTGTTTGGCGTCTTGCCGATGAATTCCATGATGTCGATCTCGCCGGACTTCGGCCAGCCGGCCGTCGCGAGGTCGGTGCCCAGCGCCCAGAAGGCCGGCCAGATGCCTTGGCCGGACGGCAGCTTCATGCGCGCCTCGACCTTGCCGTAGGTGAAGCCGACCTTGCCATTGGTGTGGATGCGCGCCGACGTGTAGTCACAGGGCTTGGCGTTCCAGCAGGGGCCGGCGTTGCTGGCCTTCTCGGCCGTGATGACGAGCATGCCGCTGCCGTCCATCTGCGCGTTGCGGGCGTTGGACGTGTAGTACTGAAACTCGTGGTTGCCCCAGCCGCTGTTCTCGGCGTTGCCGATGTCGTAGTTCCAGTTGGCGGCCTTGGGCACGGTGCCGGCGGCAGCGTCGAACTCGTCGCTCCAGACCAGGGTCCAGCTGTTGGATGGCGCGGGGGCCGGTGCGGGAGCGGGCGCGGGGGCCGGCGCAGCGGTGGCCGAACCGCCACCACCGCCGCAGGCTGTCAGCACGAAGGCGATGGCCGGCAGCACATGGCGCCAGGGGCTGGGAGCGGGAGTGATGTGTTTCATGTTTGTCTCCATAGTTGTCGTGTCAGGCGTCGTGCCTTCCCAAGGGCGCCGCGGAACTGGCTTTGCCAGGCCGCTGGCGACGCCCCCTCGAGGGGGCCGGCGCAGCCGGTAGGGGGTGGGCCTATCCCCGCCAATCGCGCAGGAAGTCGCGGTACCACTCGGCGCTGGCCTTGGGCGTGCGGGCTTGCGTCTCGTAGTCGACGTGCACGATACCGAAGCGCTTCAGGTAACCGCTGGCCCATTCGAAGTTGTCCATCAGGCTCCAGACCATGTAGCCGGCCATGGGCACGCCCTTCTGCATGGCGCTGGCCACGGCCGCGATGTGGTCGTGCAGGTAGGCGATGCGGTCGTCGTCCTGCACGCGGCCGTTGACGACGGTCTGGTCCTTGAAGGCGCCGCCGTTCTCGGTGACGTAGACGGGCGGCAGGCCGGGGTAGTCGCGGTGCAGCAGCACGAGCAGGTCGGTCAGGCCGTCGGCATAGATCTCCCAGCCCATGTCCGACACCGGCAGGCCGCGCTCCTCGGGCTTCCAGTCCGCGCCGCTCGCCGACACGACGGTGCGGGTGTAGTAGTTGACGCCAAGGTAGTCCATCGGCTGGGCGATCGCGGCCATGTCGCCGGCATGCACGACAGGCGCGTCTCCACCCAGCTCGGCCATCACCTCCTCGGGATAGCTGCCCTTGAACAGCGGGTCGGCATACCAGCGGCGGCTGCGGGCGTCGGCCATGGCCGCGGCGGCGACGTCCTCGGGCATGGCGGTGGCCGGCACGGTGGACGACAGGTTGAGCACGATGCCGAGCTGGCTCCTGGCGCCGTCGGCCCGCAGCGCCTGCAGGGCCAGGCCGTGGCTGAGCAGCAGGTGGTGGCAGACCTGGATGGCTGTTCTGCGGCTCTTGATGCCGGGCGCGAAGTTGCCCTGCTCATTGCCCAGCACGGCGACGACCCAGGGCTCGTTGTGCGTGGTGATGCCGTCGACGCGGTCGCCGATGCGGGCCTGCACATGGCGGGCGTAGTCGACGAAGCGGTGCACCGTATCGCGGTCGTTCCAGCCGCCGCGGTCCTGCAGGCCCTGCGGCAGGTCCCAGTGGTTCAGCGTCGCGAAGGCCTGGATGCCGCGTCGTTTAAGGCCATCCACCAAACGCTCGTAGAAGTCCAGGCCCTTGGGGTTGAAGTCGCCGTAGCCCTTGGCCTGCACGCGCGGCCAGGCGATGGAGAAGCGGTAGCAGTTGACGCCCAGCGACGCGATCAGGTCGAGGTCGTCGTCGAGGCGGTTGAAGTGGTCGCAGGCCACGTCGCCGTTGCTGGCGTCGGCGATCGCGCCGGGCTGCCTGCAGAAGCGGTCCCAGATGGACTCGCCCTTGCCATCCGCGTGGGCGGCGCCTTCGATCTGGAAGCTGCTGGTGGCGACGCCCCAGACGAAGTTGGGCGGAAATTGCTGGTGCAGAGGGCGGTGCAGAGGATTCATGGACTGTTCTTATTTGACGGCGCCCGCCGTGAGGCCGGCGATGAGCTGGCGCGACGAGATGACGAAGAGGACGAGCAGGGGCAACGTCGCGATGGCCGAGCCGGCCATAAGGGCGCCCCATTCGGTGCTCGTGGTGCTGAAAAGGCTGCGCAGGGCCAGCGGCAGCGTGTAGTTCTCGGCCGTGCGCATGACGATCAGCGGGTTCATGAAGTTGTTCCATGAACTGATGAAGGTGATGAGGCCGAGCGTGCCGAGCGCCGGCTTCATCAGCGGCAGCGCGATGCGCCAATAGATGCCCACCTCGCTGCAGCCGTCGATGCGCGCGGCGTTGATCAGCTCGTGCGGCACCGTGGACGCGGCGAACTGGCGCATCAGGAAGATGCCGAAGGCGCTGGCCGCTCCCGGCAGGTACAGGGCCCGGTGCGTGTCTATCCAGCCCAGCGTGTCCATGACCATGAAGGTCGGGATCATGTTCATGAAGGCCGGCACCATCATGGTTCCCATGACGAGGGCGAACAGAGCCTTCTTGAAACGGAACTCCAGCATCGCGAAGGCATAGCCGGCCATCGAGCAGAACAGCAGCGTCAGCGCCGTGGACATCAGGCCGACGTAGAGGCTCCAGCCGACGTTCTTCCAGAACGGCAGGCGCGTCGTCAACACGGCGATGTTGTTGAGCAGCTCGGTGCTGAAGAACAGCGGCGGCGGTACGTTGAAGATGTCGGTGCGCGACTGGGTCGCGAACACGAACATGAAATAGAACGGCGCCAGCATGATCAGCGCACCAGCGCCGACAACCGCGTAGGCCGCGTACTTCGGAACCCTCTTCATGCCTGCACCCGCCTGTCCGCAAAGGCCTTGTTGGTCAGCCAGGTCAGCAGCGCGATGACGCCGAACATGATCCAGGCCAGCGCACTGGCGCCGCCAAAATCGCTGAAGTCGAAGGCCTCGCGATAGAGGTACATGGCCACCGTCATGGCCTGCTGGTCGGCACCACCCTTGCCATTGGTCAGGATGAAGGGCTCCTCGAACAGCTGCAGCCCGCCGATCAGGGACAGGGTGACGCCGAACAGGATCATGGGCTTGAGGCTGGGCAGGGTGATGCGCCAGAACTGCTGCCAGGCGTTGGCGCCGTCGAGCTTGGCGGCCTGGTAGAGGTCGTTCGGGATGGTCTGCAGCGCGGCGAGATACAGCACCAGGTTGAAGCCGACGTAGCGCCAGAACACGACGAGGGCGATGGCTGGCTTGATGGCCTCGGGGGAGCGCATCCAGTTGATGTTCTCCATGCCGAACATCGCTTGCAGGGCCTGGTTGATCAGCCCGTAGTCGTTCGAGAACAGCGAACCGAACAGCATCGCGATGGCGACCGTGGATGTGATGTAGGGCAGAAAGTAGGCACCCGAGAACAGGCCACGCCAGCGCCCGAAGGCCTGGTGCAGGAAGACGGCCAGCGGCAACGCCACAAGATGCTGCGGCGCGCCGGAGGCGAAGGCCAGCCACAACGTGTTGCGCAGCGCCTTCCAGAACCAGCCGTCGGTCAACGCGAAGATGAAGTTGTCGAGGCCGACAAACTTCATCGAGTCGATGCCGCTGGTCGGCTCCCAGGACTGGAAGGCCAGCCAGGCCGAGAACAGCAGCGGGAACAGGCCGAACACGGCGAACAGGATCAGGAAGGGGCTGACCAGGAGGTAGGGCGTCCAGGAGGCAGGGATGCGCATGAGGTCAGCGCTCCGCGAGCTGTCGGAGGTTGATGCCGATGGCCATGCCGGGACGTCGCCCCGGCGGGCGACCTTCTTTCTGAGCGACCAGAAAGAAGGCAAAGAGTCGCCCCCGAACCGCCCGGCCCTTAGCTTCGCAGCGGGCTGCCCTGCGTGCCTTGCCGCTTGCAAGCGGCAAGTCCTTCGTCAGGCGTCGCACAGCACGCAGGTGCTGTGCTCGGTCCTGCCTCAGTGCGTCGGACTTCAAGCCCGCGCGCCGAACTCGCGCCGCTACGCTCTGCTCAAACAAGCGTCGCGAGTCAGTTCTTGAGGTTCGCTGCGCGAACGGGCTTGAAGTCCTGCGCTCCTCGGCGGCCTCAAAGGGGGTGTGATTGAACAGCCCAGTGGCAGCCCGATTTCGGGTTTGGCTGTTGTGGCTGTTCGGGGCCTCCCCTTCTAAACCGCCGAGAAGCGCAGGAGCCCGAGGCGCGAGCGCAGCTCGCATCAACTTCTGACTTCGCGCCCCTTTGTTTGAACGGAGCGTAGCGAAGTGAGTTGGGCGCGGCCCCGGGCTTCGAGCATCGCAGGGGACCCCGACAGGGGCGGTTTCGCAGGGGAGAGCTTTTTGCCTACTTTTTGGCGGCGCAAAAAGTAGGTCGGCCGCCGGGACGAAATCCCGGCTGGGCTTGGCCAAAACACCCCGGTTCGAACGAGCAACCATCACCGATTCGCCCTGTGCACCAACAGCGCCTGAGCATCCTCCAATGCCTGGTGGATGGGCTTGCCGTACTCGAGCACGTTGTCGAGCTCGGCGTTGATGACCTCGTCGGCGAACTTGTGCTGCTTGTGCATCTTGACGACGGGGATGCGCCGCGCGGCGTCGCGCCACAGCAGGCGTGCGTGCTGGCCGCCCAGGAAGGGTACCGGCTGGTCGAAAAAGGCGTCCTGCTGCGCATCCAGCAGGGCCGGGAAGGCGTCTTGCGACTTGAAGGCCTCGAGCTGGCGCTGGCGGTCCAGCGTCAGCTCCTGGATCAGTTGCCAGGCGAGCTGCTTGCGCTCGGGCGCCGAGCGGCGCGGGATGGCGTAATAGGTGCCGCCGTAGGAGCAGTAGGTGTTCTCCGGCAGCTGGGCGACGCGCCATTTGCCGGCCGTGCCCGGCGCCACCCAGTTGGCCATCTGGCCGGCCATCCAGCCGCCCGACAGCTCGGTGGCCAGGCGGCCGCGCTTGAGCATCTCGGCCCAGTCGTTGAACCAGACCTCGACGCGCGCGTCCAGCTTCTGGCGGCGCACCTTCTGCGCCAGTTCGAAGGCTCGCACGAAGCGCGGCGACGTGATCTGCGCCCGGCCGTGATTGTCGAAGAACTGGCCCTCGCCCGGCGGCGTGCCGCCGCGCACGATGATGTCCTTGAGCAGGCGCACGTCGCCGATCAGGTAGGCGCCGGTCTTGGCCTTGAGCTGCATGCCGGCGTCGACATAAGCCTCCCAGGACTGCGTCAGGTCGGTTTCCTTCAGCCCGGCCTGGGCCAACAGGTCGGTGCGGTAGAACAGGGAGCCCGGGCCGATGTCGGTCGGCAGCGCCACGATGGCACCCTCGCGGTTGCGCGCCGTCTCGATGGCGAAGGACACGAAGCGGTCCTTGAAGCGCTCGGCGCCAAAGGCCGGCGCCGACAAATCCTCCAGCCCCGTGCCCAGCGAGAAGCGACCGAGGTAGCTCGTCTCCAGCGCGATGACGTCGGGCAAGTGGCCGGAGGTCGATAGCGCTGTCGTCATCGCCGTGTGGTGGTCGTCGTACTGGCGGCTGATGACCTCCGTGCGGATCTCGGGGTGACGTTGGTTCCAGCCCTTGAGCACATCCTTGGCGATGACGTCGACCAGCGGGAAGGCGGCCACGGTCAGTGGCGACTGCTCCTTGGCGTGGCTCAGGCCGGCAGCGCCGCCAAGGGCGGCCGCGAGCAGGTGGCGACGGGGGAAGGAATGGGAGCCGGACATAGTTTGAAAGCGCTTTCAAGATTGTGCTTCTAGCGGGTGCGACGCCCCAGCAGCACAAACCCTAGGGCCACTTCAGACGAAGGCTTCCAACCCGCGACAGCAACGTTTTGTCACCCGAACTCCGGGTTTCCACCGGTGACGCCGAAATCACTGGTGGCAAAGTGGTATTCAAGAGGTGGTAGCAGTCGCAAACTGGATGCATACCAGTTAGAACCAGCTCCAAAGAGCCCGCACGGAGAGGCAGGCCAGCCGCCGGAGAGCCCCGTTGGGACTCTCCTTTTCAACGAGACCTTGGCACAACAGGAACGTCTCTCATGAAGCAGCCCTCTACCGGCATCCCGATGCAGCAACTGCGTCGCCTTGCCGCCATCACCGCCACCGCCTTCGCACTCGGCGCCAGCGCCACCGCGGCCCTGGCCCAGACCTATCCCGCCTGGGCCCCCGACGTCTACTACACGGCCGGCACCGTCGTGACCTACCAGGGCCACAACTACCGCGCCTTGGTCAATCAGACCGACTATTCCTCCACCGGCTGGAACCCGACCAATACCTCGCTGTGGACGGACCTCGGCCCCGCCTCCGGCCCGGCGCCGTCGCCTGCGCCCACGCCCGCCCCGACACCTGCGCCGACACCCGCTCCCACGCCGGCCCCGTCGCCCGCCCCCAGCCCCGCGCCAGCACCCACCGGCACCTGCGCGCCGGTTTGGTCCAGCAGCACGGCCTACAGCGGCGGCGCCATCGCCAGCAAGGGCACGACCAACTACAAGGCCAACTGGTGGACCCAGGGCAATGACCCGGCCACCAACAACGGCCCGACCGGCAGCGGCCAACCCTGGACGTCGCAAGGCGCCTGCACGACCGGCCCAGCGCCTAGCCCGAGCCCGTCGCCGAGTCCCTCGCCTTCGCCGTCCCCGAGCCCCTCGCCCAGCCCGGCCCCCTCGCCTGCCCCGGCGCCCGGCCTGAGCGACCCGAACGCCAAGTCCGCCACCCAGAACGGCCGCGCCTACACCGTCTACTACCCGAGCTGGAGCGACAACTGGTTCGATGCCACTGGCATGACGATGAACCAGGTCTTCGTGGCCAGCAACTTCGCGCGCATCCCGGCCAACTACACCCATGTGGTGGCGGCCTTCGCCCAGCCCAACTTCTCGTGGGGCGGCATGGCGGCCAACAACTGGTCGGGTACCGGCATCAACTTCAACGGCCGGCCCTCGGACATCAAGGCCGCCATCGATGTCCTGCACGCCCGCAACATCAAGGTCATCCTGGCCGTGGGCGGCGCGACGTACAACAGCTGGGGCACCTTGTCGGCTGAAGGCCATGCGGGCAGCGGCCCGACCATCACGGCCCTGTCCAACCTGATGAAGGACGTCGGCTTCGACGGCCTGGACGTGGACTACGAGGTCGACGGCATCACCACCGACGCCTACGCCGGTGCGGTGAAGGCCATGCGCAAGGCGGTGGACCTGGCCGGCGGCGGCCGCATCCTGACGGTGGCCGCCTGGTCGTCCGGCTCGGACTGCACCGCTTCCACAGGCAGCGACGCGCAGTGCAACGGCGTGGGCACCAGCTATTGGGGCGGCAAGGCCGGCGGCGAGCGCCTGCTCGTCAACGCCTACCCGGCGCTGAAGACGGCGTTCAACATCGTCAACATCATGACCTACGACGCCCGCTTCGAGCACTTCGACGGCGTCACCGCCTGGAAGCAGTACCGCCAGCTGTTCCCGGCCAGCACCATCGTGTCCATCGGCTTCGAGACGGCACCCGAAGGCTGGTCTGGCGCGCAGCTGGTGGTCAACAACGCCGACGCGCAGTGCACGGGCTCCGTCATCCTGCAGAACAGCTATGGCGTCAACATCAACCAGGCCTATTCGGTGGAGCGCTATCTGAACGCGGTGACGACCAGCACGCTGGCCAACAAGAACCCGCGTGACGGCGCCATGCTGTGGCAGGCCCTGAAGACGGCGAGCGGCAGCTGCGGCAGCGCGGCCCTGGCCTCGCCGGGCTCCATCGGCAAGAAGGCCGCCGGCCTGCTCAATCTCGTCGACGACCCGGCGCTGCAGAACGCGCCCTGGAAGTAAGCAGCTCCCCTGAGCTGAATCGCCGCCGCACCGGTCTGCCGGGCGGCGGCCTTTTCCATCCCCTTCGGAGACTTTCCATGATCTCGCGCCCACCTTTGCCGCGCGCGGCCACGCCCTGGCTGCTCGCTGGTGCCCTGCTGCTGAGCAACCCCGCCTTTGCCCAGACCTACCCGGCCTGGCAGGCCGACACCTATTACACGGCCGGCACGGTCGTGGCCTACAACGGCCGCATCTACAAGGCCAACGTCAACCAGACCGACTACGCATCCACCGGCTGGAACCCGACCAATGCCTCGCTGTGGACGGACATCGGCCCGGCCTCGGGCCCAGCGCCCTCACCGGCACCCACGCCGGCGCCAACACCCGCACCCGCACCCGCACCAGCACCGGCCGGCACCTGGAGCGCCAGCACCGCCTATTCGGCCGGCGCCGTCGTGTCCTATCAGGGCGTGAACTACAAGGCCAACTGGTGGACCCAGGGCGACAACCCATCCACGCACAACGGCCCGGCCGGCTCCGGCCAGCCCTGGACCATCGTCAGCGGCACACCGGCGCCCTCACCTGCGCCAACACCCGCACCGGCCCCGGCGCCTACTCCCGCGCCAACACCGGCTCCCACGCCTGCGCCGACCCCAGCGCCCACACCGGCACCTTCGCCCACGCCCGCACCGCCACCCGGCAAGCACCAGCTCATCGGCTACTGGCACAACTTCACCAACCCGTCGGGGCCGACCTTCCCGATCAGCGATGTGCCGGCGGCCTATGACGTCATCGTCGTGGCCTTTGCCGATGACGGCGGCAACGGCAGCATCACTTTCAACCTCGACTCGGGTTCGGGTGGTGAAGCGCGCTTCATCGCCGACGTCGCCGCGGCCCGCGCCAAGGGCAAGAGGGTTGTCCTGTCCTTCGGCGGCCAGAACGGCACGGTGACGCTGAACAACGCGACCCAGGTGACGAACTTCGTCAACAGCGTCGAGGCCATCCTGCGCAAATACGGCTTCGACGGCATCGACATCGACCTGGAAAGTGGCGCCGGCGTCACGTCGGGCGCGCCGGTGATCACCAACCTCGTCACCGCCGTAAAGCAGCTGAAGGCCCGCATCGGCAGCAGCTTCTATCTGTCGATGGCACCGGAGCACCCGTATGTGCAGGGCGGCTATGTCGCCAACAGCGGCATCTGGGGCGCCTACCTGCCCATCATCGACGGCCTGCGCGACGAACTCTCGGTGCTGCATGTCCAGTACTACAACAACGGCGCCGTCTACACGCCCTATGCGACGCAGGGACTCGCCGAGGGCAGCACCGACATGCTGGTGGCCGCCAGCCGCATGCTGATCGAGGGCTTCACGACCAACAACGGCAGCGGGCCGTATGTGTTCCGCGGCATCCGGCCGGACCAGGTCGCCTTCGGCCTGCCCTCGGGGCCCTCGTCGGCCAACAGCGGCCAGGCCAGCCTCGCCACCATCACGGCGGCGCTGAACTGCCTGACCAAGCTGACGCAATGCGGCGCCATCAAGCCGCCGGTGGCCTACCCGACCTTGAAGGGCGTCATGACCTGGTCCATCAACTGGGACAAGAAGGATGGGCAATCCTTCTCCAACGGCGTGCGCAATGCGCTGAACGCCTTGCCTTGATCCGTTGACCCAGCGCCCGCGGCAGTCGCTGCGGGCGCTTTTCCCGCTTTTCCATCGCCGCACGGCAGAGCATGTCCGGGGATTCCCGTCCCTGAGTTCGGCCACACGCCAGGTGTTGCCGTCCAGGCATTCGTCCGCTTACGCTTGAAAGCGCTTTCAAGTCGTCGACACAGACGGCGGGCACCACCACCACTTGTTGGAGACATCCATGAATCTGCTTCGATCCCTCATCCGGCCCGCTCTGGCCGGATTGCTGTTGGCAGCCGCCAGCGCCGCCCACGCCCAGTGGCAACTCGTCTGGAGCGACGARTTCAACGGCAGCATCGGCCCGAGCTGGGTCTTCGAGACCGGCGCCGGCGGCTGGGGCAACAACGAGCTGCAGTACTACCGGCGCGAAAACGCCACCATCGAGAACAACGCCCTGGTCATCACCGCCAAGCGCGAGGACTTCGGCGGCATGGCCTACACCTCGGCGCGCATGAAGACGCAGGGGCTCAAGACCTTCAAGTTCGGTCGCATCGAGGCGCGCATGAAGCTGCCCGCCTTCCTGGGCGCCTGGCCGGCGTTCTGGATGCTGGGGGCCAACCTGCCGCAGGTCGGCTGGCCGGCCTCCGGCGAGATCGACGTGATGGAGCACGTCAACGACGAGCAGAAGGTCTACGGCACCATCCACTGGCAGGACAACAACGGCCAGTACGCCCAGTACGGCGGCAACATCGCCACCACCGTGACCGACTGGCATGTCTACGCCGTGGAATGGGACGCCAATGCCATCCGCTGGTATGTGGATGGCACCAAGTACCACGAGGCCAACATCGCCAACGGCGTCAATGGCACCGACGAATTCCAGAAGGACTTCTTCCTGCTGCTGAACTTCGCCGTCGGCGGCAACTGGCCGGGCTTCAACGTCAACACCGCGGCCCTGCCCGCCAAGATGTACGTGGACTATGTGCGCGTCTACGCGCCGGCAGCCGGCGGCGTGGCGACGGTCTACCAGGACTGCAACTACGCCGGCTACGCCGCCGCCCTGCCTGAAGGCAGCTACACGCTGGCCCAGCTGCAGGCGCGTGGCGTGCGGGACAACGACCTGTCGTCGCTGCGCGTGAATGCCGGCTACCAGGTGCAGCTGTTCGACGGCGACAACTTCACCGGTGCCAGCGTGACCCGGGCCGGCGACACCGGCTGCCTGGTGGACCAAGGCTTCAACGACCGGGCCACCTCCGTCATCGTCTCCAAGGCCGCCCCGGCCTGGTTGCGCCAGATCGAAGCCGAGGCCTTCAGCGCACAGGCCGGCGTCCAGCTTGAAGCCTGCTCGGAGGGCGGCCAGAACGTCGGCTGGATCGATACCAACGACTGGATGGCCTACAACAGCGTGACCTTCCCCACCAGCGGCAGCTACCGCGTCGATTACCGCGTGGCGAGCGCTGCCGGCGGCACGCTGTCGCTAGACCTCAACGCGGGCAGCATCCAGCTCGGCCAGCTGGGCGTGCCCAATACCGGCGGCTGGCAAAACTGGACGACCATCTCGCACACCGTGAACATCAATGCCGGCACCTACAACGTCGGCGTGTTCGCAGCCCAGGGTGGGTGGAACCTGAACTGGATCAAGTTCACCAAACTCTGATCCGCGTTTCGCACCAAGGCACCGCCAAAGGGCCGCAGCAGCGGCCCTTTTCATGGCACCTACACTCATGGCTTCCCTTCGCCATTGCCGATGAACGACAAGACTCCCGCCAAGAAAGCGCCTTCAAGCCGCCCCGACGGCGTCGTCACGCTGGAGCAGGTGGCGGAACTGGCTGGCGTGTCGCCGAGCACGGTGTCGCGCATCCTGAACGGCACGGCCGCAGTCAGCCAGCTCAAGAAGGACGCCGTGCAGGCCGCCATCCGGGAGCTGGGCTTTCGGCCCAACCCGGTGGCACGGGGCCTCGCGGGCGGTCGCACGCTCTCGGTCGGCGTCGTCACGCAGATCATCTCCAGCCCGTTCTACGGCGAAGCCCTGCTCGGCATCGAGCGCGAGCTCGAGCGCGCCGGCTATGTGCCCCTGTTCGTGTCCGGCAACTGGCATGAGGACGACGAGCGCAAGGCCATCGAGACCCTGCTGCCGCGCCGCGTCGACGGCGTCATCGTGCTGGCCGGCCGCATCGCGGACGCCGAGCTCACCAAGGTCTCCGACAGCCTGCCCGTCGTCGTCGTCGGCCGCCAGCTGTCCGGCCCCCAGCTGTTCAGCTTCAGCTTCGACAACCGCGAGGGTGCCCGCCTGGCCACCCAGCACCTGATCGACCAGGGCCACCGCCGCATCGCCTTCATCGCTGGCGACCTGATGCACGACGACGCCGTCGAGCGCCAGAACGGCTATCTCGACGCCCACGCCGCGGCCGGCATCCCCGTCGACCAGGGCCTCATCGTGCAGAGCGACTACACCGAGGCCGGTGGCATGCTGTCGGTCACGCGGCTGCTGGAGCGCGATGCTCATTTCACGGCGCTGTTCGCCTCCAACGACCAGATGGCCATCGGTGCCTGCCTGGGCCTGCACCGGCGCAACCTGCGCGTGCCGGACGACGTATCCCTCGTCGGTTTCGACGACCTCATCATGGCGCGCTACTCCATGCCGCCGCTGACCACGGTGCGCCAGTCGGTCTACGAGATCGGCGTCGAGGCCGCGACGGCCATGCTCGAGATGCTGCGCGGCGGCAAGCCCAAGGCGCAGCTGCCCCAGCCGGAACTCGTTGTGCGCGAGAGCACGAGACGCATGCAGCGATAGCCCGTATTTGCGGGTCGAGCGCTGGGCCTGCCACGGGCCAGAGGCCCGCGGCCTTCCGTAGGCACAAACAGTCCGCAGGGGCTGTCTGTGTCCGACTCCAGTTCACCGAGCCGGCCCGCGTAGTGCGATGTGCTTGCGGCTCAACGCCGCAAGCATCGCCGTCCCCTCGGGGGCTGAGGCCGGACACGGCAAGTCCGGTGGACTTGTCGCGCCTGCCGAAGGGCTGCGGCACTGCCGCGGCGCGGTCTGCAAGACCGATCAGGCTTGCCCGCGTTCAGCGCGGCAAGACTGGACGAGGGCTGACTGTTGTTCGGCCCGGGTAAACCATGTGGCCGATCCTTTGGACGCGACGCATCATTATCTGAAAGCGCTTTCATTGCGTTCGCCAGGTCACCGCTTTTCAACCCAGAACTACCCTTAGTCCGCCCTCCGTTTTGCGCACCGCCCCTATGGGAGCGGTCACATGGGCCGGTACGGAGTAGCCCGCCAACAGCCCTCGTCACGCGTTGCACACGCGCAGCAGACCGAGGGTGTTGCCTAGGTTGAAAGCGCTGCCATTCGCGTATTCTTGAAAGCGCTTTCAGCTCGTCTACGAGCATCACTCGACAAGATTCATAACTCTGGAGACAAGTGAATGAGACAGCCTCGCCCTGCCCTTCGCCTCACGACCCTGGCCACGGCCAGCGGCTTGCTGTTTGCCAGCGCCTCCGCGCTGGCCCAAAGCCCGGGCAACCCCAACGCCGGCCCCACGCCAGCCACCTCGGTGCCCCAGGCGTTGGCCAGCACCACGCAGCTGGAAACGGTCATCGTGACCGGCATCCGCAAGTCGCTGGAGACCTCGGTCAATCTGAAGCGCTCCTCGTCAGGCCTGGTGGATGGCATCGTTGCTGAAGACATCGGCAAGTTCCCCGACACCAACCTCGCTGAATCGCTGAGCCGCATCAGCGGCGTGTCCATCGACCGCGCCAACGGCGAAGGCACCCGCATCACCGTGCGCGGCATGGGCCCCGACTTCAACCTGGTGCTGCTCAACGGCCGCCAGATGCCAGGCGCCAGCGTCGACGGCAGCGCGCCGAGTTCGCGCTCCTTCGACTTCTCCAACCTCGCGTCCGACGGCGTCGCCGCCCTGGAGGTCTACAAGACCAGCCGCGCCAGCAGCCCGACCGGCGGCATGGGCGCGACCATCAACGTCCGCACGCCCCGCCCCTTGGACATCAAGGAAACCATCGCCCAGGTCGGTGTGAAGCTGGTGAGTGACCAGTCTGCCCGCCGCCTGCCTGGCGAGGAGCAGGGCAAGAACGCCACGCCGGAACTGAGCGGCATCTACAGCACGCAGACGAACGACGGCATGTTCGGCATCGCGCTGATGGGCACCTACCAGGTGCGCGACTCCGGCTATTCGCAGGCCAATGTCAGCAGCGGCTGGAAGACTTTCGACGGCATCCAGGACAACGACTGGAGCGGCTCCAACGCCGTCTGGGGCGGCCTGCCCAAGACGTCGACCGAGATCAAGAACCGTCCGGCCGTCGGCTCCATCTATAGCGTGCCGCAAAACCTGAACTACTCGTTCACCGGCGTGCACCGCGAGCGCCTGAACGGTCAGCTCGTCATGCAGTTCAAACCCACCAAGGATCTGGTCGGCACGCTGGACTTCGTCATGTCGGAGCAGAAGTTCCGCCAACGCCGCAACGACATCTCCGCCTGGTTCAACTACGGTGGTCAATTCGGCGAATTCCAGACCGGTTCGCCCTCTTCGCCCGTCATCTACGGCGAGCACATGGCCAACTCCGACCTGGCCATGGGTGCCTCGCGCATTCAGACCAAGAACAAGAACCAGCAGATCGGCCTGAACCTGAAGTGGAAGGCCACCGACGCGCTGAGCTTCGACGTCGACGCCCACCACTCCACCGCCACCTCGGGTGCCAACGATCCGCTCGGCACCAGCGTCACGCTGGCCACCGCGTCGCTGAACCGCGGCGACACCTTCGTCGACTTCAGCAACAAGTTCCCGGTGCTGGGCATCGCCGGCGCGACGCTGGACCCGACCAAGCAGGAACTGCAAGGCTCGGTGTTCGGCAACAGCTACCAAAAGAACCAGATCGACCAGCTGCAGACCAAGGGCAACTGGAAGATCAACGACGACAGCAGCCTGGACTTCGGCCTGTCGCTGACCAACGTCAAGAACCGCTCGGCGTTCGCCAACGTGCAGCGCGACACCTGGGGCGGTGGCGCCGCAGGTGGCCCTGCTGGCATGCCGGACGACATCTGGCATGCCGATTCGATCAGCAAGTACTTCAGCCGCATTCCGGGCTCGAACGACCCGCGCCTGTTCAACCAGTTCTTCTATTTCAACTTCGAAGACCTGCGCGCAGCAGCGATCAAAAACCTGGGCTCGGATGCCCTGCTCAAGGCCTCGTTCGACTGGAGCGATGATTTCCGCACGACGGAAAAGTCGCAAGCCGTCTTCGGCCAGTACAACCTGGCCTGGGATTGGGGTGTGCCGATGGAGGCCGCCCTCGGCGCTCGCTACGAGCGCACCAAGGTCAGCTCACCGTCCACAGAGAAGATCCCGGTGTCGGTGGCCTGGGTTGCCAACAACGAAATCCCCATCAGCTTCAGTGGCACGCGCTCCGCGGAGCGTAGCGGCAAGTACGACTACTTCCTGCCTTCCATCGACCTCAGCGCCGACGTGACGTCCGATACCAAGCTGCGCGTCAGCTACGGCCAGACCATCGGCCGCCCGGCCTGGAACGCCATCCAGGGCGGTCAGCGACTGGATCCCCTGGCGCGCGTCGATGGTGGTGTAGGTTCTGTGGGCAACCCCAACCTGAGGCCGCTGAAGTCGAGCAACATCGACTTCTCCGCCGAGCACTATTACGCCAAGAGCAGCTACGTCGCGGCGAGCTACTTCCGCAAGTCCCTCAAGGACTACAACCAAGCGGACGAAACCAGAGAGAACCTGTTCAATCTGCACACACCGGTCGGAAGCGCGATGTACAACCAGGCCCAGACGGCTGGTGGCTGCGGCGCGGATTCGGAGTGCATCCGCAAGTACATCTTTGCGAACTTCCCAACCGCTCCCGGCGTCAGCCCCGGTGCGCCTGGCACGTCGCTCGGCACCATCACCGCTCAGCCCAATGACCCGCTGTTGATCTTCAGGCTCGGCACCTTCGTCAACAACCAGCGCAGGAGCAAAATCAACGGGATCGAGCTGAACGCCCAGCACATCTTCGGCAACAGCGGCTTCGGCGTGTCGGCCAACTTCACCAAGGTGAAATCCGACCTCAGCTACGACGTCAACAAGCGGGGTGCGCAGACCGACGTGCTGGTCGGCATGGGCGACTCCGGCAACCTGGTGGGCTTCTTCGAGAACGAGACCTTCACGACCCGCCTGGCCTACAACTGGCGTGGCAAGTTCCTGGCTGCCAACTTCCCCGGAGCGGAAGGCGCCCAGCCGCTGTTTGTCGAGCCCTACGGTCAGTTCGACCTGAGCCTGGGCTACAACTTCAACTCTCACCTGCGCTTCCAGTTCGAAGCCATCAACCTGACCGACGAGTACACCCGCACGCACATGCGCAACGAGAACCAGATGGGTGCCGTCACGCAGTTGGGCCGTCGCTTCATGATCGGCGCACGCTACAAGTTCTAAGAGAACGCCTCGGGGGTCGGCTGCGGCCGGCCCTCAAGGAAAGTCGGGACTCCCCGGCCCTTCCTTGTGAGGCAAAGTCTGGTTCGGCGGCGCTCGCGCTCTGGGGTGCCGTCCTTGTTCGCCGTTTGGCGAGGCCGCGCGAGCGGCCCTTTTTACTTCTGGGGACCAGATCTTGAACGACAGGTTGCGTGAAGTGGTGGTGCTGGGCGGCGGCTCGGCCGGTTGGCTGGTGGCCGGCCTGCTGGCAGCCGAACATGGCGGGCTGAAGATCACGCTGATCGAATCCAGCGACGTGCCGACCATCGGCGTCGGCGAGGGCACCTGGCCATCGATGCGCGACACGCTGCGCCGCATCGGGCTGTCCGAATCCGACTTCATCCGCCGCTGCCAGGTCTCGTTCAAGCAGGGCTCGCGCTTTGACGGCTGGGCCCGCGGTGCAGCGGGCGCGGACGGCGACCGCTACTACCACCCCTTCATGTTGCCCGTCGGCTATGGCGACGTGGACCTGGTGCAGCCCTGGCTGGCCACCCAGGGCACGAGACCGTTTGCCGATGTCGTCAGCCCCTCGGTGCAGGTCTGCGAAGCCGGCCGCGCGCCCAAGCAGGTGCAGACGCCCGAGTTCGGCGCCGTTGCCAACTACGCCTATCACTTCGACGCCGGCCTGTTCGGCCAGCTGCTGCGCGAGCACGCCGTTGCCAAGCTCGGTGTGCACCACGTCATCGACCACGTCGACGCTGTGCGGTCGCACGAGGACGGCGACATTGCCGCGCTGCAGACCCGCGAGCACGGCGAAATCAAAGCCGACCTCTTCATCGATTGCTCCGGCCTCACCTCCCGCCTCATCGGCCAGCATTTCGGCGTGGCGTTGAAGAGCGAACGCGACGTGCTCTTCAACGACGCGGCGCTGCCGGTGCAGGTGCCCTACGCCACCCCTGACGCGCCGCTGGCCTCGGTCACCATCGCCACCGCCTGGGCCAAAGGCTGGATCTGGGACATCGGCCTGCCCTCRCGCCGCGGCGTCGGCTGCGTCTACTCGCGCGCCCACGCCAGCGACGACGAGGCCCACGCCGCGCTGACCGCCTATCTCGATGCCACCGGCGCGCCGGCCGAGCGCCCCACACCGCGCTCCATCCGTTTCGATCCCGGCTATCGCGAGCAGTTCTGGGTGCACAACTGCGTCGCCATCGGCCTCTCTTCGGGCTTCATCGAACCGCTGGAGGCGTCCGCCCTGGCCCTGGTCGAGCTGTCGGCCCAGCGCCTGTGCGACGAGCTGCCGATGACGCGTGCGTCGATGGACGCCGTCGCCCGCCGCTTCAACGACGATTTCAGCTACCGCTGGGCCCGCGTCATCGACTTCCTGAAGCTGCACTACGCGCTCAGCAGCCGCGACGACAGCGACTACTGGCGCGCCCATCGCGACCCGGCCACCTGGCCCGAGCGCCTGCGCGAGCTGCTGCCGCAGTGGCAGATGCGTGCACCAGCGCGGCATGACTTCGGCCGCATCGACGAGGTCTTCCCCTCGGCCAGTTACCAGTACGTGCTCTACGGCATGGGTTTCCGCCCTGACGCTGAAAGCCTGCCCGCCGCCAAACTCCAGGCAGCCCAGGCCTGCTTCGGCGAAGCCGCCCGCCAGGCCCGCCGCTTCGTGCCCGGCCTGCCCGGCCACCGCAGCCTGCTCGACCATATTCACAAGACCGAGACATGACCCGCCCCACCCTGCTCGACAACGTCACCCACCGCCATCTGCGCGTCCACGCCGAGCGCTCCGCCGCCCTGGGCGATGCGCGCCAGTCGGCCTTGGCCCTGCCCGCCGAGTTCCGCCAGTTGCAGGCTCATTTCCCCATCGTCTTCCAGCTGGTTGAAGGCGCCGCAGCCGGGACCGGTTTCCAGCCCGTCGCCCTGTTCGGCCTGGAGGAAGGCCAGAACCTCTTCCTGACCGACACGGGCTGGGATGCCCCCGTCGTACCCATGGCCCTGCAGCGCGATCCCTTCATGATCGGCCGCGCTCCAGACGACAGCCTGCAGTTGCACATCGACATGGACAGCCCGCGCATCGTGCGGCCCGAGGATGGCGAGGTCGGCACCGCCATCTTCATGCCGCACGGCGGCTTCAGCGAGTACCTCGACCATGTCGTGCAGCTGATGGAGCACCTGCACGCCCAGGCCCAGCACCTGCCCGTCTTCATCGAGGCGCTGACCCGCCACCAGTTGCTGGAGCCCTTCGTCATCGACATCGAATCGACGAGCGGCGAGCCGGGCCGGCTGTCGGGCCTCTTCACCATCCACGAGGAGCGCCTCGCCGCCTTGCCGGGCGCCGCGCTGGAAGCCCTGGCCCGCGAGGGCCATCTGCTGCCCATCTATATGCAGATCGCGTCGCTGCAGCAGTTGCAAGACCTTGTCGAGCGACAAAGCAAGCTCTGATCATGCAAGCAGTACCGGCCTGGAACGGGCCGTTCGACCCGAACAACCTGCCCGCCGAACTGCTGACCGGCGACCGGCCCTACGTCGTGCGCGGCGGCTTCGCGCACTGGCCCGTCGTTCAGGCCGCACGTCAGTCCGACGAGGCCCTGGCCCGCTATCTGATGGGCTTCTACAACGGCGTGCGCATCGGCCTTTTCCAGCTGGTGCCCGAGGCCCGTGGCCGCGTCTTCTATGCCGACGAGACGCTGACCAGCTTCAACTTCAGCCGCTACGCCGCGACGCTGGACCAGGTGCTGACCGGCCTGCTCGGCCTGGCTGCAACGCCCGAGCCACCCGCCCTCTATGTCGGCTCGACGACCGTGGAGGCCGTGCTGCCTAGCTTCCTCGATGCCAACGTGCTGGGCTTGGGCAACCGCGACGCCCTGGTCAGCCTGTGGCTGGGCAACCGCACCCGCATCGCCGCCCACTACGACCTGCCGGACAACCTCGCCATCGTCGCCGCCGGCCGGCGCCGCTTCACGGTCTTCCCGCCCGAGCAGATAGCCAACCTCTACATGGGCCCGCTCGACCCGACACCTGCCGGTCAGCCCGTCAGCCTGGTCGACTTCGAGAAGCCCGACCTCGAGCGCTTCCCGCGCTTCGCCCGTGCGCTCGACGCCGGCGAGGTGGCCGAGCTCGAACCGGGCGACGCCATCTTCATCCCCAGCATGTGGTTCCACCACATCGAAGGGCTGGCGCCGGTCAACCTGCTCATCAACGCCTGGTGGCGCCAGACGCCGGACTACGTCGACTCGCCGCTGAGCACCCTGCACCTGGCGCTGATGACGCTGCGCGACCTGCCCGAGAAGGAGCGTCGCGTCTGGCAGCACCACTTCCAGCATTTCGTCTTTGGCGCCGACGAGTCCACCTGGGCCCACATCCCCGAGGCCGCCCGCGGCCTGCTCGGCCCCATCGACGACACCCTTTCGCGCCAGGCCCGCGCGCAACTCCTGACCCAGTTGAAACGATGAACACCACCATGAAGGAATTCAACCGCGTCGTCATCGCCGGCGGCGGCACCGCCGGCTGGATGATGGCCGCCCTGATGGGCAAGCTGCTTGGCAAGCGGCTCGACATCAAGCTGGTCGAGTCCGAGGAGATCGGCACCGTCGGCGTCGGCGAGGCCACCATTCCCGCGCTGCACACGTATCACAACCTGCTCGGCATCAACGAGGCCGAGTTCATGGCCGCCACCAACGCCACCTTCAAGCTCGGCATCGCCTTTGAGGGCTGGAAGGACATCGGCCAGGACTACTTCCACTCTTTCGGCTCGACAGGCAACGACCACTGGAGCGCAGGCTTCCAGCACTTCTGGCTCAAGGGCCGGGCCGAAGGCCTGTCCAAGACCTACACCGACTACAACCCCGAAACGGTCGCCGCCTACGCCAACCGCTTCGCCCACCTGCCGCGCAATGGGCTGAACTACGCGTACCACATGGACGCCGGCCGCTACGCCAAATACCTGCGCGCCATGAGCGAGGGCTACGGCGTGCAGCGCATCGAGGGCAAGATCGGCGCCGTGCTGATGGACGGCCCGCAGGGCAAAGATGGCGACATCACTGCCCTGCAGATGCAGGACGGCACGCGCATCGACGGTGACCTCTTCATCGACTGCACGGGCTTTCGCTCCATGCTGATCGGCGAAGCCCTGGGCGTGGGCTACGAGGACTGGTCCTACTGGCTGCCCTGCGACCGCGCCGTGGCTGTGCAGACCGCCTCCGTGCGCGAGGCCTGGCCCTACACCCGCTCCATCTGCCACCCCTTCGGCTGGCAATGGCGCATCCCGCTGCAGAACCGCGTCGGCAACGGCCTGGTCTACAGCAGCAAGGAGCTCAGCGACGCCGACGCGCCCGAGGTGCTGAAGAAGAACGTCGAGGGCGAACTGCTGATCCAGCCGCGCGTGCTCAAGTTCCTGCCCGGCCAGCGCGACAAGGTCTGGCATCGCAACTGCATCGCCGTGGGCCTGGCCAGCGGCTTCGTCGAACCGCTGGAGTCCACCAGCATCCACCTCATCCAGCGCGCCGCCATCCGCCTGATGCAGACCTTCCCGCAGGGCGGCATCCAGCAGTCCGACGTCGACGAGTTCAACCTGCAGTCCAAGCGCGAGCTGGAGCACATCCGCGACTTCATCGTGCTGCACTACACCGTCAACGAGCGCACCGATTCCAAGCTCTGGAAGCATGTGCGCGAGATGGACCTGCCCGCCACGCTGCGCCACCGCATCGACCTCTTCCGCGAGACCGGCCGGGTCTTCCGACCGAGCGACGAGCTGTTCGCCGAGAACTCCTGGGTCCAGGTCATGATGGGCCAGGGCATCACGCCCGAGCGCTACCACCCGGTGGCTGACCTGATGGGCAAGCAGGAGCTGGCCACCTTCCTCGGCGACATCCACCTGAAGGTCTCGCGCACCGTGGCCGGGCTGCCGCAGCACCAGGCCTACGTCGAGCAGCTCTGCGCGCCCTATCGCAACGCGACGACGGCGCAGTTGGCGGCCACGCCGCTGCGGGCTTGAGGGTGCAGCTAGCTTGGCGGGGCTGACGACTTTCGGCCAGTTGCTGACCTTCGGTGACGACCGCCAACAGGAGGTCTACGGGGCCGACGCGACGCCGCTCGCATACCATCGTGGCGCCACCCGAAGTCGAGGCAAGGCGAGGAATTGTCCAAGGTGAAGACAATGCTGGACGCCGTCCAAGTGGTGGCCGACCCGCCGCAGCCATCCAGTGTTGGGGCGCCACGCATAGGAACGGGCGACGGGCCATATCGGCGCCGTTTCAAAATGGAGCCACTCCGCCGCCGTCCCAATCTTGAGATTGAGAAGGCCTCCATTTGCCGCTCCATGCTGCACGGCCACCACAGCGGCGGAACATTGCTTCTGCTGTTGGCCGCGGCTCGGCAAGCTTGAGCGAACCACGGCTCGTGCCGGCCCCCGTACGCATCATCACGAAGCGGGTGGCGTAACGACCGGCTCAGAATCGCAGTTCCTTGTTCTCCCGTTGAGCTCAGGGGGGAAATGGAGCCGGGTTCGCCAGGTAGGCCTTGAACAGGCGCGCGAACTGGCCGCCGTCGTTCGTGATGTCCGCCGACGTGGCGCCCCCGGGACTGAAGACGAGCGCGAATACACCGTTGCCCGTGTACTGCGTTGGATGCGTCAGCATGTACTGGACGTGGTTGTCCCGATAGTGCTTCGGCGTTCCGCCGGGGGTCGTCGAGGGCACGCCCATGGGGGTCTGCCAGAACAGGATCGGCAGGTTGCCCAGGTGGCTTCGTAGCGTCTTCCACTGGTCGAGGCTTTGGTTGAAATTCGGCGTGGTGACGTTGTTCTCATCCAAGTAGAACGGGCCGGTGCCGCGACCCGCGCACTCGTCCACGGGTGTCGGGACTTCAAAGCAACCTGCGTCGCGATCGCTCGTCTGCGCCACGATGAAGTCGGCCTTGTCTGCACCGAGTTTTGCCATGAAGCTGCCGGTGGCGTCTGCGTTCCCGTACCACATTGACGGGGGGAAGCCCATCCTCGCCTTGGGCGCATACGTCCGCCCGAGCTTCAACAGGCAACCGACAACGCCAACGGCCGTATTCGGTAGGCTGGCGCATTCCGGCACCGTGCTCACGCGCGCCGGCAACTTCGCCGGGTCGCCGCCGGGTGCACTGCCCTCTGCGAAGCCCCAGAAGTCAGGCTCGAGGTTGACCAGGGTGGGGCGGCCGGTCTCGGCGATCTTCTGGTACATCAACTTGACTTGCGCCCAGTAGGCGGCCATGAACGGCGCGTCGTTGATGACGGTGACGTCGCCACCCCGCAGGGAAGGCATCTGGAACAGGGTGAACATCGGCACGGCGCCCATGGCCGCGACGTCGGCGGAGAAGACCGTTATGACGCCACCGTCCGGATAGTTGTATTGCCATTGAGGCCATGCGTTACCGCCGCCGCCAGAGTTGAAACCCGTGACCGCCACGAGATAGGTATCGATGATGTCCGGAGCGATCTGCTGGGCCTTCATGTCCGCGATAGGACTGGCCGCGCCGAGGCCCACGAGGAGCCGGCCGGGCTTGCCGAGGGCTGTAGTGATCGAAGGTGCGGGAGCGGGAGCGGGAGCGGGTGCAGGTGCAGGTGCAGGTGCAGGTGCAGGTGCGGGAGCGGGTGCAGGTGCAGGTGCAGGTGCAGGTGCAGGTGCGGGTGCGGGTGCGGGTGCAGGTGCAGGTGCAGGTGCAGGTGCAGGTGCGGGTGCAGGTGCAGGTGCAGGTGCAGGTGCAGGTGCAGGTGCAGGTGCAGGTGCAGGTGCGGGTGCAGGTGCAGGTGCGGGAGCGGGTGCAGGTGCAGGTGCGGGTGCGGTCGTCGGCGAGCCGCCTCCGCCGCCGCAAGCTGCGACCCCCACACTCAGGAGGGCGATCGCGACGCGACGGGCATGGGACACGGTGTTCAGTGCCAATGGCATTCGTTTCCTCTTGGATGAAATAGGTCTTTTCGCAATGTTGTCGCGGCAAAACTCAGTAGTTGTAGTCACGCCCTCGGCCCGACATGAACACGCGGCCGTAGATGGTCGGTGAAGTTGTAATCGATCTGCCAACTTCCTGACACGTGGCGCCGGCTGTGGCCGAGCGCATCACCATCTGCACCCAGCCCACGCCTCCTCACGTGCCGGACACACGGAAGGCGACCTTCGTAGTCGCGCCTGAGCCATAGACCGAGACGCCGCAGATGCCACCAGGATGCCGGCCAGCCTCGGAAGAGATGAGCAGCGGCCAGTTCGTGCGATCGAACTTGTAGAGCGACGGCGGCGCACTACTGCCTGTACCGGAGGTCGATGCAAACGGCACTCACAGGCCCTCAGGAACCGGCAACCCGCCGATCTGCTGCATCAGTCCGAGCAGGTCCGGCTGCCCCACTTCGGAGACGATCTTCCCGGTCGAAAGCCGGTAGATGTTCAGCGCTTGCACGGCAATCGTCTTGCCGGTGGGAGGCACGCCGAAGAAGGCTCCGCGCTGCGTCCCGCGCATCGTGAATCGCGCCGCGATCGCGTTACCTTCGACGACGGTTTCCTCAAGAGTCCACTGGATATCGGGGAATCCGCCGCGCATCATCCCGATGATCTCCAGGTAGCCTTGTGGCCCGTGCACGGGTTCGGCGCGCCCCGGAACCTGAAACACGGCGTCAGGGGAAACCAATTCTGTGGCGAGCCGCGGATCCGCGGTGTTGATGAACTCCACGAAGCGAGCCATGAACTGTCGGTTTGTGGTTTGCATCGGTCGCCTCGGACTGTCTATCAGGATGGGAGCCGGAGCATGGTGGCCGCCCCGTGCCCGCGGTCTCGTATTGTTCGAGTTGCCGGCGTGTTCGACACGATCAAAGTCGGTTGCCGAAATGGTGAATATCGGACAATGGATCGATGCCGCGCGGAACTAGACCCATCGATGTCGAGCAGGTCCGATATCAGCCCTCGGCCGAGAGGGCGCTGGATCTCGAGGTCTTCTCGATGTCGGACCTGAGACGGAGGGTGTCCCGAGCCCACTTGCAGCGCTACCACCGCTACGACTTTCACATGTTCGTGCACGTCAGACGTGGAATATGCCGCGCCGTGGTGGACTTCAGCCACATCGAGTGTGGCGGCGGTTCGCTGCTGACCATTCGGCCCGGGCAGGTTCACCGCTTCGGGCCGGGAAGCCGTTGGGATGCAAACCTCCTGCTGTTCCGACCCGAGCTTTTGCGGGCTTCGCAAGGCGAGGAGCGCCTTCAGATGCCTGAACTGGTCGATGGGCTTCCTGGCAATCTGAGCCTCGACCGGTCGACGGGTCGGTTTTTGGCCGACACGCTCGCGCGCCTGGAGGAGGAGTGCGCGCTCGACGCCCGGCAACCGCTGCTGAACTGGCTGCTCCAGAGTGAACTGACAACGCTGGTGACGCGGCTGCACATCTTTCATGCCGAGCAACAGCGATCCGCCGGAACGGCGTCCGACGCGCCGGAGCGCTTCCGTCTATTCAAACGGCTTCTGGACGAGAACGTGCATCAATGGCGTCACGTTTCGCGCTACGCAAATGCCATGGGATGTTCCGAGAAGACGCTCACTCGCATCTGCAGTGCGGTGGCTGGCGTCGGCGCGAAGGCCTTGATCGCCTCGCGCCTTGCGCTGGAAGCCAAGCGCCTGCTCGTGCACACGAAGATGCCGATTTCCGCCATCGCGCAGCGGCTTGGCTTCGACGAGGCGACCAACTTCATCAAGTTCTTTCGCAGCATCGAAGGCTGCACGCCAGGCGAATTCCGCCGTCAGTTCGATGTCTCGTTGTAGCCGCACTCGGCCATCCCGGTCTCTCATGCTCGCGCATGCATGCCATAAGTACAGATCGACACGTCGCGCCGGCACCCATCGACGCAGATCGGACGTTGCATTCGATCTCGAGCACGGTCTGCTGGGCTCTTGGCGTTCGAGCCCGAGCTGCGTAATCCTAATGCCTGCTTATATGCGGACTTCACTGTCAATCTTTCGCATCACAGCGGGATCTGATTTCGGCATCCGATGGGGTGGCCGGCAAGATTGATCTGAGGTCAGGAACAGTCGGGGCTCGAGCTTGTACTCGAGCGAGCTTCTATCCGTGCAGGGCGCCGACGTCCAACACCGCATGCTGCGAAAGCCGCCCCGCCTCCTTAGGCCGCCGCGTATGGACGAGCGGTCCCATCCAGCGCCACGCCTGTTCATCCCTCGGAGCACATGGACGTGAACACAGCCTGCGGCAGCCGTGCCGCTGCAGCTGAGCTGCGAAGAAGTCCACCGCGGCGCCGCCACATCTCCCCACAAGCACCAAGGCCTCGCGGGCTGCAACACAATCCACCCATCATGAAGTTCAACCACACGATCCAAGCCCGCCTCAACACCTGAGCGCCCCTTCGACCGTGTTCGGAAGGCGCCAAGCCTTCCGGTCAATCCAAACCCCGGCAGGTTCGTCCCTCCGGGGTTTTGTTTTTCTGATCTGAGTTCAACCATGCGCACCCGCACCTTCGACAAGCTGATCGCCACGATTCCCGAGCGCCGGAGCGCGGCTGAGTCCTGCTCATCGCTCGTGCGCTTCGGCGTCCTGCCTTTGCGCTAGCCCTGCCAGGTGGTTCCACCGGGGGCTGGCAACAGTCACCGCATCTGGAATCACCATGAACTCGAACAACTTCCGCAACCTGCGCAACATCGGCGTCATCGCCCACGTCGACGCTGGCAAGACCACGACCACCGAACGCATCCTGTTCTACACGGGCGAAAACCATCGCATCGGCGACGTCAACGACGGCAACACGACGATGGACTTCGACCCCCAGGAACGCGCACGCGGCATCACCATCCACAGCGCGGCTACCACCGTGCACTGGCAGGGCACGCAGATCAACCTGATCGACACGCCCGGACACATCGACTTCAACATCGAGGTGCGCCGCTCCCTGCGCGTGCTGGACGGCGCCGTCGTCGTCTTCGACGGCGTGGCCGGCGTCGAACCCCAGACCGAGACCAACTGGCGCCTCGCGGACGAGTACCGCGTGCCGCGCCTGGCCTTCATCAACAAGCTGGACCGCATCGGCGCGGACTTCCAGCGCGTCGTCGCGTCCCTGCAGGAACGCCTGGGCGTGCGCGCGCTTCCGCTGCAACTGCCCATCGGCGCGGAAGGCGACTTCCGTGGCGTGGTGGACCTGCTGACGATGCAGGCCCTGGTCTGGGACCGTGACGACGCCTCGGCACCGCCGCGTATCGAAGCCCTCCCGCTCGAGCTGCTGCCTGCCGCTGAGGCCGCGCGTGCACGCCTGCTGGAAGCTGCGGCCGAACAGGACGACGCGCTGCTCGACGCCTGGCTGCGTGGCGACGAGCTGCCCTTGGACGCGCTGCGTGCGGCCCTGCGCCGCGGCACCATCGCGGGCGCCTTCGTGCCCGTGCTGGCCGGCTCGGCCTTCCGCAACCGTGGTGTCGAGCCGCTGCTGGATGCCGTCGTGGCCTACCTGCCCAGCCCTGGCGAAGGGCCAGCCGCTGCGGCGGCCGAAGGCCCGCTGTCTGCCCTCGCCTTCAAGCTGACCGCCGACGACCACGGTGCGATGGTGTTCGTGCGCGTCTACAGCGGCCGGCTCAAGCGTGGCGACTCCGTGTTCAACGCCAGCACCGGCAAGGCCGAGCGCGTGTCGCGCCTGTACGAGATCCATGCGGACCGGCGCGTCGAGCGCGACGAACTCGTCGCGGGCGATATCGCGGGCGTCGTCGGTCTGAAGGAGGTGCTGACCGGCCACACGCTGGCTGAGCGCAAGGACGCCGCGGTGCTGGAAAGCATCGTTGTGCCCGAGGCGGTCATCGACGTCGCCATCGAGCCACGCAAGCAGGCCGATGCTGCGGCCCTCTCGAAGGGCCTGGGCATGCTTGTCCGCGAAGACCCGTCACTGCGACTGCGCCAGGACCCGGATTCGGGCCAGACGCTGTTGTCCGGCATGGGTGAGCTTCAGCTCGAGGTGTCCATCGAGAAGCTGCGTGCGCGCTTTGGCGTCGAGGTGCAGGTCGGCCGACCCCAGGTCGCCTATCGCGAGACCATCGCGGGCACGGCCGAGGTGCGCCATCTGCACCGCAAGCAAAGCGGCGGCCCCGGCCAGTTCGCCGAGTTGACGCTGCGCGTGGCGCCGTTGCCGCGCGGTACAGGCATTCGCTTCGAGAACACGGTGGTGGGCGGCGCGATCCCGCGCGAGTTCATCCCGGCGGTGGAGGCTGGCATCCGCCGCGCCGCACAGTCTGGCCCGTTCGCGGGCTATCCGCTGGTGGACTTCGAGGCGACGCTGGTCGACGGCAGCCACCACGTGCGCGACTCGTCGGCGCTGGCCTTCGAGCTGGCGGCGGCGGCGGCGCTGCGCGAGGCGGTGATGAAGGCCTCGCCCGTGGTGCTGGAGCCGGTAATGGCCGTCGAGGTCATCACGCCGGCCGACTACCTGGGCGACGTCATCGGCGACCTGCTGCGCCGGCGTGGCCATGTGCATGGCCAGGATGCACGTGGCAACGCCGTCGTGCTCAGCRCCGAGGTGCCGCTGGAGCAGATGTTCGGCTACATCGGGCATCTGCGCGCGATCAGCTCAGGTCGCGCGCAGTTCACGATGCAGTTGGGCCACTACGCCGAGGCGCCGAAGAGCGTCGCGGCCTTGGCCGCCTAAGCAGAGGGCGAGGCGTTGAAAGGCGCCTCGCCTTTTTTCTTCAGCGACGGCGCCGACGCACGATGCCTGCCATCAAGGCCAGCCCGGCCATCAGCATCCCGGCCTGCGCCGGCTCCGGCACCGCCGCGGCCGCCACCTCCGCCGACCAATAGCTCGGCAGATGCAGATACGGATTGCCGCTCGCCATCGTTCCATCGGTGACGTAGATGGCCCCCAGCCCATACTGCCTGGCCAGGCCCATCACCTGCTGCATCTGGGCCACCGTCGCCACGCTATGCACGATGGCGCCGGTCGACGCCGCATTCGTCAAGCCGCTCAGGAAGGAGCCGTTGATGAAGTCGCTGTACGAGCCTTCAAAGCTCATCAGCGTGTTCGCCAGCGCCGTGTAGCCCGCAGTTGGCGTCACGCCCGGGTTGCCGACGATCTCCCAGCCCGGATGCACCGCGCGCAGACTGTTGCTGACGGTCTGATAGAAGGGCAGCGCGCCCGGCTGCGTCGCCATCTCGTCGAGGAAGACACCGTCCACGCCATACCAGTTCGCATACTTCTGCGCATCCGCCAGCACCTCGTGCGTCGAGCGCGTCGGCGGCACTTCCGAGGTGCAGTGGTTGACGCCGTAGCAGGTGTAGACGTAGCCAATCACCTTGCCACCCGCGGCGCGGAACTCGTTGACCGAGGCCACGTAGTCGCTGTTGGAGGCCAGGCCCGGCCCGTTGCCCGGGTTCATGATGGCCGTGACCTGCGCACCCTGCTGCGCAGCCCAGCTGAGCTGGTGCCACTCGTTCTGCGATGGCATCCATGACGGATAGAAGTAGGCCGGCACGATGATCTCGATGGCCGACGCGAAGGGCGCCGCGCTTGCAAGGGCTAATGCAGCGATGAGGGTTTTCAAATGCTTCATGTCAGGGTCTCCGTTCAGCAGCTGCCGCCAGTCTTCAGGCTCTTCAGGCACCAGCGCTCCGAGCCGCTCAGCGCCTCGTTGCCCCAGTAGGTCGGCGTGTAGTTCCAGATCGGGCCGCCCCAGGGAAGGCTGGGGTTGTAGGTCATGCTGGTCGCGTAGACGTAGTTGGCCGCGCTGCCCTTGAGCGTCAAGCGCATCTCGGCCTGGGTGGCGGAGTGCACCAGCAGCCAGGTCTTCACGCCCAGCGATGCCGCCAGGCTCTGCACGCCGCCGTTGAGCCAGCTCGCCGCGGCCACGTAGTCGCTGTACTTGGCCTCGTAGATGACGATGTGCTCGCCATAGCTGGCCGCGCTGACGAAGCAACTGCTGGCGCCCGGCCAGCCGGCGTTCCACACCACCGTGCCGCCGGTGCCGGTGGCCGCCATCTTGGCGCGCACGGCGCTGAACTTCGGCGGCGTGCCATTGCACTTCTGCGCGTCCGTCAGCGCCGCGTCGTCGAAGGCGGCCTCGTCGAAGAAGAAGCCGTCCACGCCCCCCAGCGTCGTCTTGTAGGCGGTCAGGTTGGCGTTGATCGCGTTGTAGCGGGCCAGTTCGTCGGCGGTGTTGTAGTCGTAGCCGGTGGCCACATAGCCCAACACCTTGCCGCCCTGGGCGCGGATGTTGGCGATGACGGCCTTCCAGTTGGTGATCTGGCTGGCGGAGAGTCCGGTGGCGCCGCTGTTGGGGTTGATGACGACCTGGGTGCCGCTCGGGATCTGGCCGCCATAGGTGCTGGGCGTCTCGCCCCAGTAGGCCACCATGCCGAAGCCGGTCGGAGCGGCGCAGGCCAGCGTGGCGCCTAGGGTCAGCAGGCTCGCGGCGGCGAGCTTGATTTGGAAATTGGACATTCGTTTCTCCTGGAGAAGGTTGTTCACCGGACGGTCAGCGTCGTGCCGGCACGGAAGGCGCCCAGCGCCGCATCCCAGGCCTGGGCCTTGGCGGTGTTGTCCGCATTGGCAGGGCGCACGCTGTAGCGCACGTCGGCACTGAGCGATGCGGCGCCGTCTGGCAGGGCGAGCAGCACGTCGTAGGCGCCCGTCGGCGTTCCCGCCGGCACCGTGAAGCCCGCCGACACCGTGCTCGTCGTGTTGGGCAACCAGCTGCGCGGGTCGACCGCTGGCAGCGCGATGCGCACGACGGCGCCGGTGGTCTTGTGCTTGAGCAGCAGCTGCACCGCACGCGGGTTGAAGGCGCGCGCCCAACCGCTGTTGCGCACCGTGAGCAGGAGGGTGCCCGACTGCCCGGCCGTCACCGCATCGTTGTGGCGCAAGGTCGAGAGTTCGAAGCGGTAGCCCATGCTGCGCTTGACCTCCGCCATGCAGCCCTGCTGCTCCCACTTGGTGTGGAAGAGGTCGCGGTAGTAGTCGTTGTTCAGATAGGTCAGGCCGAACTGCTTGCCCTCGTTCAGGATGTCGGTGCAGCTGGTGCGCGGCACCGCGCCTTCCTCATCGGCAGGGTTGCAGGTCTCCGCGCCGAAGGGGGCGACGCGTGACAGCGAGGCGGTGTAGTTGCGCTCGCTCTGGCGCGTGGCGGCGTCCTCGCTGTAGGTGCCGACGTCGGTGGCCGAGGCCAGGAAGCAGTCGTTGTGCACGCCGATGCGCGAGGCCGCCGACCCGTCGCGCCAGCTCGGCACCTGCGAGGCCCACTGCATCAGATACGGCGGATAGCGCAGCTGCAGGAAGCGGTCGGTCGGCAGGGCGTTCAGCAGCGCATCGCGGATCTGCGTGCGCGGGCTGACCGCGGTGAGGTTGTTGGACGAGGTGTGCCACTCGCCCCAGGCGCCAATGAAACCGGCCTGCAGATAGGCGATGACATCGGCATTGGCCGTCAGCACCGGCTTGAGCTGGTCGATGTGGCCGAGCACGCGCGCCAGCGGCGCGTCCTTCACGTTCTGGTATTCGGTCTCGTTGGCCGGGTAGTTGTAGAGAAAGCGTGGCACCAGCTTCAGGCCGGCGCGGCGCGCGATCGCGAAGCGGTCCGAGAGCTGCGTGAGCAGGCTGGCGGGCAGCGTGGTGTTGGCATAGGCGTCCAGGCGCACTGCGGCATAGACGACTCGGTAGCCGGACTGGAACTGCGAATCCGCATCGGCCTGCGTCCACAGCAGCAGGTTGTCGGCGGCCCAGGTGTACATGCCCCGCTCGGGGTTGGCGATCTCGGCGGTACTGGCGGTGAAGCTGGTTTCGACCGGTGCGGGCGCAGGCGTCGGTGCTGGCGTGGGAGCGGGCGTTGGGGCGGGAGTAGGTGCCGGCGTCGGCGCTGGGGTGGGCGCCGGCGTGGGGGCTGGTGTCGGTGCAGGCGCCGGGGCGTTCAGGCGCCAGGCCTGGTTCGCATTGCCGGTATTGCAGGTCGCGACCGAGAAGCCGACCTGGGCCAGTTGAGTCGGCGCCGTCAGGCAGAGGTTGTTGGCCGCGAGCTTGAGCTGGGCGGTCGAGCCGCCCGCCAGCGCCACCACCGAGAAGCGCTGGCCCGTCTGGCTGGGCTGGCAGGTGTTCAGCTCCACGAAGGACCCGGAGCTGGTGCCGGTGGCGGAGACGCACAGATTGGCCTGCGCGTTCTTGAGGGTGTAGGTGCTGCTGCCGGTGCTGACCGGCGTGAGGCTGAAGTCCTGGGCTGCGCTGCCATTGCAGGTCGCCAGGCGGATGTCCCAGGTGTCGACCTTGGTTTCCAGGCAGGCACCCAGGGGGTTGGACACCAGGGGCGCTGCGGTCGCGGCAACAGGCCAGGCGGCGATCAGGGCGAGCGGGAAGGCGAGCTTCAGCCCCGCACGAGCGCGGGGCAAGGGGCAGGGACGCATGGAGTGCATCGGGTTCTCCTCATGAACGACTGAGCGCTGAACGGGAGGGGCCGGGCCACGTCAGCGCGAGCGCGGCCAGGGCACCGGCGCGACCGGTGCCAAATAGCGATGGAGAGAAGGCGTGCTGGGCGGCTACTCGATGCGAGCGTCGCCCCAGGTCACGACGAGGGGGCCTGCGGTGTCGGCCCCATGCTGGCGCGCGATCAGCTCGATCAGCTTCACGCCGCGCAGGTCGGCGCGGAGTTCGCGCGCCGGTTGGTTGAACTTGGTGGGCGGCGTGGCCGCGAGGCGGCGGCCATCACCCCAGACTTCGAAGCTGACCGCAGCGGTCTTGCCGCGCGTCGAGTCGTCCACGCCGACGCGGGCAACGAAGCGTTGCGAGCCGGCGGGCACCTGCACCTGCAGCCGCGAATCGGCCAGCACGCCGACGCCATGGCGGAAGGCCTGGCGCTGCACGCTCAAGCCCTGGTCGTACGGCGTCGAGTCGGCGCGCGGCCCGCCCCAGCCGGCGTAGGCCGGGCGCGTGCCACCGTTGTCGGTGGTGGACCACGAGGCCAGCGCGCGGTAGCCGATGGGGTCCTGTTCCAGCGCGCGGATGCCGTCGCGCRCCACGTAGACGTTGCCGGGCCGCTCGGAGACGAAGTAGCCGCGCGGCAGCAGGTGCTTGCCGGTGGCGGTGAACAGCAGCGCCTCGCGCGGCTTCAGCTCGAACTCGCGCTTGTCCGTGAACGTGCCCGCGTCGGCGCGCGCCCAGGCGTCGCGCAGCACGACGGGTGCTGTCGCGTCCATCTTCAGGTGTTCGGCGGTCAGCGTGAACTTGGCGGCAGCACCCGTGCGGTTGAACAGCAGCACGGCCTTGCGTCCATCGGCCAAGCTCTTGACGAGGATCTGCCGGTCACTGTCGGCATAGGCGAGCACGCCCTGATGGCCGGCCGGGTCCTGATTGATGGCGACGACCTCAGGCGCCTTCAGGATGTCGATGAGGGCGGGCGGCGCCTTCGACAGGTCCGTGCCGATCATCAGTGGCGCGGCCGCAATGGCCCACAGGCCCATGTGCGTTCGGGCTTCGAGCAGATGGTTGCCGTCGAAGTCGCCATTGCCGATCTCCAGCATGTCGGGGTCATTCCAGCGGCCCGGGCCGGCGTAGAACTCGCGCGTAGCCACAGTGTCGAAGTTGTGCACCATCTGCGAGAAGCTGGGTGCGATGTCGCGGCTCGTGCGCCACATCGTGCCCACCTCGGCGCCCCAGCTGCGGACGTTGGCGGCGCCCCAGAGGCAGACCGACAGCACATAGTCGCCATGCGGCCGCACGCTGCGCAACGCCTGCGTGACGCGGCCGTAGAGGGCGCKGGCGCCGTCCATGTCGGACTGGTTGGCATTGCCCTCGATGACCGTCGGCCCGAACTCGCGGAAGCGGCCCGAAGTGACCGGGGGGCGGTCCTTGCCGTACGACGACAAGCCGCAGCCGTCCACCTTGATGAAGTCGAAGTTCCAGTCGCCGAAGTAGAGCGCGATGTCGCGCTCTACGTTGTCCATCAGCCCCACCTCCCGCTCGGCCTGGCTGCCTTCGGGCAGGTTGGGGCTGTCGGTGTTGTAGGCCTGCGAGCAGGCGTTGCGGCCGATGTCGGAGTACAGGCCGGCCTTCAGCCCCATCGCGTGGATCTTGTCAGTGAAGGGGCGCAGCGACGTGCCGGCCGCGCCGCCGGTGCCCGCGCTCGGGAACAGATTCGTGCGCACCTGCATGCGGCCGTCGCTCGCGCGGCGCTGCCGCCACCAGCCGTCGTCGATGTTGATGTTGCTGTAACCCGCCGCGGCCAGCCCGGTGTCGACGATGACCTGGGCCGAGTCAAGCACCCTCTGCTCCGTGAGGTCCATGTGGAAGGCATTCCAGCTCGACCAGCCCATCGGTGGCGTCGGCGCGCTGCCGACGCCCTGATGGGCCCAGCGGCCGGTGGAGGCCAGGGGTTGCTGCTGCGCATGGGCGGTGGCAAGGAGCAGGGTCAAGGCGAGGGTGATCGGGGCGAGGCGATGCTTCATGCGGTGCGGGTCATCAGGCGGCCGAAGGCGGCGGGAAGGTGGAAGTCCGGCTCGGGGGTGTGCGTCGGGCTCCAGCAGGAGTAGACACGACCCGCACCCTGGCCCTCAACCCGGAACAGGTTGAGCCGCCAGCCGTCGTCGGCGCCGCCTGCACTCTGCATCGGCACGGCCAGCTCGGCCGTCCACACCTTGTGCTTGGCGTCGATGTGCGCCTTGGCGCGGCTCTCGCCGACGATGCGCTTCTTGCCCGAGGCCTCGACGGCGATCTCGAGCAGCAGGCCGTTGGGTGACACCTCGACCTCGCGATAGCTCTTCAGCCCTGCGCGGTCCGGCGCCTGCAGGAAGACTTCGACGACGTCACGCTCCCACAGCGGCCAGATGTCCGTGGCGGATGCCGCACGCTCAAAGGTGTTCAGCGTGTCGAACTTGCAGATGAAGCGCAGGTAGAGCTCATTCGCACCGCGCAGCAACTGCACACGGGTGGATTGCGGGCCGGCGAGCGCCTTGCCCTGCCAGTCGTGGCGGAAGAAGGTAGCGGGCGCGTCGGCCCATTGCGAGGCGAGCGGGAAGCCGTCGGCACCCACTTGAGATACCTTGGCGGCGAAGGCGATAGGCAGCGAGTCTGGCGTTTCAGGTCGCGCTTCGATCAGCAGGCTGTGCGTGAAGCGAACGGGCAGCGTGGGCTTGTCTGCGCTCACCACGCCAAGCTCCTTGCCCGTCAGCGAATCGCGCAACTTCCAGCGGCCATGTGCCAAGCCACGCAGCGTCACCGGACCATCCCAGCGCTCGGCATAGAAGGCGTAATGCAGCGCCCCGCCCTGCTCGACAACATGGGTCTCGGGCTTGTCAAAGCCCAGGTCATACAGCTCGCCGCGATAGCGGCCCTCGGCCAGACGCTGGCGGTTGTAGAGGTCCACCCACTGGCGCCAGTGCTGCTCGCGCTCGGGCGTCAGCAGGAAGGAGTCCTTGGGCTTCGGGTCCACCGGCCAAGTGAATTTGCTGGCGACGACGGCACCGATGCCGACGCTGGATGCGAAGTCCTCGCCACCGGTGCTCAGCTCCACATGGTCGCCCGCGTAGGCGGCCCATGGGCCCATCAGCGCCTTCAGCGTCTTGCCCTTGTGGCGCACTTGCCAGCTCGACAGGGGGTCGGACGCCGGCGCCTGGTCCATGAAGGGCATGTTGTGGAAGGCATAGCCGGTGCCGCAGGGGCAGACCTCCACCACCGCTTCCGGGTTGGCCGCGTGGGCCGAGTCGTGCATGACCTTGTAGAAGTCGGCGAGCTTTTCCACCGCGTCTTCTGGCCGCGCATGCTTGTGCGCGGGGTTGAAACAAGGCGCCACGCCGTTGAGGTGTTGACCGTCGACCTTGAGGCCATCGAAACCCCAGTCGCCGATGATCTTCTTCACCGTGGCGGCCAGGCGGGCCTGCGTCTTCTCGTAGGCCGGGCAGAGGTAGAAGCTGTTCCACCACGTCACGTTCTGCACCGCGCCGTCCTTGTCCAGCAGCAGCAGGTCGGTGTGGTCGTGCAGCTCGTCGCTGCCGGGCGCGACCGCCAGCGGCGCGATCCACAGGCGCGCCTTCATGCCGCGGGCATGGATGTCGGCGACGAGTGCCTTCATGTCGACCTCGCCCTTGGGGAACTTGGCGAGGTCGGGTGTCCAGTCGCCGGTCTTCACCTGCCAGCCGTCGTCCAGCACGGCCCACTTGAAGCCCAGTTCCTGCACCTTGGGCAGCGTGGCGCGCACATAGTCGAGCGAGAAGTCGCGCTCATAACCCCAGGCGCACCACTGCGCCTCGTAGGCGCTGGTCGGCGGCTCGGGCGCGGCCAGGCCCTGCGCGGCCATCAGGCGGCGGTAGCGGTCCAACGGCACAAAAAAGTCGCCGCGGTGCACGGCGATGAAGGTCTGCGGCGTGGTGAGCGTGGCGCCGGGCGCCAGCGTCTGCGGTGATTCGCCGCGCAGGGAAATGTCGACCTGGTCGCCGCTGGCCTTCACGGGCAGCGCGACGAGCTGCGGTTGAAGGGCCAGGTGCCCGATGGCCAAGCCGACCTCACGCCGCCAGACATCGACGACCGGCGTGCCGCCGCCGTAGTCCGACGCATTCATGCCCATGAAATTGCGCTGCTCGAAGCCGCGCTTGACGGGCTGCACCCAGTCGCGCCGGTCGGCGTGGCTGGCGCCGGAATACGTCCACCAGCCACCCGCGTGGCGCGGCGCTGCGGCCAGGCGATGGGCAGCGTTGACCCAGGCGTCAATGGTCAGCGGCTTGTCGCCGGTGTTGACGTAGGTCACGTCAAGCAGCGCCACGCCGGGGTGCTCGTCGAGCAACGTGACCGTAACGCGCTTCTCGATACCGTCCGTTGAGCGGCCGACGAGGCGCAGCGTCTGACCGGCGCCGAAGGGCGTGGCAGCCCTGCCCGGCTCGGCCTGCTTCAGCGCAAAGCGGCTCAACGCCTTGCCCTTCACAACCAGATGCTCGCTGGCATCAAACCCCGTCAGCTGCACCGGTTGCTTGCCAGCCAAGCTGACGATACGGCAGCGCATCTGATCGTCGAACTGCAGCGACAACGCGCCGTCCTGCACGCGCACATAGCCCTTGCCCTCAGCTTGGGCAAGCGGCAATTGCGTGGCCAGCGGCGCGGCGCCCAGCCACTGCAGGAAGGCCCGGCGTGCCGTCATCGCTTGCCGCCCCAGGCGCCGGGGAAGGTCCGCTCGGCGTTCAGGTGGTAGAGCTTGTCGACGACCTCACGCGGCAGCGCCAGGCCCTTCACCGGCTTGTCGAGGTCGCTCACCTTGAAGCTGTCCGCCGTGTTGAAGTAGCGCCAGTGCATGCGCCACACGCCCTCGGCTTCCCTGGCCAGCGCCGCGCCGTCCTGGTCCGGCGCCTGCGACATGTCGCTGCCATACAGGATGCGGTCCTGGTATTTGATGAAGAAGCGGCGCACGCGCTCGCGGTCCTTCTGGCTCTGGTATTGCAGCTGACCGATGCGCGCGGCAACGTCGACCTTGGCGTTGGGGAAGCGGTCCAGGAAGGCGGCCAGCTCATCCACGCTGCGCTCCAGCGAGGCGAGGTGAACGCCGATGAAGTTCAGGCCCGGGTGCGCCGCCACCATGCGGTCGCGCGCGGCCATCTGCGCTTCCCAGCTGGGCATCTCGGGATGCAGGGCCATGTGGTATTGCGGGTGGGCCTTGAAGTATTCGCGGTCATTGTTGACCGTCATCTTGTCCAGCGGCAGCCAGCAGTTGTGGGGCTCGCCCTGGTGGCCGAGCAGCGGGATGCCTTGTTTGGCGAAGTCGTCGAACAGCGACGCGAAGCGGGCGTCGTCGATCATGACGAGCTTGTCGTCGGCACCCTTGAGGCCCATGCCGATGTTCTTCCACACCTTCACACCGACGGCGCCGGCCTTCATGGCCGCCGCGATGCGCTGGCGCGTGGCGGGAAGCCATGCAGGTTGGTCCGAACCGTCCACCGAGAAGCTGGCCGCCCAGGCCACGTCCTTGGGGAACTGCTTCTGCAGCTCGATCGCCACGCGCTGCTGATCGCCCAGCGGCGGGAAGTCGGGGTAGTCGACGTTGATCGTCAGCACCTTGAACTTCTGGCGCTTGGCCGCCGCCATGAAGGCCGGCGCGGGGTTGTGCAGATGCAGGTGGGTGTCGATCTTCACGACACGGCTGTAGTCGGCCATCGTGTAGCTGGCCCCATCTGCAGCCTGTGCGGATAAAAAGGCCGCCCCGGCAAGCAGGGCGGCAACACGGAGGAGATCTTTCATCAGAACTTGATCGAAGCGCCGACGGTGAACGAACGGCCATAACGGTAGTAGCCCTGGGGCAGCTTCACGCTCTCGTTGCCCAGCGTGTACTCCTGCGTCGCGTCGGTCAGGTTGTTGCCTTCGATGCTCAGGCGCAGCCACTTGTTGACCTCGTAGGCAATCTGGGCCGTGGCCCAGGTCACGGCCTTGGCGCGCTCGTTGAAGCCGGCGCCCAGCACGTTGGTGGCGGTGACGAAGGCGTCGGTGTGGTCGGCCGTGGCGCTCATGCTCCACGGGCCTTTCTCGTACAGCAGGCCGAGCGACGACGTGGCCGGCGCGATGCCCTCGAGCGCGCGCTCCTCGCCGCCCACCCAGCTGCGCGACTTGTTGCGCGTGTACTGCGCCCGCACGCCGAAGCCGTTGTCGAACAGGTGTTGCAGGCCGATCTCGAAGCCGCGCGCGGTGGCCTTGTCGCCGTTGATGGGCCGGCTGACGTTGAACAGCCGGCCGCCCGGCGCGCCGATGTTCTGGCCCGTCAGGTACTCGCTGGTGATCTGGTTCTTGATGTTCTTCTGGTAGACGGCGAAGGTCAGCGCCGAGTCCTTGGCGTAGTACCACTCCAGCGACGCATCGGCCTGGCGGGCGCTGTAGGGCTTGAGCTCGGCATTGCCGCCGAACACCTGCGTGAAGTCGCCCCAGGAGATGCTGGCCGTGGTGCTCGTCGGCGCCAGCTTGTCCACCGACGGGCGGGCCATGGTCTTGGCGGCACCCAGGCGCAGCTGCAGGTTGTCGGTGAACAGCCAGGTGAAGTTGACCGACGGCAGCGCGAAGTTGTAGGTGGTCTCTTGCTGCACGACAGACGGCGGCGCGTAGATGGCCGTGTAGTTGAACGCACCGTTCTCGATGATGTTGGTGATCTTGGCGTCCCAGGCCTGGGAGGTCGTCTTGGTCCTCACGAAGCGCACGCCGGCATCGGCGTTCCAGCCATCGCCTGACAGGTCGGCCTGCACGAAGGCGGTGGTCGTCTTCTCCGTCACACGGTAGCTTTCGAGCGGGTTCCACGCCGGCGCTGAAGCCGCCGAGCTGTAGACGCCGCCGCCGGGGCGGGGCTTGCCGTCGTAGGCCTTCAGCGCCTCGGCGTAGTTGTTGACATCGAAGCCCAGGAAGCTGCGCGGGAAGTTGCCGCTGACGCCGTCCAGGAAGCCGTTGGGGCTCAGCGTCTGGTTGATGACGTTGCCACCCAGCGCGCCGACGTTGATGGCGCTGGCGCCCGAGTAGTGGCCGTCGCCCGCATTGAAGGCGTTGTTGATCAGGTCACGCGACTTCTTGCGGTTGGTCTGGCTGAGGCCGAACTTCAGCTGGTCGATGGTGAAGCGGTCGAGCTTCCATTCGAAGTTGCCGGTGGCGCCGCTGATCTTGTCGTCGATGTTGTCGCCGGCCCGGCTGTAGTAGTGTGTGTTGAAGTCACTGGCCTTGAACAGGCCTTGGGCCAGGCCAGTCTGCAGGTCGCGGCCGTCGGCGAATGTGGTCTTCACGTCAGGCACGGCCGAGCCGGTCAGCTGGATGCGCGTCACGTTGGGCTGGTTCATGCGCAGCACGACATAGCTGTCGTTGCCGCCGGAGTGGCGCTTGGAGGTGGACTCGTAGAGGTCACCCGCGAACTTCAGCGTGGGCGAGATCTTCCACTCCGCGTTGGCGCCGTACATCGACGTGTCCACCACGCGGTACTCGGTCTTGTTCAGCAGCTCGGGGTTGAGCGCCATCTCCGGGTCGGGGTTGGCCAACGTGAAGTCGGTGACCACGCCGTTGGTGATCTTCATGTTGGACCAGCGGCCCGGTGCGTACAGCGGGTAGAAGGACAGCTGGTAGCCCACCTGCGGCGAGTCGAGTCGCGTCTTGAAGCCATCGACCACCACCTTCACGTCGCTGCTCGGCCGCCACTCGACCTTGCCGGAGAGCGCCATGCGCTCCTTCTTCTCCATGATGGTGCCGAAGCGGAACTGGCCCGGCCCGATCAGGCCTTCCTCGTCGGGGTCCAACTGCCCGTTGCCGTTGGGGTCGATGGCGCCGCCCCAGGTGTTGCCCCAGGGCCAGAACAGCTCCGGCTTGTTCGGCGCCGGATTGCGGCTCCAGCCACCGTCGTTGCCGGCCGTGTCGGTGCGCACGTCGCGCTTGGCATAGACCACGCCGAGCAGCACGCCCACCTGGTCGCCGAAGGTGTTGCTGTAGGTGCCCGACAGCTTGGTGCCGTTGAGGCTGCTCATCTGGTTGCGGTCGGCTTCCACGCGCAGCAGGCCGCGCTGGCCCTTCTGGTCGAAGGGACTGGCCGAGCGCAGGTTCACCAGGCCGCCGATGGCACCTTCAACGAGGGAGGCCTGCGCGGACTTGACGACGTCGGCGCCGCTGATGACGTCGGCCGGCAGCACGTCGTAGGCGAAGTAGCGGCCGGCGCTGTCGGTGCCGAGCAGGCGGTTGTTGAAGGTCGTGATCGTGTACTCGGGGCCCAGCCCGCGGATGCTGACTTTCTGGCCTTCGCCACCGGCCGTGCGCGAGATCGACACGCCGGTGATGTGGCTCAGCGAGTCGGCCACGTTGTTGTCGGGGAAGCGGCCCAGCTCGGTTGCGCTGATGCTGTCCTGCACGCCGGCGGCGTTGCGCTTGAGCGCAAGGGACTTCTGCAGGCTGGCGCGGGTGCCGGTCACTTCCACACGGTCCAGCGTGTTGTCGGTCTCGGCCTTGGTGGCCTCCTGGGCCCAGGCCGGGGCGACGGCACCGAAGGCGGTCAGGGCCATCAGGCCGGCCAGCGTCAGCGGGTGCAGCGCGAAACAACGGGGTTGCAGGCGAGGACTCATCGAACAGTTCCTTTGATCTTGTGTGTCGGGGCTGCCGTCAGGGCAGCGCGATGTCATCTGCTTTGGATGCCGGGGCAGCTCTCCCCCGGTGCGGTGTGCCGGCTCCTCGGATGCCCCTCGAACCGGCTTGGCGCAAGTCTACGAATTCTTTCGTTTGATTTCGTATAGAGTTTTCACCGATGCCGAATGCTTTCGATGAATCATGCCACGAAAGGCTTCCACCTCGCTGACATAAAGGGAGAGGCGCGAGCTATATAGGGATTCGCCCCTCGCCTCCGGAATTTGGCATACGAAGGCGTTTTCGTCGTTGTGTTTTCGTTTTCGTTCGTTTATGCTTTCGCTCGAAAGTTCCAAACGGGACTTCCAGATCCACGAAAGACTTCCGATGCAGAGCAACTGGCTCACGTATGCACTGATCTCGACCATGCTCTGGGGCGTCTGGGGCGCCTTCACCGGCCTGCCGGCCGAGCATGGTTTCCCGGACACCTTGATCTATGCCGTGTGGGCACTGACCATGATCCCGCCGGCGGTCATCGTGCTGGCCCGCACGGGCTGGCGCATCGACCGCGACCGCCGCTCCGTCGTGCTCGGCCTGGCCGTCGGGCTGCTGGGTGCCGGTGGCCAGATGCTGCTGTTCCGCGCGGTGCAGTCGGGCCCGGCCTATCTGATCTTCCCGATCGTGTCGCTGTCGCCGGCGATCACCATCGCGCTGTCCTTCGGCCTGCTGGGCGAGCGCACCGGCAAGCTGGGCGTGGCCGGCATCGTGCTGGCGCTGTGCTCACTGCCGCTGTTCGACCTGCAGCTTGGCCAAGGCGGCCAGGCGGGTCAGCCGATGGGCCTGTGGTTTGTGCTGGCCCTGGCCGTGCTCGTCGCCTGGGGCCTGCAGGCCTACTTCATCAAGCTGGCCAACGCGGGCACCAGCGCCGAGAGCATCTTCTTCTACATGGCCATCGGCGCCCTGGCCTGCGTGCCGGTGTCGCTGTGGATGACCGACTTCTCCCAGCCCATCAACTGGGGCTGGCAGGGCCCGGGCCTTGCCGCCGTCATCCAGGTGCTGAACGCCATCGGCGCGCTGGCCCTGGTCTACGCCTTCCGCTACGGCAAGGCCATGGTCGTGTCGCCCATGGTCAACGCCGGCGCGCCGCTGCTGACGGCCATGCTGTCTATGGCCCTCAGCGGCGCCTCGCCCAGCGGCGCCAAGTTGCTCGGCGTCGCGCTGGCCCTGCTGGCTGCGCTGCTGCTGGCGCTGCAACCCGAAACGCCCTCCTCTTCTTCCTCTTCCCAACCCGTTCAAGGAGACGCCGCATGAAGCTCATGCTCGACCTCGTGCGCCGCCACAAGCAGGCAGCCAACGGTGATGTCGCCATTGGCATTCCCTCGGTCTGTTCCGCACACCCCGTCGTCATCGCCGCCACGCTGCGCGAATGCGCCGCCCAGGGCCGGCCGGCCCTCATCGAGGCCACGTCCAACCAGGTCAACCAGGACGGCGGCTACACCGGCATGACGCCGCTGGACTTCCGCCGCTATGTGCAGGGCCTGGCCGAGGCCGAGGGCCTGGCGCCCGAGCTGCTGCTGCTGGGCGGCGATCACCTCGGCCCCAACGCCTGGCGCAAGCTGCCGGCCAGCGCGGCCATGGCCAAGGCCGAGATCATGGTGGCGCAGTATGTGAGTGCGGGCTTTCGCAAGATTCACCTGGATTGCTCGATGTCCTGTGCCGGCGACCCGGTGCCGCTGCCCGAACCCGAGATCGCCGCCCGTGCCGTGCGCCTGTGCCGCGCTGCCGAGCAGGCATGGCGCGACGCGCCCGACCGTGGCGACCCGCCGGTGTACGTCATCGGCACCGAAGTGCCCGTGCCCGGCGGCGCGCATGAAGACCTGGGCGAACTGGCGGTGACGTCGCCCGAGGCCGCCGCCTCCACGCTGGAACTGCACCGCGACGCCTTCGCCCGCGCGGGGCTGGACCTGGCCTGGGAGCGTGTCGTCGCCATGGTCGTGCAGCCCGGCGTGGAGTTCGACCACCACAAGGTCATCGACTACCGGCCCGAGAAAGCGCGGTCCTTGAGCGCCTTCATCGAAAGCCAGCCCGGCATGGTTTTCGAAGCCCATTCGACCGACTACCAGACCCCCGAGCACCTGGCCCAACTGGCCCGCGACCACTTCGCCATCCTGAAGGTCGGCCCCGGCGTGACCTTCGCGCTGCGCGAGACGCTGTGGGCGCTGGCCGCGGTCGAGCGCGAATGGGTCGGCAAGGGCGAAGGCCTGGTCGACACCGTGCTGGGCGTCATGCGCGCCGAGCCCGAGCATTGGCGCGGTTACTACCAAGACCCGACGCGGCTGAATGTCGACCTGGCATATTCCTTAAGCGACCGCATCCGCTACTACTGGGCCCACCCCGCCGTGCGCGAGGCCTGCCGGACCATGCTGGCCCGCCTGGACGCCGCGCCGCCGCCGCTGACGCTGCTGAGCCAGTACCTGCCGCGCCAGTACGAGGCGGTGCGCGACGGCCGCATCACCACCGGCACCGATTCCCTGCTGCGCGACGGCACTGTCCAAGCCCTGCGCCCCTATCTGCACGCCTGCGCCGCCTGATCCCATGACATTGCTTCACCTCGACCCCACCGACCTCGACCACCGCGGCGCCACGCACACGGCCCGTGAGATCGCTCATCAGCCCGCCGTCTGGCAGACCGTTTACGCCCAACTGCAAGCCGAGCGCCCCGCCCTCGACGCCTTCCTGGCGCCCCTGCTCGCCCTGCCCCAGCTGCGCATCGTGCTGACCGGCGCCGGCAGCTCGTCCTTCATCGGCCAATGCATCGCGCCCGCCCTGTTGCGTCACCTCGGCCAGCGCCCCGGCATCCGCGTCGAAGCCGTGGCAACGACCGACATCGTCTCCAGCCCCGAACAATGCCTGCAGCCCGAGGTGCCGACGCTGCTGGTGTCCTTCGCCCGCTCCGGCAACAGCCCCGAAAGCCTGGCCGCCGTGGAGCTGGCCGACCGCTTCATCAAGACCTGCCACCACCTCGTCATCACCTGCGCGGCGGACGGCACGCTGAACCAACGCATGGCTGGCCAGTCCCATGCGCGAGTGCTGCTGCTGCCCGACGAGACCAACGACCGCGCCTTTGCGATGACGTCCAGCTTCAGCGGCATGCTGTTGGCCGCGGCCTGGGCTTTCGACTTGCCGCTCGCACCGGTGGCCGACCTGGCCCGCGCCGCGCAGACCTTGGCCGAGGGCGAGATCGACCGCCTCTATGCACTGGCCGAACAGTCCTTCGAGCGCATCGTCTTCCTCGGCAGCAACACGCTGCTGGGCCTGGCCCGCGAGGCCGCGCTGAAGATGCTGGAGCTGACCGACGGCAAGCTCGTCGCCATGGCTGACTCGACACTGGGCTTTCGCCACGGGCCCAAGACCATCCTCAACGACAAGACGCTGGTCGTCATCATCCTGTCCAACGACCCCTACACGCGCCAGTACGACCTCGACCTGCTGCGCGAGCTGCGCCAGCAGGGCCCGGCTCGCGTGCTGGCCCTGCGTACGTCTGCGCTGAACGGTGCCGAAACTACGCATGCCGACGACGTCCACCTCGCCCTGCCTGCGTCCGCCCCCGACCTGGCGCTGGCACCCGTGGCACTGGTGTTCGCGCAATGCCTGGCCCTGCTCGCCTCGCTGCAGCTCGGCATCACGCCCGACAACCCCAGCGCCTCGGGCACCGTGACCCGCGTCGTCAGCGGTGTCACCATCCATCCCGTGACACAGCAGTAGTAAGGATGACTTCCATGTTCCTCGGCATCGACGGTGGCGGCACGAAGACCGCCTTCGTCCTCGTGGACGAGATCGGCCGCCTGCTCGCGCGCCACGAGTCGACGACGAGCTACTACATCGAGATCGGCTTCGACGCACTGCGCGCGCTGCTGTGCGACGGCGTGCAGGCCGCGCTGCGCCAGGCCGGCGTGGCGGCCAGCGACGTCAGCTACACCTTCGCCGGCCTGCCCGCGCATGGCGAGGACAGTGAGCTGCTCGGCACCTTCGACGCACTGCTCACCGGCGTGGTGCCACACAGCCGCGTCGGCAACGACATGATCTGCAGCTGGGCCGGGTCGCTGGCCGGCGCCGACGGCATCAGCCTCGTTGCCGGCACCGGCTCCATCGCCTATGGCGAATGGATGGGCCGCGGCGCGCGCTGCGGCGGCTGGGGCGAAGTCTTTGGCGACGAAGGCTCGGCCCACTGGCTGGCGCGCGAGACCCTGGCCCTGTTTTCGCGCATGGCCGACTGCCGCGCCGAGCCCGGCCCGCTGCTCGGCCTGGTGCGCGAGCACTTTGAGCTCAAGCATGACCTCGACCTCTGCGGCGAGATCAACGGCAGCGCCGCGCGCAGCGAGCTGGCCCAGGTCGCCCGCCTGGCCACGGCCGCCGCCAACGCGGGCGACGTGCAGGCCCGCCAGTTGCTGGTGCGCGCCGGCGACGAACTGGCGGCCCTCGCCGCCGGCGTGGCGCGCAACCTCGGCATTGCCGGGGTCTGTGGCATCCAGGCCGTGCCCGTGTCCTATTCCGGCGGCGTGTTTGCGGCCGGGGAGCTAGTGCTGGGGCCGCTGCAGGCGGCGCTGGCGCGGCGCCTGCCGGGGTCGGTGCTGAAGACACCGCGCTTTGGACCTGAACTGGGCGCGGCGCTGTACGCAGCGCGCCTGGCCGGGCGGCCGTTGTCGGCCGAAGCGCTGGCGCGGTTGGACGCTTAAGCCGTCGATATCATTCGAAAGTCGGCCCCGCCCTTCAGCCCTGCATGCCAGCCTCCCTCTCACTGCCCGCGAAAACCGAAAGCCCGCTGCTCATCGACGAGCGGCGCCGGCTGATCCGCGAGTTGGTGCAGACGCAGGGCCGCGTCACGGTGGACGAACTGGCCGAGCGCTTCGGCACCTCCGTCGTCACCATCCGCAGCGACCTGAACTCGCTGGCCTCCACCGGCGCTGTGCTGCGCACCCACGGCGGTGCACTGGCCCAACGCGACACCGAGGAAGTGCCCATCGGCGTGAAGCAGAAGCTGCGCCACGAGCAGAAGGTGCGCATCGCCACCGAGGCGGCCAAGATGATCCGCGACGGCGAAACCATCCTGCTCGACTCGGGCTCCACGACCGAAGAGATTGCCAAGCAGATTCGCGGTCTGCGACTGACGTCGCTGAACGTCATCACCAACGCGCTGAACATCGCGGCGCTGCTGGCCACGGTGCCGCACGTCAACCTCATCATGCCGGGCGGCCAGTTGCGGCCCAACTCCTTCTCGCTGTCCGGCCCCCAGGCCGTGGCCGCGTTGCAGGGCCTGTATGCCGACCGCCTCTTCCTCGGCGTCGACAGCCTCGACCCCGACATCGGCCTGATGACGCCCCATCTGTTGGAAGCGCAGTTGAACGCCCAGATGATGAAGATCAGCCGCCAGGTCGTGGCCGTGGCGGACGCGTCCAAGCTGATGAAGCGCAACCTGTCGGTCATCGCCCCGGTGGAACAGCTGGACATGCTGATCACGGACACCGGGGCGGATCAGGCGATCGTGGATCAGTTGAGGGGGCGGGGGATTGAGGTGGTGTTGGCTTAGGACTGCGTGTGACCAAAGCGATTCAGCCAAATGAAGAGGCGGCGGCTATTGCCCAGGAGTTCATTGATTTCGTCAACGCGCAATGCGGCGCGTACATGGATGCTCTCGCTGGCTACGCAGGTCACCACACAAAGGTTGAGCGTCAGGTTCACCGCATCCTTCGGCCGACGAAGACTGGTTTTAACGAAGCTGCCCAAAAGGTTGTCGTTTGGACTTCGTACGAAGACCCCTCGCAACCCGACGTAATCTTGGACCGCATCACGAGAGCTAATGACTACATGGCGGCGAACGCTCCTGGTGGCTCAAACGAGCAACAACACGCGCGCTCCATAGTCATCTTCATCTATGCATATTGGGAGCTGGAGATACGCCAGCGACTAGCGGATTCGATGCAGGTAAAGCTGAATATGGTTCAGTCAGACGTGATGGGCGATCTTCGAATCTTGCGCAACGCGATTCTTCACAAGAAGGCGTTTCTGCACGCTGACGATTTCGGAAAGCTGACTGTCACGCAAGACCTCTTTCCGAGCGAACAAAGGTTGCACATCGGCTATGAAGATCTCCAGCAGATCTTTGTGCGCGTAAAAAGAGACTGCGCGCGAATTATCTTGGAGTGTCTTGGCGCGATGGAATCGGCGCCATTCGATGTATCGCAGCTCACTGGTGTTGCTCTGCAAAGAAGCAGGAAGCCAGGCAGTTAATTGCGCCTGCCAATGAGGTGCGACCTCATGCTCACCTGCCGGCGCGGCACGAGGTGCCGGAGCTCCCCCACTACCGCGTGCCCAAACTCTCACCGATCGCGCCACCGTGCGTCCAGCCCGGCACGTTAACGTGATACCGCAAGGCCTTGCCAGCGCCCGTGGTCCAGAGTTGCCCGCGCTTGACCATCTCCGCCAGATCCCGTGTCGCCGTCGCCTTGGATGCGCCGGTCATCTTCATGTACTTCTCGGCGTTGAGCCCGCCCACGAAACCACCGTCACCGTCGTCGAGCAGCCGCTGCAGCACCTTGCGCTGGCGTTCAGGCAGCCCGGCGATGCCGTGGTGCTCCGCAAACCGGCGCTTCACGAGGGCGGCGTCCATCGTGGCGCTGGCCGCCGAGTAGGCGGCAGCACACTGCTGCGCGAACCATTGGACCCAGCTCGTCACGTCCATGCCGCCACGCTGGCAGAGATTCAGTTGGTCGTAGTAATCGGAGCGGCGCTCCAGCAGTTGCCGCGACAGGCTGAACAGCCTGACCGGCGTGCTGAGGTGCTGGGCCACGGCCATGTCGACGAGGGCGCGGCCGATGCGGCCGTTGCCGTCCTCGAACGGGTGGATGCTTTCAAACCAAAGGTGGGCGATAGCGGCACGCGCAAGGCCGTCCAGGCGTGCCGCCGAGGAAGCGCCGCCGGGCGCGGTGTCGTTGAACCAGTTGATGAAGCGCGCCATGTGCCGCGGCACATCGGCCGATGGCGGCGCCTCGTAGTGGACGACCTCGCGGCCGGGCAGGCCGCTGATGATCTGCATCGGGTCTTCGTGATCCCGATAGCGGCCCACGGCGATGCGTTGAACACCTGAAGTGCCGCCCGGGAACAGCGCCGATTGCCACCGGCAGAGCCGGTCTTCATCGAGCGGCGTGCCGGATGCGGTGGTCGCGTCGTGAACGACGGCGACCAGGCCGTCCACGGCACGGTCGATGGGCCCCGGCGCCTTCAAGCCCATGCGGCGCATGACCGACGACCTGACGGCGTCCAGAGACAGCCGCTCCCCTTCAATGGCCGCCGTGGTCAGCACCTCGTCGGCCATCGAGTCGAGCGCGACGTCGCTGGTACCGGTGAAGCCGATGGCTGCAGCCTTGCCTTCCATGACGCCATGCAAACGGTAGGCCTGGGCCAGGTCGGCGCTGACGACCGCATTGTCGTAAACGAAGTCCGGCCAGTCGGCGCGAAGCCAGTTCCAGGGGCGTGCTCTCGCGGTCATGAGCCGCAATTTAGCACTATCGGCTCAAATTGTGAGCCGAATTACCAGAATTGCGGCTCAAGCGCCCTGGCCCGCAGCCTCCGGCACCATCGCCGTCACCTCGATCTCCACCTTGGCCCTGTCCTCCATCAGCGCCGACACCTGCACGGCGCTCATGGCGATGCCGTAGTCGCGGCCCAGCACGTCGCGGTAGGCCTGGCCCACCTCGCGGCCGCGGGCGATGTACTCGCGCTTGTCGATGAGGTACCAGGTCATGCGCACGATGTGCTCGGGCTGTGCTTGCGCCTCGGCCAGCACGGCGCGGATGTTGAGCAGGGTCTGGCGCACCTGGGCGATGAAGTCGTCGCTGTCGAACTCGCAGCGCTCGTTCCAGCCGATCTGGCCGGCGACAAAGACCTGCCGGCCGCTGGCCGCGACGCCGTTCGCATAGCCGCGCGGCTGGGTCCAGCCGGCGGGCTGCAGGATTTGCTTGTTGTGGTTGCTCATGTGTTTGTCTCCTGTTGTGCGGCGAGCGAGCGCTCCAGCGCGGCACGCAGATCGGCGGGAAAGGCCTGGGGCTTGTGGGTGGCGAGCGAGGTGCAGACCAGCACCTGGGTGAATTCGACACGCGTGCCGTCGGCGCCGTCGAAAGCGATGCGCAGCGTCATCGAGCCGCCGCCCAGGCGCTCGATATGGATGGTTTGCACGAGGCGGTCGCCATGGCGGCTGACGCGCAGGAAGCGCGTATCGAGTTGGGCCGTTGGCATGCCGACCTGGCGCTGGCCGATCAGCACATCGAAGGGCAGGCCGAGGTCGCGAGCAAACCAGTCCTCGATCAGCTCGTTGAGCATCTCGAAATAGCGCGGGTAGAAGACGATGCCGGCCGGGTCGCAGTGGCCGAAACGCACGAGTTGTTCACGTTGGAAAGCAAAGCTCATCGTCAGACTCCCACGTGCTTCTGCCACAGCGCCGGGTCGGCTGCGAGCGCCGCCGATGGGCCGGCCCAGGCGACGCGGCCACGCTCAACGACGGTGTGGTGGTCGGCCAGGCGGATCAACCGCTGCACGTACTTGTCGACAACCAGGATGGTCTGGCCCGCTGCGCGCAGAAGGTCCAGGCAGCGCCAGATCTCCTCGCGCACGAGTGGGGCCAGGCCTTCGGTCGCCTCGTCCAGCACCAGCAGGCGCGGGTTGGTGACCAGGGCGCGGCCGATGGCCAGCATCTGCTGCTCGCCACCCGACAGCTGCTGGCCCATGTGGCCGGCGCGCTCGGCCAGGCGCGGGAAGAGGCCGTAGACGCGCTCGACCGTCCACGGCTCGGACGCGTCGCTGCGGTTGGCCGCGAAGGCGCGCAGATGCTCGTGCACGCTGAGGTTGGGAAACACCTGCCGCCCCTCCGGCACCAGCGCCAGCCCCAGCCGCGCGATGCGGTCGGCCGGCCAGCCGGTGACGTCCTGGCCGCAGAAGCGGATGCGGCCGGCGCTGGGCGCCATCCAGCCGCACAGGCAGCGCAGCAGCGTGCTCTTGCCCATGCCATTGCGGCCCAGCAGCGTGGCCACCTCGCCGGCTTGCATGGTCAGGTCCAGGCCAAACAGCACCTGGCTGGCACCGTAGCCGGCTTGCAGGTCCTTGATCTCGAGCAAGGCCGTCATACGGCCGCCTCCAGCTCGTCGCCAAGGTAGGCGCGCTTCACCTCGGCATGCTCGCGAATCTCGGCCGGCGTGCCGCTGGCGATGACGCGCCCGGCCACCAGCGTCGAGATGCGGTCAGCGAGGCGGAAGACGGCGTCCATGTCGTGTTCGACCAGCAGCAGCGTCAGGCCTTCGCGCTTGAGTGCCTGCAGCAGCTCGACCATACGGGTGGACTCGTCCGGACCCATGCCAGCCAGCGGCTCGTCCAGCAGCAGCAGGCGCGGCTTGGCAGCCAGCGCAAGGCCGACTTCAAGCTGGCGTTGCTCGCCATGCGCAAGCTCGCCGGCGGTGCGGCCGGCCTGAGCCGTCAGCCCCACCCGTGCCAGCAGCGCGTCGGCTTCTGCATGCGCGGCCGCGTCGGCGCGCGCGGTGCGCCACCACGACGGCGCGCCCTCGCGCCGCGCCAGCACGGCGAGCACGAGGTTGTCGCGCACCGAGCAGGGCTTAAACAGACTGGTGATCTGGAAGCTGCGCACCAGGCCGGCTTGTACGCGACGGGCCATGCCTTGCCGCGTGACGTCCCGACCATCGAAGACGATCTGGCCCGCGTCGGGCGCGAGGGCGCCGGAGATCTGGTGGATCAGCGTCGTCTTGCCGGCACCGTTGGGGCCGATCAGTGCATGCAGTTCGCCCGCCCGCACCTCGAAGCTCGCGCCATCGGTCGCCGCCAGCGCGCCGAAGCGCTTCACGAGTTGTTTGACTTCAAGCACGGCGCCAAACCCCTGCAAGGCCACGCGGCGCATACAGCACGACGAGCAGCAGCAACGCGCCCAGGCCGAGCTGCCAATGCAGCGTGTAGCCCGACAGCAGCTCTTCCAGCAGCAGCAGCGCCAGCGCGCCCAGTGGCCCGCCCCACAGCGCGCCCGCACCACCGATGATGACCATGACCATCAGCTGGCCGGACTGCGACCAGTGCATCAGATGCGGCGACACCAAGCCGTTGAGGTTAGCCAGCATGGCGCCGGCCAGGCCCGCGATGGCGCCCGCGAGCACGAAGGCCTGCCAGCGCAGTGCGAACACCCGCCCACCCGCGGCGGCCACACGCACCTCGTTCTCGCGCGCGCCTTGCAGCAGCCAGCCGAAGGGCGAGTTCACGACGCGCTGCAGGCCGGCCATGACGATGGCGAAGAGTGCGAGCGCCACCCAATAGAAGTTGGCGTCGTCCTTCAGGTCCAGGCCGAAGCCAAAGGCCGAGCGCTGCGCCAGCGGCAGGCCGTCGTCGCCGCCATAGGCCTTCAGCGACACGGCGAGGTAATAGAACATCTGCGCAAAGGCCAGCGTGATCATGATGAAGTAGACGCCGCGTGTACGCAGGCTGATGGCGCCGATGAGGGCCGCAGCGATTGCGCTGACCCCCATCGCCGCCGGCCAGGCAATCCAGGCCGACGTGATGCCCGCGTCCATCAGCACGCCCACCGTGTAGGCCCCCAAGCCGACATAGGCCGCATGTCCGAAGCTGACGAGCCCGCCAAAGCCGAGGATGAGGTTGAGGCTGGACGCTGCGATGGCAAAGATGAGGATGCGCGTGCCGACGACCGTGTAGAACTCCAGGCCCATGGCCTGCAGCAGCAGTGGCAGGGCTGCGAGCAGGGCCAGCAATGGCCAGATCCAACGGCCGAGCCCGCGGTGGTGGAGGCTGCGCGCTTCAGCCATGGGCGGGAAAGAGGCCGCGCGGCTTCCAGAACAAGATGGCCGCCATCAGCACATAGATGAGGATGGAGGCCAGCGCCGGGCCGAGGTTGGACGCGACCTCGGGTGAGGCGAGCTGGCGCAACGCGGCGGGCAGCAGCGTGCGGCTGGCGGTGTCCACCAGGCCGACGAGCAGCGAGCCCACCAGCGCGCCACGCACCGAACCGATGCCGCCGACGACGATGACGACAAAGGCCAGGATGAGGATGCTCTCGCCCATGCCAACCTGCACGGCGAGCAGCGGGCCGAGCAGCGCACCGGCCAGCGCACACAGCGCCGCGCCGAGGCCGAACACGGCGGTGAACAGCTTGCGGATGTCGATGCCCATGGCGGTGGCCATCTGGCGGTTGGATGCGCCGGCTCGCACCCACATGCCCGCGCGGGTGCGGGTGACGAGCGCCCACATCAGCAGCGCGACGGCGAGGCCGACACCGATGATGAGCAGGCGGTAGGCCGGGTAGAACAGGCCGGGCAGCAGTTCGACAGGACCTGACAACGCAGCGGGCGTGTTCAGCATCAGCGGCTGGTCGCCCCAGAGGATGCGCACCGCCTCGTTGAGCATGAGGATCAGCGCGAAGGTGGCGAGGACTTGGCTGAGGTGGTCGCGGGCGTAGAGGCGTCGCAGAAGTGTGACTTCGAGGGCCATGCCGAGGATGGCGGTGCCTACGAGTGCGGCGAGAACGGCCAGCAGGAAGGAGCCAGTTGCGCCTGCGACCGCCGCGGTCAGGTAGGCGCCGACCATGTAGAGCGAGCCATGGGCCAGATTGATCATGTCCATGATGCCGAACACGAGGGTCAATCCTGCGGCGAGCAGGAAGAGCATCAGGCCGAATTGGAGGCCGTTGAGGAGTTGCTCGGTGATGAGGATCCAGTCCATCAGTTGGGTGCTTTCCCAAGCTGGGGCTTTGCGCCACTGCCCAGCGGGGAGTTCGCCCCCGCGGGCGACCTACTTTCTTGTGCGCACAAGAAAGTAGGCAAAGAAAGCGCCCCCGAACCGCCCGCCCCTTTGCTTCGCAGCGGGGTGCCCTGCGATGCTCGGTCCTTGAGGCCCCCGCGCAAAACTCGCGCCGCTACGCTCTGCTCAAACAGTTGCGCGGAGTCAGAGCTTGAAGCGAGCTTCGCTCGCGGCCTCAAGGCCCTGCGCTTCTCGGCGGGCTCAGAGGGGGAAATAGAAATGCCTCGTTGCGAACGGCCTTCGGGCTTGGCTGTCGGCTGCTCGGTTGTTTCGGGAGCCTCCCCTTCTAAACCGCCGAGAAGCGCAGAAGCCCGGGGCGCGAGCGCAGCGAGCTTCGACGACTGACTTCGCGCCCCTTTGTTTGAACGGAGCGTAGCGAAGTGAGTTGGGCGCGGCCCCGGGCTTCGAGCATCGCAGGAGACCCGGCTCCGCCGGGCGGTTTTGCAGGGGAGAGCTTTTTGCCTACTTTTTGGCGGCGCAAAAAGTAGGTCGGCAGCCGGGACGAAATCCCGGCTGGGCCTGTACGTCAACCCATGCTGCGACAAAACAGCCCTCAGCTCATCTTGCAAGAGGCCGCATACGCATCCTCATGCTGCGTGAAGATCTTCCCCAACGTCCGGTTCGTCACCCTTCCCTGCCCATCCTTCGTGATCACCCGCAAGTAGTAATCCTGAATCGGGTACTGATTCCGATTGAACTTGAACGCCCCACGCACCGACTCGAACTTCGCCGCCTTGATCGCCTTCAACAAAGCAGGCTTGTCCTCCACCTTTCCCTTCACATCCCTCACCGCCGCATTCATCAACAACGCCGCGTCATACCCCTGGCTCGCATACAGCGACGGCAGCCTTCCGTAGTCCTTCAGGAAATCGGCAACGAACTTCTTGTTCGCCACGTTGTCCATGTCATGCGCCCAATGCGAGCTGTTGAACATGCCCAGCATCGGCTCACCCACCGCCTTGATGACGTCCTCGTCGGCCGAGAACCCAGGCCCGAACAACGTCACGTCCTTGGACAGGCCCGCACCGACGAACTGCTTGATGAAGTTGATGCCCATGCCGCCGGGCAGGAAGATGTACATCGCATCCGGCTTGGCGGCGCGCGCCTGCGCCAGTTCTGCTGCGTAGTCCAACTGGCCGAGCTTGGTGTAGATCTCCTCGACGACGGCGCCCTTGTAGTAGCGCTTGAAGCCCGTCATCGCGTCCTTGCCCGCCGGGTAGTTGGGCGCCAACAGCACGAGCTTCTTGAAGCCCTTCTCCGTCACAGTCTTGCCCACGGCCTCGTGCAGGTTGTCGTTCTGCCAAGCAACGTTGAAGAAATACGGGTTGCATTGCTCGCCGGCGTACTGCGACGGACCGGCGTTGGCGCTGATGTAGGGGATCTTGGCGTCGAACACCGACGGCCCGACGGCCAGCATCACGTTGGAGAAGACGATGCCGGTCATGAAGTCGACCTTGTCGCGCTTGATGAGGCGCTCGGCGCTCTGCTTGGCGACCTCGGGGTTCTGCTGGTCGTCGGCCGTGACCATCTCGACAGGCAGGCCGCCGAACTTGCCGCCGCTGTGCTTGAGGCCGAGCGCGAAGCCATCGCGGATATCCACGCCCAGGCCAGCACCGGGGCCGGACAATGTGCTCAGGAAGCCGACCTTGAGCTTGTCGGCGGCCTGGGCCGTGGGGAGCAAGGCAAGGCCGAGGGTGATGGCGGCAAAAGTCTTCTTCATGCGCAGGGTCTCCATGAGAAAAAGGGGCGGTCAGGCTTTGAGCTTGAAGCGCTGCAGTTTGCCCGTCTCGGTGCGCGGCAGGTTCTCGCGGAACTCGATGGCGCGCGGGTATTTGTAGGGCGCGATGGTGGCCTTCACATGCTCCTGCAGCGCTTTCACGTCACCGGCATGGCCCGCGCGCAGCACGACAAAGGCCTTCACCAACTGGCCACGCTCTTCGTCCGGCACGCCGATGACGGCGCATTCGGCCACGGCGGGGTGGCTCAGCAGCGCGGCCTCGACCTCGGGGCCGGCGATGTTGTAGCCACCCGAGATGATCATGTCGTCGGTGCGGGCCTGGTAGACGTAGTAGCCATCGGCGTCGATCAGGTAGGAATCACCGGTCAGGTTCCAGCCGTCCTGCACGTATTGGTGCTGGCGCTCGTCGGCGAGATAGCGGCAGCCCGTCGGGCCCTTGACGGCGAGATGGCCGACCTTGCCCGCCGGCAGGGGCTGGCCACCATCGTCGAGGATGCAGGCCTGATAGCCGGGCACCGGCTTGCCGGTGGCGCCGGGCTTGGCCGTCTCTTCGGTATGGGAGATGAAGATGTGCAGCAGCTCCGTCGCGCCGATGCCGTCGAGCAGCTCGATCCCCGTTGCCTGCTTCCACAGCACGCGCGTCGCGGCGGGCAAAGCCTCACCGGCGCTGACGCATTTGCGCAGGGACGAGATGTTGTGCTGCCCCACCAGCGGCGCCATCGCGCGGTAAGACGTCGGCGCCGTGAAGCAGACCGTTGCGCGGTGCTCTGCAATCGCCGCCAGCAGCATCTCGGGTGCAGGCTTTTCCAGCAGCACCGCGGACGCACCCACGCTCATCGGGAACAGCAGCAGGCCGCCCAGGCCGAAGGTGAAGGCCAATGGCGGGCTGCCGATGAAAACGTCGCTGGCCTGGGCACGCAGGCAGTGCACCGGCCAGCAGCGGCAGATCGCGAGGATGTCGCGATGGAAGTGAATCGTGCCTTTGGGCTGGCCCGTGGTGCCCGACGTGAAAGCGATCAGCGCGCAGTCGTCGCTGGCGGTATCGACGTTGGTGAAGGTGGCGGGCTGCCGCGCCGCGCGGGCTTCGAGGCCATCGGGCTCGCAGCTGCGGTAGTGGCAGATGCCGCGCAGCAGCGGGTTTTGCAACTGCGCTGCCGCCAGCTCATCTGCCAGTGCCGCATCGCATAACGCATGCGTGACCTCGGCCTTGGCAATGACCTTGCCGAGTTCGATCGCACGCAGCAGCGGCATCGTCGCAACGGCAATCGCGCCGGCCTTGATGACGGCGAACCAGCAGGCTGCGAGCTGCGGCGTGTTGGCGCCGCGCAGCAGCACCCGGTTGCCGGGCACGACGCCGAGTTCGTTGACCAGCACGTTGGCGATGCGGTTTGCCTCGGCCTGCAGCTCGGCATAGGTCCAGCTCACGCCGGCGCCCTGCACGCAGGGTCGGTCGCCATCGCCCTGCTCCACCCAGCGGTCCAGCAGCTCGGTCGCCGCATTCAGCCTGGGGCCGAACTGCAGCTCGGGCAGTTCGAACACCAGCTCCGGCCACTGGTCCTGCGGCGGGAGGTGGTCTCTTGCGAAGGTATCCAGATGGGCCGATGGGTGCATGACGTCCTCAGGCTTGCTTGAGCAGTTCGCGACCGATGATCAGTTGCTGCACTTCGCTGGCGCCCTCGTAAATGCGCAGCGCACGGATTTCGCGATAAAGGGATTCGACGATCTCGCCCCGGCGCACGCCGCGGCCGCCGAAGAGCTGCACGGCGGCGTCGATGACCTGCTGGGCGCCCTCGGTCGCCATCAGTTTGGCCATCGCAGCTTCCTTGGTGATGGTCTTGCCTTGGTCGCGCAGCCAGGCGGCGCGGTAGACCATGAGCGCGGACGAGTCCACGGTGCAGGCCATGTCGGCCAGCTTGGCCTGGGTCAGTGGCAGGTCGGCCAGGCGGGCACCGAACATGGGCCGTGACTTGGCTTGATTCAAACCTTCCTGCAGCGCGCGGCGGGCAAAGCCAAGGGCTGCGGCGGCGACGGAGGTGCGGAAGACGTCCAGCGTGCGCATGGCCAGCTTGAAGCCCTCGCCCGGCGCGCCGAGCATCTGGCTCTTGGCCACGCGGCAGTTGGTGAAGCGCAGGCGGGCCAGCGGGTGAGGCGCGATGACATCGATGCGCTCGGCAATCTCGAAGCCCGGCAGGTTTGCATCGACGATGAAGGCCGAGAGGCCGCGCGAACCAGGTGCTTCGCCGGTGCGCGCGAACAGCACGTAGAAATCGGCGATGCCGCCGTTGGAGATCCAGGTCTTCTCGCCATTCAGCAGATAGCTGTCGCCGTCTTCGGTTGCGCTGCACTGCATGGCCGCGACATCGGACCCAGCTTCGGGCTCGGACAGCGCGAACGCCGCCAGCGCCTCCCCACGAGCCACGCGCGGCAGATAGCTTTCGCGTTGGGCCGGCGTGCCCTGCAGCGAGATGGCGCCCGAGCCCAGGCCCTGCATCGCGAAGGCGAAGTCGGCCAGGCCGTCATGTTTGGCCAGCGTCTCGCGGATCAGGCAGAGGGCACGGGTGTCGATGGCCTGGCCTTCGCCAGCCACGGCATGATTCAGCCAACCCGCCTGGCCGAGCTGGGCGACCAGGGTGCGGCATTGCGCGTCGATGTCGCCGTCATGGTCGACATGCTGCAGATGCTCGCCGCACCACGCATCCAGCGCGGCCGCCAGCTCGCGGTGCTTGGCGTCGAAGAAGGGCCAGTCGAGATGGTCCATCTCAGTCTCCCTGGAACACGGGCTTCTGCTTCGCAACAAACGCTTCAAATGCGCGGTGGAAGTCCTTGGTCATCATGCAGATGGCCTGGGCCTGGGCCTCGGATTCGATGGCCTCGTCCACGCCCATGGCCCACTCTTGATGCAGCATGCGCTTGGTCATGGCGTGGCCGAAGCTCGGGCCGGCGGCAATCTCGCCAGCCCAGGTCGTCGCTTCATTCAACAGTTGCTCGGGCGCGATCAAGCGGTTCAGGAAACCCCAGGACAGCGCCTCTTCGCCACCCAGGCTGCGTCCGCTGTAGAGCAAATCCGACGCCCGCCCCTGGCCGACGATGCGCGGCAGCATGGCGCAGGCACCCATGTCGCAGCCGGCCAGGCCCACACGGGTGAACAGGAAGGCCGTCTTGCTGCGTGCGGTGCCGACGCGCAGGTCGGACGCCATCGCCATGATGGCGCCGGCACCGGCACAGACGCCGTCAATGGCCGTGACGATGGGTTGCGGGCAGGCGCGCATGGCCTTCACCAGATCGCCCGTCATGCGCGTGAAAGCCAGCAGGTCGGGCATGCTCATGCCGGTCAGCGGGCCGATGATCTCGTGCACATCGCCGCCCGAGCAGAAGTTGCCGCCAGCGCCCTGGATGACGATGGCTTTCACGTCATCGACATAGCTGAGCCGGCGGAACAGGTCGCGCAGCTCGGCGTAGGACTCGAAGGTCAGCGGATTCTTGCGCTCGGGCCGGTTCAGCGTGATGACGCCGACGGCGCCCTGCTGCTGCCAGGCGAAGTGCTCGGGGCTGTAGCCGGCGAGGCTCTGGCTGTTGCCGGAAGTCAGATAGGGGGTCATGCGGCATCCTTGGCCAAATGGGTTTTCAGCTGCGCGAGCAGCTCGTGGACCTGAGTCTTCTGCGCTGGCGTCCAGCCGGCAAACAGCTCGACGATCCAGCCCTCGTGCGTGGCGGCCATGCGCTTGAACTGGCGGCGGCCCTGCGGCGTGAGCTTGACGATGAAGCTGCGGCGGTCGTCGGCGCGGGTCTCGCGCAGCACCAGACCTTCGGCTTCGAGCTGGTCGGTGATGCCGGTCACGTTGCCGCCCGYCACCATCAGCCGCTTGGACAGCTCGCGCATCGTCAGCCCGTCGGGATGGCGCTCCAGCTGTGCGAGCAGGTCGAAGCGCGGCAGCGTGGTGCCGAAGTCGCTGCGCAGGCGCTGGCGGATCTGGTCCTCTACGCGGGTCGTGCAGGACAGCAGGCGCAGCCAGAGCCTGAGGGCCTGGTGGTCGTCTTCCGAAAGCCGCGTTTCGAGATCGGACTCGGTGGCCGACATCACATCGTCTCCCCGCCGCAGACGGCAATGGCCTGGCCGTTGATGGCGCTGTTGCCGACGATCCATGCCACGGTGTCCGCCACTTCCTCGGGCTGGATCAGGCGGCCCTGCGGGTTCACCTTGGCCAGCTCTGTGCGCGCTTGCTCGGCCGTGCGGCCGGTCTTGGCGACGATGGTGTCGACGGCATTCGCGACGATGTCGGTCTCGGTGTAGCCCGGGCACACCGCGTTGACCGTCACGCCCTTGGCCGCCACTTCCAGCGCCATCGCCCGCGTCAGTCCCAGCACACCATGTTTGGCCGCGCAGTAAGCCGCCACATAGGCATAGCCCTTGAGCGCCGCCGTGCTGGCCACGTTGATGATGCGACCTTCCTTGCGCAGCAGCATGCCGGGCAGCACCGCGCGGCTGCACAGGAAGCTGCCGGTGAGGTTGACGTTGAGCAGGCGCTGCCACAGCTCCAGCGAGGTGCGGGCGAGCGGCGCCGTCTCGACCTGGCCGGCGTTGTTGACGAGGGTGTCCACCTCGCCCACGGCGGCGAAGGCGTCGGTGACGCTGTCCTCGTTGCCGACGTCGCAGATCTGGATGGCCACATCACCCAACGCCGCCTGTGCACTGCGCAAGCGATCTTCACTGCGACCCATCAATGTGACGCGAAAACCGTCCGCGAGCAGCCGCTTCGCCACCGCGGCGCCGATGCCGCTTCCTCCACCCGTCACCACTGCGTGCTTCATACACCCAACGCCTTGTTCGCCTGCTCGGCTGCGGCCACATTGCCTGCGCGCTGGCGCTCGAATTCGCGCTCCAGCTGGCTCTTGCCGGACAGGTACTGTTTTGGCCATTCCAGTCCGATAGGCCCGCGGTAGCCGATGCGCGCGGCCTCGGTCAAAGTCCACGCTGGATTGGCCAGGTGCGGCCGCGCGATGGCGCAGAGGTCGGCGCGCCCCGACGCGATGATGCTGTTGACGTGGTCAGCCTCGGAGATGGCGCCGACGGCCATGGTCGCGATGCCGACGCGGTTGCGGATGCTCTCGGCGAACGGCGTCTGGAACATGCGGCCGTAAACGGGCTTTTGCGCCTTGCTGACCTGGCCGGACGACACGTCGATGAGATCGGCGCCCGCTTCCTTGAATGCGGCAGCGAAGGTCACTGCGTCCTCGGGCGTCGTGCCGCCCCGCACCCAGTCGTGAGCCGAAATGCGCACGGACATGGGCCGGTCCAGCGGCCAGACCTCGCGCAGCGCCGTGAAGACTTCGAGCGGATAGCGCAGCCGGTTCTCCAGCGAGCCGCCGTAGTCGTCGTCGCGGTGGTTGGTCAGCGGCGAGATGAAGGCGGACAGCAGATAGCCGTGGGCGCAGTGCAGCTCCAGCCAGTCGAAGCCGGCATCGGCGGCGCGGCGAGCGGCGTTGACGAAGTCCTCGCGCACGCGGTCCATGTCGGCGCGCGTCATCGCCCGCGCGACCTGGCTGATGCCATCCAGGTATTGCTGCGGCGAGGCCGAGATCAGCGGCCAGTTGCCGTCGGGCAGCGGCTGGTCTTCACCCTCCCAGGGCACGCATGTCGAGCCCTTGGGGCCGGCGTGGCCGAGCTGCATGGCGATCCTGGCGCTGCTGTGGGTGTGCACATGCTCGACGATGCGCTGCCACGCGGCGCCCTGGCCGTCGTTCCACAGGCCCGGGCAACCCGGCGTGATGCGCGCGTCGGGAGACACGCAGGTCATCTCCGCAAAAACGAGGCCGGCACCGCCCAGCGCCCGGGCGCCGAGGTGGGCCAGGTGATAGTCGCCAGGATTGCCGTCCTCGCAGCTGTACTGCGCCATCGGCGACACGACGACGCGGTTCTTCAGCGTGACGCCGCGCAGCTTGAAGGGCGTGAACATCGGCGGCACCTGAGCATCGACACCGCTCTGCGCCGCCAGCCAGCGCTCGAACTCGCCGACATAGCGCGCATCGCGCAGGCGCAGGTTCTCGTGCGAGATGCGCTGCGAGCGCGTCAGCAGCGAATAGGCGAATTGCTCGGGCGCCAGCCTTGCGTGGCGGTCGACGTTCTCAAACCACTCAGTGGAGTTGCGCGCTGCGTTTTGGATGCGCAAGACCTCAATGCTGCGCGTGGCTTCGTAAGCGTCGAGTGCCTTTTGCAGATTGCCATGCGCCTGGATGTCGCGCGCCAGGTCGATCGCATCCTCCAGCGCGAGCTTGGTGCCCGAGCCGATGGAGAAGTGCGCCGTGTGGGCGGCGTCGCCCATCAGCACAACCGGCGCGCGCCCGTTGTGATGCACCCAGGTCTTGCAGACGACACGCGGGAAGCGGATCCACGACGCCGAGCCGCGCAGGTGCGATGCGTTGGAGATCAGCGGGTGACCATCCAGCACCTTGGCGAAGAGCTTCTCGCAGAAGGCAATGCCGTCTTCCTTGCTCATGTCCTCCAAGCCCGCGGCGCGCCAGACGTCTTCGGGCGCCTCGACGATGAATGTCGAGTGCGTGGCGTCGAAGCGGTAGGCGTGCGCCTGGAACCAGCCCCATTCGGTCTGCTGGAAGTCGAAGGTGAAGGCGTCGAAGAGCTTGGTGGTGCCCAGCCACACGAAGCGGCAGGCACGCAGGTCGACGTCGGGCTGGTAGGTGGCAGCGTACTTCTGGCGGATGCGGCTGTTCAGGCCGTCGGCGGCAACGATGAGATCGGCGTCGATGTCGGCGTCGTCCAGCACGTCGGTCTCGTAGACCAGTTCCACGCCCAGCGCCTCACAGCGCGCCTGCAGGATATTCAGCAGCTTCTTGCGGCCGATGCCGCAGAAGCCGTGGCCGCTGGAGACGATGCTGCGGCCGCGGAAGTGGACGGCGATGTCGTCCCAGTGGTTGAAGGCCTCGCTGATCTGCTCAGCGGTCTCGGCGTCGGCCTCGCGCAGCGCGTCGACGGTCTGGTCGGACAGCACGACGCCCCAGCCGAAGGTGTCGCCCGCGCGGTTGCGCTCCAGCACCCTGACCTGGTGGGCCGGGTCGGCCTTCTTCATCAACAGCGCGAAATACAGGCCGGCGGGCCCGCCGCCGACACAGGTGATACGCATGGGGAACCCCTTCTGCGTAGCACTTTAGGAATCGATAGTTCAAACGTCAAGCATTTATCTTGACTGCAACCCCACGGACAAACCCGCAGCTTGAAGCGGTGGGGAGGGGCGGCGCGACGGCGTCAGCGCGGCTTGCTGTAGTTGACGGTGCCGCGCCCACCGGCTAGAGGCTTGACATCGGCGAGGCGCGCCCGGGCCGCCGCGTTGTCCCGCAGATAGGCGTCAAAGAACAGCAGCTCCCAGGCGGTGGCTTCCTGTTCGGCAGGCCCGCTGAGGAGGTGGCCCTCACCCGGCATTTCGACGGCCCAGGCCGGGCCGCCCAGGCGGCGCACGCCGGCCTTGACGCTGTCGGGCGAGACCGAACCGTCCTTCTCGGCATAGACGGCGAAGAACGGCGTCTTGACCTGGGCAAGGCCGCTGAAGTCGCGGCCGAAGGACCAGGCATGGGTCTGGAAGGGCCAGATGCCGAAGCTGGCGCCGAGGAAGGGCACAAGGCCGAAGCCGGCCTTCAGGCGGGCGTCGCGAAAGGACTGCCCGGGCACAGCCGGGTCGGCGCCGCCGAGCATCGCCAGCACCGTCTGGCCGCCCGCGCTGGCGCCCGAGGCGCCGATGCGGGCCGTGTCCACCGCGCCGGCAAAGTCCGGGTGGCTGAGCACATGATCGAGTGCGGCCTTGAAGGCCACCCGGCGCAGGGCCACGGGTTCGGCATAGCCGTTGACGCGGCCATCGCCATGGAAGATGTCGACGACGATGTAGCCGTGCGAGGCCAGCTGCTTGAGGTGGGCCAGATGCCAGAGACCGTGGGTGTTGTAGCCGCCCGAGTAGACGATGAGTGGGTACTTGGCGGCCGGGTCCGCAAAAACCGGCCGCTCGCCCGGCGCCTGCATGTGCGGGAAGACGTTGTCGCCGGTGTCCTTGTAGGGGAAGGCGTAGTTCGGCCGGGCGTTGTCGGCGCGGGTGGGATACAGGACGTAGAGCAGCAGCGGCAGCTGCTGCCCGGCCAGCGCCCCCGCGCCGGGTTCGTTGGCCGGTACGGTGACCTTGAGCAGCTGTGCGGCGTCGCGGCGGCTCAGCAGTTCATCGACGTACAGGCTGCGCGAGCCGTCGACCTTGCCGTTGAGATAGTCCACCAGCGGCCGGTCGCCAGCGGCGCTGGTGGCGACCGCCATGTTGGTGCTGCCGACCGCGTACGGGCCGGGTGGGGCGACGAAGTCGGCAGCGTGGGCGCACGCCAGCCCCCCGGTGGCCAGAAGAAGAAGCAATCGGGCCAGCAGGCGAGACATGGAATTCCTTTGGGAGGCGATCAGCGCGGCACGTCGTCCCAGCGCAGGTGCACGACGCGATAGCCGGTGGCCTTCAACGACTGCAGCAAAAAGGGCAACGCCCGCGCCGTCTGGTCCTGAACGTCGTGCAGCAGCACGATGCCACCGCCGCTCTTGGCCAGCTGGCCCAGCAGCTTGGTCGCAAGCATCTGCGGCGTCTGGTCGGGCAGCCAGTCCTCGGCACCGGCGTCGACGGACATGACGGTGATGTCGCGCTCGCGCAGCGCGGCCATCAGCACGGGCGATTCCGCCAGAAAGGGGAAGCGATAGGCCGCCGGCTCGCTGCCCAGCACCTCACGGTAGGCAGCCACCATGGCATCCAGGTCGGCGATCTGCGCCGGTGCGGGCAGCTGACCGAATGCCAGATGCTGGAAACCATGCATGCCGACGCTGTGGCCGGCGTCGCGCACCTGGCGGGCCAGGGCGGCGTGGGCGCGCATGGGCTCGCCGTTCATGAAGAAGCTGGCCTTCACGCACTGGTCGGCCAGGGCCTTTAGCACCAGCGGTGTGGACTCGGGCCGCGGGCCGTCGTCGAAGGTCAGCACGACCTCCTTCGGCGCCAGCCCTGGCAGCGCCGCATGTTGCGCCTTGCCCCAGGCCGCGCCCTCGCGCTTGAACGTCAATGTGCGCGACGTGCCCAGCGCATCGGCCGCACAGGCGGGCTGAGCGGGCTGGCCGGATGTGGCGGCGGCCAGGGCCATGGCCAGCAGCAGGCTCATCAGTGGCCGGCCACGGCGGCGGGTTCGCCAAACTCGCCCGCCTCCTCGTGGTCATGCGGGAAGGGCGCCAGCCAGGCCAGCACCACGGGCGGGATGGAGAAGATCAGCACCCAGCCGAAGAAGCTCACGTACTGGTGATTGACGTAGTTCCACAGCAGGCCGCTGACGCTGCCGGTGCCCCACTTGGTCAGCGCCATCACGCCGGTGGCCATCGCGTAGTGCGCCATGCGGAAGGGCCCCGGGGCGATCTGCTGCATCATGTAGAGCATGTGGCCGACCGAGCCCATGCCGAAGCCGAACTTCTCGATGCAGACGATGGCCGCGATGGTGGTCGTGTCCGTCGGCATCGACTGGGCCAGGTAGAAATAGGTCAGGTGCGGGATGTTGAGCACCAGGGCCAGCGTGAAGAAGCTGCGCGGCAGCGTGCGCTTGGCGACGAAGAAGCCGCCCAGGAAGGCCCCGGCGATGAAGGACAGCGTGCCGACCGTGCCGTTGATGTGGCCCAGCGACTCGTTGTCCAGCCCCAGGCCGCCGGCAGCGATGCTGTCGAGCAGGAAGAGCGGGCCGAACTTCTCGATGAAGCCTTCACCGAAGCGGTAGAAGAAGATGACGGCCAGCATCATCCAGATCTGCGGCTTCTGAAAGAGGGTGACCCAGGCTTCGGCCGTGGCGGTCAGGCCGCCGCTCAGGCCTTGGCCGTGCAGCGTGGACGGCGCGCCCGGCGGCAGCACGCGCACATGCCACAGGCCGAAGAGGGCCATGGACGCTGCGGCGATCAGCACGACGATGACCCAGCACTGCACCCAGCTCATCGCCATGTGGTTGTGCAGATAGCCCGTCAGCGACACGAACAGGCCCGAGGCGACAACGGCGCCCATGTTCCAGCACATGCCCTGCAGGCCCGAGTAGCGCGCCTGGTCGGTCTTGGAGACGGTCGTCATGAAGACGCCGTCGGCGCAGGTGTCCTGCGTGGCCGATGCGAAGCCGACGATCCAGAAGAAGGCCAGCGAGAGCTTGAAGAATCCCTCCATCGGCAGGCACAGCGCCACCAGGCCGAGCGCGGCGGCCATCGTGAACTCCATGCTGATGACCCAGAAGCGCTTGCTGCGGTAGGCCTCCAGCAGTGGCGCCCACAGGGGCTTGAGCACCCAGGGCAGGTACATCTGCGAGGTATAGAGCGCGATGTCCTCGTTGGAGATGCCGAGGTTCTTGTAGATGATGGCTGCGACGACCCCCACCATCACATTGGGCAGGCCCATGGCGAGGTAGAGCGAGGGCACCCAGGTCAATGGGTGGCGAATGGATTGAGTCATGGTGGGGTGGGCTTCTTGGTGCCGTTCAGCAAGGCGAGGACGTCAGACGCCTCTTGATTGGATTGCAGGGCTTGGAGCGCGGCCCGGGCCCTGTCGGTGCCCTCGCCGCCGTGCGGGTTGCTGGCCAGCGACTGCAGGCCGCGCAGGGCCTTGTCGCGGTTGCCGGATTCGAGATGCGCCCAGACGGCGAGGTAGACGTAGTCGCCAACCTGGGGCTCCAGCACGCTGGCGGCGTCTGCCGCGTTGGTCATGCTGGGGCTCACGCCCTTGACGCCGAGCACGCGGGCCAGCTGATACAGCGTGGGTGCATCGTTGCGGCGCTGTTTGTAGGCTGCCATCAGCCAGGCGCGCGCCTGTTCCAGTGCCTGGGTGCGTTCGGCGCCGTTCGCCTGTGCGGCCACAGCCTGCCAGGCCCAGCCGAGCAGGCGGTTGGCTTCAAAGGGCGGTGCTTCCTGCTGGGCCCACGGAGCAAGGATCTGCAAGGCCTTGTCCGCCTCGCCATAGCGGATCTCGGCATGCGCCAGCGCCCAGCGCATGACATCGGGCGCACGGTCGCCGCCGGCCTTCTTCACGCTCGCCTGCAGGCGGGCCAGGACGGCCTTGCCATGTTCGGCTTCAGGACGCGAGGCGATGACCATGCCGTCGAATTCGGCCTCGGCCTGCTCGGTGGGCAGCTCTGTAGTGCGCACCGCGGCTGGCGCGCCACCCGGGATCTGCGCCACATACAGGTTGTCCAGATGCCTGCGCAGCTCACTGTTCAGGCGGCTGGGCGCTATGCCTGTGGCGGGCTCCAGCGCCGTCAGCGCGTCCTCCCCGGCCGCGACACGGCGGAAGTACTCGTTGAAGCGCTGGACGCGCTCGGTCTTGGACAGCACGTAGTGGGTCAGCAGCCAGGACTGCGCGTAGAAGACGCCGAAGAAGCTGTCGTCAATGTCCTTGTCCCCGGTGGACTGGAAGCTCGGCTTGAGCAGCCTGGCCGGCTGCAGCCAGGGGCGCTGGGCCAGGATCGCGGCCGAGGGATTGAACGCGCCGATCTCGATCGAGTCCGGGGCGATGCGCGTCGCGCCGAAGTACTCGGCGTAGCCCTCGACATACCACACGGGATAGGCCATGCGGGCGTACTGAGCCATCACGCGGTGCGCGTACTCGTGGAAGAGCACCTGGCCGGTGAAGTCCTTCGACCAGAGATGGTTGACCGCGAAAGCCTGGGCGCCATCGCTGCCCGAAACGAACAGCCCCGCCAGGCGACGGTTGCGCAGATAGGGCTGGACCCGGGCAATGAGGTCGGGGTCGTCGCTGAGCACGATGGGAAAGGGCGGGCGCGCCAGGCCCTGGCTGGCGCCAAGGGTCAGCAGCATGGCCTCGTGCAGGCGTTCGAGATCCTGCAGCCTGCCCTCGGCCGTGCGCTTGGACGTCTGGGCCAGCATGCGGAAATGCGGGCTCTCGGCCAGCACCCATGACGCAGACCAGGCCAAGGGGCTCCAGCCCAGCAGGCCCAGCAGCAGCGTCGCCAACCATCTGCGGTGGTGCATCGTCTGCTCTCCCGGCCTGCCTTATCGGGCCCGCGGCGTCAGCGCCTGCAGCGCCGCCGACACGTAGACCAACGGCGCATTCCAGTTGATGGCGATCTCATTGCTGGCATAGCTGCAGAAATGGTCCGGATAGGACCGCGCCGGCTGCACGGCATTGCTGCCCCAGACATAGTCCTTGGCCTGCATGCCCACGCGGTAGGCCGAGCCCCGCCAGCGGGCAACCAGTTCATCAGCAAGCTCCATCACACGGGTTTGAACGACAACGCTGTCATTTTGACTCAGGCGCATGCGGTGCTGGGCTAGGGTTACCCATGCCAAGCCCTTGACATCGCCCCAGGCACGCGCAAGGCCGCTGGCCAGCAGGCAGGTCGCGACGAAGCAGCGGAGATGGGGACTCATGGTGAGACGATCCAGTTGATGCAGTCGGCAGCGCCGTTGACGTTCAGTGTCACGCCTTTGGCGTAGACGCGTGAAGGCGTGTGGGCGATCAGCAGCAGGTCTCGAACACGACGCACAGCCATCGTCACTCCATCAAGCAATGAACCGGTGGACGCCTGAGCGTCCACCGGCTCGAGGGCCAGAAACCGGTCAGGCCGTCCAGCTCAGCGAGGCGCCTTCAGCCTGCACAGCACTGCGCCGCCCGTCCACCTCCAGCCCCCAATCGCGCAGCGCACCCTCGCTGACCTGGGCCGTGTACTGCCCGCCCTGGCGGCTGACCGTGCCACGCGCCGCAATGCTGCCGTCCGCCCCCACGACCGTGAAGGCCGCGCTSKYGCCGTCATCCAGCTCGAACACGCGCAGCACCGTGCCGCGGGCGTAGTCGTAGGCCGGCTTCTCGGTCTCGGCGCCCCAGGCGATGACGCTGTTCGGTGCSGCRTASAGCGGCATSGACAGGAAGCCATGCACCTCGCGGTGCCAGCGGCCRCCTTCGCGCTTCTCGCCGCTCAGCAGATGCGTCCACGTYCCTTCRGGMAGGTAGAAGTCCACSYYGCCGYYYTCKGTGAACACCGGTGCCACCAGCAGGCTCTCGCCGAGCTGGTACTGCCGGTCCAGCGTCGCGCAGGCCGGGTCCTGCGGGTGCTCCATCAGCATGGCGCGCATCAGCGGCACGCCGGTCTGSGTCGCCTCATGCGCCTTGGCGTACAGATACGGCATGAGCTGGTGCTTGAGCCGCGTGAAKRCGCGCAGCACGTCGCAGCTCTCTTCGTCCACGAGCCATGGCACCCGGTAGCTGCTGCTGCCGTGCAGGCGGCTGTGCGAGGACATCAGGCCGAACTGGATCCAGCGCTTGTAGACGGCCGGCGGCGGGTTGCCTTCGAAGCCGCCAATGTCATGGCTCCAGAAGGCGAAGCCGCAACTTGTGAGCGACAGGCCGCCCCTGAGGCTCTCGGCCATGGATTCGAAGGTGCTCCAGCAGTCGCCGCCCCAGTGCACCGGGAAGCGCTGGCCCGAGGCGTAGGTGGAGCGCGCGAAGACGATGGCGTCACGGCCCTGCACTTCTTCGAGCAGCTCGAAGACGGCCTGGTTGTATTGCAGCGCGTACAGGTTGTGCATCTCGACGGGGTCGGAGCCGTCGAAGTAGGTCACGCCTTCGCTCGGGATGCGCTCGCCGAAGTCGGTCTTGAAGCAGTCCGCACCTTGCGCGATCAGGCGCTTCAGGTGGCCCTGGTACCAGGCCTTGGCGGCCGGGTTCGTGAAGTCCACGATGGCCATRCCGGGYTGCCACTGGTCGGTCTGGAAGGTCAGCCCGTTGGTTCTCTTGATGAAGTAGCCGTGCTTCACGCCTTCAGMRAACAGCGGCGACTTCTGCGCCACATACGGGTTGATCCAGAGGCTGATCTTCAGGCCCTTGGCGTGCAGGCGCKYSAGCATGGCCTCGGGCTCRGGRAAGYCRCGCGGGTCCCAGGCGAAGTCGCACCACTGGAACTCGCGCATCCAGAAGCAGTCGAAGTGAAACACCGMCAGCGGCAGCTCGCGGCGCGCCATCTCGTCGATGAAGTGGGTGGCGGTGGCCTCGTCGTATTGCGTGGTGAACGAGGTCGTCATCCACAGGCCGAAGCTCCAGGCCGGGGGCAGCGGKGCGCGGCCTGTCAGCGCTGTCAGTCGGCCCACGACGTCCTTGGGSGTGGGGCCGGCAATGACGCAGTAGTCCAGGCTCTCGCCYTCGCGGCTGAACTGCACGCGGGCGACCTTCTCCGAGCCGACCTCGAAGGACACGGGGCCGGCCTCGTTGACGAGCACGCCGTAGCCGCGGTTGGTCAGGTAAAAGGGCACGCTCTTGTAGGCCTGCTCGCAGGCGGTGCCGCCGTCCTTGTTGGTGTTCTCGACGATCTGGCCGTTCTTGACCCAGGGCGTGAAGCGCTCGCCCAGGCCGTAGACGTTCTCGCCCACGCCCAGCGACAGCTGGTCGTGGACGTGGTGGCGYACCAGGCCGTCCTTGCCGGCCCACTGGATGAAGCCCAGGCCGCGCCAGTCGCTCTTGGTCAGGATGCGGTCGCCTTCGCGGAAGGTCAGGCTCCAGCCTTCGCCCTTCTTGACGTCGACCGAGAGGGCGCCGCTGGTCAGCGTGGCCTTGGCGTCGCCGTTGTCGATCTGCACTGGATGCTTGCCGGCGCCGGGCATGGGGATGTGCAGGCGCGGCGCGCTGGATGCGGCGTAGTGCTCGACGCTGACGCGGACGACGCCGGGCAACGGCGAGCTCAGCGTCACGGTCAGCGTGGGGCCTTGCAGCGTGTCGCCGCGGTGCTTGATGGGGCGGGTCGTGGCGAGCACGACCAGGCGGTCTTCGTGGACTTCGATCGCATAGGCCTCGGCCGCGTAATGTGCGGCCACGCCCGGCTGATGCATCCACTGTCCGTCAGTGAACTTCATGATGAATCAATCTTCCTTGTTGTCTCCGGTCGGCCGGCGGGTGCGCCGGCCCCTCTTGCTTGGTTGGTCTGTCGGGTCTCCTAGGCTGAAGGCGCCTTGACGTGGCGCGCGACGTAGTCGCCGTGCTCGGGCATGCCGCCCACGGTGTGTGTGATGGCCTGGCGCAGGCGCACGAAGTGCTGCAGCAGGGCCTCGGGGTCGATGTGGTCGACGAAGGGGTCGTAGCTCTCGGGCCGCAGGCCCAGGCCGAAGAAGAGCGACACCCACGACGGCTCGGCAAAGCCATCGGGGTCGAGGATGGCGACACGGCCCGCGCTGCGGAAGAGCTCGATCTGGTGGGCCAGCGTGTCCGGGATCGGCATGGCCGCGCAATAGCGCCACAGCTCGGCGTCGCGTCGGTCGGTCAGCTTGTAGTGCAGCACGATGAAGTCGCGGATGGACTCGTACTGCAGGGCCATGCGCCGGTTGAACTCGGCCGCCAGGTGGGGCTTGAACTGCTTGTCCGGGAAGAACTGGATGAGGCGGCCGACGCCGTCCATGATGAGCTGGATGCTGGTCGACTCCAGCGGTTCCAGAAAGCCTGAAGCCAGGCCGATGGCGACAACATTCTTGACCCAGCCCTGCTTGCGTCGTCCGGTCGTGAAGCGCAACTGGCGCGGCGTGTCCAGCGCCTTGCTGTCCAGCCCGGCCAGCAGCGTGCTGGCGGCTTCATCGTCACTGATGAACTGGCTGCAATAGACGTGGCCATTGCCGGTGCGGTGCTGCAGCGGAATGCGCCACTGCCAGCCCGCCGCCTTGGCGGTCGACATCGTGTAGGGCGTCAGCGGCTCGACACGTTCGCTCGGCACGGCCTGGGCGCTGTTGCAAGGCAGCAGCGCGCTCCAGTCCTCGAAGGGCGATTGCATCGCGCCGCCGATCAGCAAGGCGCGAAAGCCCGAGCAATCGATGAAGAGGTCGCCATCGATGCGGCGGCCGTCCTTGAGCTTGACCGCAGCAACGAAGCCGTCCCCGGGGCGCAGCTCGACATCGACGATCAGCCCTTCAATGCGCTGGGCACCGCGCGCCATCGCGTACTCGCGCAGAAAGGCGGCGTACAGGCCGGCGTCGAAGTGGTAGGCGAAGGAATAGGCATTGGCCGCCGACGGCGCCCCGCCCTCGGGGGGCGTGAAGCGGTTGCGCCTGGCCATGACGGTGGACGTTGACCAGTCCTCGTAGCTGGGCAGCCCGTCCACCTGGCGCTGCAAGCGCAGCCAGTGCTGCCAGGGCGCGCGCGCGTCGATGGCCGGGCCGAAGTCCCCGAAACCATGGAAGAAGCGATGGCCGACGTGGCCCCAGTCGCGGAACTCGATGCCGAGCTTGAAGCTGCCCTGGGTGCGCTTGACGAACTCGGCGCCGTCCAGGCCCAAAGTTTGGTTGTAGGCGCGGATGGGCGGCAGCGTGGCCTCGCCGACGCCGATGGTGCCGATGTCGGGCGACTCGATCAGCACGATCTCGCAGGCGCCCTGGCCGGCCTGCGCAAAGCGCTGAGCCAGCGGCGCAGCCGCCATCCAGCCGGCGGTGCCGCCGCCAACGATGACGATCTTGCGGATGAAGGGATCGGACATGGCTGTCTCTGGGCCAGTTTTTATGGAGCCTCACCACAGGACCGGCGGGCGGCGCGATCTTCGGCGAGTCGGGCTGTGTCGCGCTAGGGGCTTTTACCGTATTTACTTCGTACGACGGCCGAACTAATATGGCACCAAGCCCGTCAAAAGCATGGGCAGGACTAGGAGACAAATGCAGGCCGAAGCCGCAAGCAGCCAACAGCTGCTCAAGGTCATCAATCGCATGGCGCTGGTGCGACATCTCTGTGCCAATCCGGGACTGTCGCGTGCCGACCTGGCCGTGGCCGTCGGCTTGACGAAGTCCACTGTCAGCCTGCTGGTGCGCGAACTGATTCTTGAAGGCTGGCTGGCCGAACGCGAGGTCGTCGCGACCGGCGACCTGGGCCGCCGCCCCACCCCCCTCTTCATCGATCCCGCCCGGCTGGTGCTGCTCGGCGCCGAGGTCGGCATCGAATCCGTGCGCGTCGTCGCCACCTCGCTGACCGGCGAAGTGCTGGCCTGGACCGTCGCCCACTACAGCGCCAACCGCACAGCCAAGGCCTGCATCGCCAGCCTCGCCACGGCGCTGCTCAAGCTGCGCAAGCAGCTGGATGCCGGCCAGCAGATCCTGGGCATCGGCGTGGGCCTGCCCGGTGGCGTCAACGAGGCGCGCGGCGTGCTGCACTTCGCGCCCAATCTGGGCTGGCGCGATATTCCCTTTGGTGCCCTGCTCAGCGAAAAGCTGCAAGACACTTCGCTCGCTGGCGCACCCCTTTTCATACAGAACGAAGCCGATGTGGCGGCCCTGGGCGAAATGGAGTTCAACTCCGCGCCGACGTCGGACCCGCTGCTGTATGTGTCCATCAACCAGGGCCTGGGCGCCGGCGTCATCGTCGGCGACCGCCTGCTGACCGGCAGCCGCGGTTTCGCCGGTGAGGTGGGCCACATGGTGCTGCAGCTCAACGGGCCACGCTGCTCCTGCGGCCGACGCGGCTGCGCCGAAGCATTGATCGCGACGCGCGCCATGCTCGGCGGCAGTGAGGATGGCACGACACTGCGCTCGCTGGCCGAAGTACGCGCCCATCTCGTCGACGAGGACGCGCACACGCTGAAGGCCGTGAGTTCCGCCGGCCGCTATCTCGGCGTGCTGCTGCAGAACCTGGCCACCGCCTACGACCCCGCCTGCATCGTGCTGGGCGGTTCGGTCGTCGAACTGGGCGAGCCCTTCCTGAAGCCAGCGCTGGACACGCTGCTCGACTACGCCGCAGCGGCCAGCCTGCCACCGCCGAGCGTGCGCACCTCGCTGTTCGGCGCCAATGCCGTCGCCGTCGGCGCGGCCGCGCTGGCCCGCTACCGCCTGACCCGGCCTACCCTGCCCGGCGCGGTGACGGCTGTGGGCGAGAGCATCAGCGAGGAGTCCGCTTGATGTTCCTCGGCATCGATCTCGGCACCTCCGAAGTCAAGCTGCTGCTGCTTGACGGTGAAGGCCACATCGTCGGCACGGCAGGCAGCGCGCTGACGCTGTCGGCGCCTGAGCCGCTGTGGTCGGAGCAGGCGCCGAGCGATTGGTGGCAGGCCACCGAGGCCGCCGTTGCCAAGCTGCGCGCCGCCCATCCGATGGCCTTTGCCGCCGTGCGCGGCATCGGCCTGTCCGGCCAGATGCACGGCGCGGTGCTGCTGGGCGCTGACGACGCCGTGCTGCGCCCGGCCATCCTGTGGAACGACGGCCGCAGCCACGCCGAGTGCGACGAGCTGACAACCACCGCGCCGCGCCTGCACGACATCGCCGGCAACCTCGCCATGCCCGGCTTCACCGCCCCGAAGCTGCTGTGGGTGAAGAAGCACGAGCCCGAAGTCTTCGAGCGCGTGGCCAGCGTGCTGCTGCCCAAGGACTGGCTGCGCCTGCAGCTGACCGGCGACAAGGTCTCCGACCCGTCGGACGCCGCCGGCACCCTGTGGCTGGACGTGGCCCGGCGCGACTGGTCCGACGAACTGCTCGGCGCCTGCGGCCTGACGCGCGCGCAGATGCCCCGCCTGGTCGAGAGCAGCCAGCCCAGCGGCGTGCTCAAGCCCGAACTCGCCAAGGCCTGGGGCCTGGGCGCGGAGGTCGTCGTCGCCGGTGGCGCCGGCGACAACGCGGCCAGCGCCATCGGCATCGGTGCCACGCAGCCAGGGGACGGCTTCATCTCGCTGGGCACCTCCGGCGTGCTCTTCGTCGTCAACGACCGCTACCGGCCCAACCCGGCCTCGGCCGTGCACGCCTTCTGCCATGCGCTTCCCGCACGCTGGCACCAGATGAGCGTGATGCTGTCGGCCGCCAGCTGCCTGCGCTGGTTCTGCCAGCTCGTCGGCGCCGATGAAGCCACCTTGCTGGCTGAACTTTCATCAAATGACAGCGCAGTCAGCMCCTCAGACCACGCGCCGATCTTCCTGCCCTACCTSGCCGGCGAGCGCACGCCGCACAACGACCCGTTTGCAGCCGGYGTCTTCCATGGCCTGAAGGCGCAGACGAATCGCGCCGACTGCACCTATGCCGTGCTCGARGGCGTSGCCTTCGGGCTGGCCGAYGGGCTGGACGCGCTGCGGGCGGCRGGCACCGAGGTGCACCAGCTGTCGCTGGTGGGCGGCGGCTCACGCAGCCACTTCTGGGCCCAGCTGATCGCCGACGCACTCCAGGTCGACGTCGTCCTGCACACCGGCAGCGAAGCCGGCGGCGCGCTCGGCGCGGCACGCCTGGGCTGGTTGGCCACCGGGGGTGCTGTCGAGACCGTCTGCACCCGCCCGCCCGTGGCGGCCCTCTTCTCTCCCGACCCCGAACGCCATGCCCGCCTGGCCCCCCGCCTGGCGCGYTTCCGTGACCTYTACCGCCGCCTGCGCGGYGCYTGACCCCCGAGTTATGACGAGCTATTTCCAMSMCATCGCCCCGATCCGCTTCGAGGGCGCCGACAGCCMSAATGACCTGGCCTTCAAGCACTACGACAAGGACCGCATCGTCCTGGGCCAGCGCATGGAGGACCACCTGCGCTTTGCCGTGTGCTACTGGCACAACTTCGTCTGGACCGGCCTGGACCCGTTCGGCGGCGCCACCTTCGAGCGCCCCTGGTTCCAGGGCGGCAGCCCGATGGAGCTGGCCAAGCTCAAGGC
>NZ_JBFUMN010000013.1:0-120114 GCF_054049335.1 Roseateles sp. P5_E1
CCCACAGCCTCTCGGTGATGGCCCGCGGCCACAGCAATTGCAGCACGGGCCCGCGCAAGACGGTCAGCTCCCTCAGGTACAACTCGCAGACGACGCCCCCCAGGCTCATCTCCAGCAGGGGCAGCACCGAGATGCGCAGCGGCTCCAGCGTCATTTCATAGCGCAGCGCCGGGCCGGCCGTGGCCAGGTCGTCGCGGCCGCGCAGCCAGCTCTGGCTGGAGCGGGAGTCATAGGCGCGCCAGGTCTTGCCGTCGAAGCGGGTCAGCACCGGGCCGCGGAAATAGCGCTGGTCGGGCGGCGGCAAGGCCCCCTCGAACTTCAGCCGCATCGCGATGCTCTCGTCGTTGGCGATCTCGTTCATCGCGCCGAACTCGAGCTGGTTGGACAGGCCCGTGCGGCCGATGGCCTCGGTCGGCACGCCCCACAGCGGCGCGATGCGCGGGAACAGCACGAAGAGCAGCACCATGACGGGCAGGCCCAGCGCCGTGGTGCCGGCAGCGTGCCTTGCCGCGATGCCGATGCTGGGGATGCCCGTGGGCATCTGCGCCAGCACGACGGCGGCCAGCAGCCCCCACAGCGACGCCAGTGACCAGACCGCCATCAGCAGCGACTGCGAGTACAGGAACTGCGTCAGCACCAGGAAGAAGCCGAGGAAGAAGACGACGAAGGCATCGCGGCGCGCGCGCAGCTCCATGGTCTTGAGCGCCATCAGCATGACCAGCAGCGTGATGCCGGCCTCGCGGCCGATCAGCGTGCGAAAGGTCAGCCAGGTCAGGCCCGTGTAGACCGCGATGACGGCGGCCAGCCACCAGCGCCCAGGCAGCGGCCGCTGGCGCCAGGCCAGCGAGGCGCGCCAGGCCAGCACGACGGTGGTCAATGCGCTGCTCCACCAGGGCAGGTGGTCGGCATGCGGCGCGATGACGGCCGTGATGACGCCGAGCAGGAAGAAGCTGTCGCGCGCATCACGCGGCAGGCGGGCCCACCAGGCAGCTAAACCATTCATGCGTCAAACCCCGCGAGGGCTTCGAGGCAAGCTTGGCGGTGGGCCGCCCCGAGGGAAGGCGTGAGGTCACGCCCCGCCATGCGCAAGCCATAGGGCTGGCCCAGGCGTTCAGCCGCCAGAACCCAAGCGGCCAGGCGCGACAGGCGTGCCTCGACATCGCGACCCTGGGTGTCGCGCCAGTCCAGCCACAGGTCCTGGGCCAGCGGCGCCTCGGTCTCGCGCACCCACAGCGGCAGGCCCTGGTCCAGCGCCAGCGCGGACTTGCGCCACAGGATCTGCTTCATCGAGTCGCCGCGGCGGTAGCTGCGCACGCCGGAGAAATCGGTGCCGCTGGAGGACTGGCGTGTCGACGCGGCTTCGCCAGCGCCTGCCTCGGCCTGGGTGGGGAAGGGCGCCAGCACCTCCTCGGCCCGCGGGTAGACCCAGACCTTGGCTGCAGGCCGCCAATAGCTCCAGGCGCGGAAGAAGCCGAGCGGAAAGCGTGTCGTGACGATGAGGCGGGGCAGCTCGCGCAGGCCACGCTTGTCAGCCGGCAGGCGCAGTTTCAGCACTGCATGGCCCAGGGCCGGCACGTCGATCCAGGCCGGCTCGGTGGCGCCGCTGTCGAGCTGCGCGCTGACGGCGATGCCGAAGCGCGCGCTGCCCGGGTTGTGCAGGCGCAGCTCCAGCGCGTACTCGTCACCGGCGTGCACGCCCTCAGGCGCCTTCAGATCCATCTGCAGGCCGCGCAGGTTGGCGTGGGTGGTGTGCATGGACGCCAGGCCCGCGCCGGTCAGCGCAAAGGTCAGCGCGTAACCCAGACTCAGCTGCTCGTTGATGCTGGCCAGCAGCAGCACGCCCAGCGTGCCGCAGAAGGCCACGCCGGCCCAGGTCGGCACGATGTAGACATTGCGCTGCGTCGTCTGGTGGGTGTCGGCGGGCGACTGGCGGGCCTGCCACCAGGCTTGCCAGCGTTGGCGCAGGGCTTGGACGGGAGCCATGGGTCAGAGGATACGTGGGGTTCGCAAGCCTCAGCGTGACCTGGGGGTGTTCAGAAGGGTGCTTGCGCTTCCTCGACAGGGTGGGGCGAGGACGGCTGTGGGCGAAGCGCTGCCAGTTCCTGCCGCAACGCCGCGTTCTCGGCTTCAAGCGCCGAGACCCGCTGGCGCAGCGCTTCCATCGTGGGTTCCGGCGCGGAGGCTTCTGCCGTATCCAGCATCGGGTCGGCCGCGGGCGGCTTGCGCTTGGTCTCGCGCACGCGCTTGGCTGCCTGCTTGAGCTCTTGCGCACCGGCCGCCGCAGCGGCTGCCTGCTCCTCGGCCGGCAAGGTGGCGACGGCCGCGGCCGCGTTGATCGAGATCGCGCCGGCCTTCACCGCGGCAACCACCTCGGGCGTGGCCTGCTTCTGGATCTTCTCGATCATCACCACCTGGTTGCTGCTCAGGCGCGCGGCCTTGGCCAGGGCTTCGCGCGTTTGCAGGGCGTCCTGGGCGGGTGCCGGTGCCGCTGCCTGGGCGACAGGCTCAGCCGCTTCCACAGCGGCGCTGCGCGCACGCCGCTCGGCCASGATSTCGCGCTTGCGCAGCGCCAGCACGCCGCGCTGGAAGTCSGASAYGCTGCGCCGRCCCAGGTGCTGSTCGATCATCCACAGRTGCACRTCMTCCATSGACTKGAAGCGRGKGTTCTGCACSGTCTGGAAGGGCARCCCGTGCTTGCTGCAGATGCCGTAGCGGTTGTGCCCGTCCACCAGCACGTCGCCCCACAGCACCAGCGCATCGCGGCAGCCCTCGGCCAGGATGCTGCGCTCCAGGGCCTCGTGTTCCTCCGCCGTCAATGGGTCGATGTAAGCCTTGAGTTCTTCGTTGACGACGATGTCCATGGAGCCGGGTGCAGGGAGCTGGCAAAAGGGTGCGGATTCTAGAGAGCCTCAGCATGGGCCTGGGCGGCGAGCCAGAATCCAGTCTCACACGGAGTACCGATGGACAGCGACCTTCCCCATTTCCGCTACCACCCCGACCCGATGGCTACCGGGGCCATCGAGCCGCGACGGGTCCAGTGCGCCTGCTGCGGCCAGGCGCGCGGCTTCGTCTACGTGCAGCCGGTCTATGCGACCAGCGAGCTGGACGAGAAGCTGTGCCCCTGGTGCATTGCGGATGGCTCGGCGGCGAGCAAGCTGGGCGCGAGCTTTTCGGACGCGCATCCGCTCCAGCAGGCGGGGCTGGCGCAGGAGATCGTCGACGAGGTGAGCCTGAGGACACCGGGCTTCTCGTCCTGGCAGCAGGAAGAGTGGCTGGCTCATTGCAACGACGCCTGCGAGTTCCGCGGTGATGCGTCGGTGCAGGACGTGGAGCGTGCGAGCGAGGCCACCAAGGCGGACTGGCGGCAGCACTACGGGCTGACCGAAAAGGACTGGGCCCGCGCGACCGAGGACTACGAGCCCGCGGGCGACAACGCGTTCTACAAGTTCATGTGCCGGCACTGCGGCGTGGTGCGGCTGGGGTGGGATTGCTCGTGAGCGAACGCTTGGCTGCACCCAGCCTTCGCATGCGGATCGTCGTCGTCGATCCGCCGCCTGGCGTCAGCTTCGCCGTGCAGCGCGGCAAGTCCGAACTGCTGGCGCCGTTGGCTGAGCGGGGCGAGACGATCCAGTTCGAGTTGTCGCTTCGCCTGGGGTTGCCCTTGCCGGATGGGTCAGTCAACTTCCTGGGCGAGTTCGCTCAGGGCACGCCCGCGGATCGTTTCGTCTACCTCAACTCGGGCGCTCTCGCGGGACAGCCGGGCTCCAACTGGACGCGCCGCGCCAAGTTGAAGCTGGCTTCCATTCCCCGCGAGGTCGTGGAGGCCGTGTTGGCTTCCAGTGCGGGCGCCATCGAGGCCCGTGTCCTTGGCACCATGGCCGATGGCGGCCCCATCTGCGCTTCGGTGAAGCCGCACGCGGTGGTGTGGAGCCAGGTGGCCTGACCTGGCGCCAGAGAGGTCGGCTGGCAAGCGGTTACCGGATAGCCAACCAGCGCGCGGGCCTCGGGCAAACAACTTGGTATGGCCGTCATGCAATGTGAAGCAGTCACGCGCACTTCGGTCGCATGGGCATGCGCAGGCCGGATTCGGGTGCGGCAAGTGGTTGGGCAGCGCGGTAGCTGTCATCCGGGAATGCCGGGTCGGTGACCCGCTCCCGGCCATGAGCAGTCAGTTGCGAACGACGGCTTTCAGGTAGGCTCTCCACGCAACTTCGATGTCGGCACCACGTGAACATGCTCAAGCTGAAACTGCTTCAGTCGCTTGTCTCTATCGAAGGACTAGCTGCCGAACCGTCTCCTGTCTCGGGTGGTACAGCTCTATTCTTTAGGGGAAGGGAGTTTGTGCACTTCCACGACGACCATGAACTCGACCTGAGACTCACAAAGAAGGTCATCCGCGCGTTGGGTCTCTCCCATCCAGCCGGCTCCGTTCACCATCCGACCCGTTCTTCGTCCTCGCCTTGGATCGAGGTGCGCTTCCATACCGATGCTGAGGCAGAGCGTGTCGCCGAACTGGTCAAGGTCGCCATCGAGCAGCTATGAGCAGTCCAACGGCGGTTTCAGCTTGCAGGGATCTGAGCGGATGCTCGGCATCGGCCAGGAGACGCCGCTGACGATCGGCAGCTTTCGGGTAGGCTGAAGTGCATGCTTGGCGATGCTCTTGTCGTCGAGGCCGTGCGATAACCAAGGAAATTTCTATGAATCTCCATCTCGGCCTTGCCCCGATCATCTCCCTGCTCGCCGGCATCCTGATCCTCGTGGTTCCCAGGTTGCTCAACTACATCGTCGCAATCTACTTGATCGCGATCGGGCTGATCGGCTTAGTGGGCGCCGGTCAGATGCACCTGGGTTAGGCGGGGTTCACTGCCAATTTCGCGGATCGGCCAGGAGCCGACGGTTGAAGTGGTCTGCTTTCGGGGTGTCTAGCCGCGTCGAAGTGCGCATTGCCGAGGAATACACGCGGCCTATCAACACCCACGAAATGCCCGAATGCCGTATATGCGACGTCTGGAGATGGTTATCCGCCCCACCGGAGAAGTTTGATGAAGCACAAGCTGGTGAGCTGGGGGCCCTTTGCGGCTGTTGCGGCGATCTTCTCGTCGGTCGCCAACGCAGCGCCGCCGTCGGTGGAAATGACCTGGATGTCGATCGCCAATTGGTATTTCAAGGTCGGCGACAAGCGCATCGTCATGGACGGCTACATCTCCCGTCTGCCCGAAAACTTGTTCACGGCGTCTCCGGTCTACGCAAATGACGTGTATGCCTACACGAAGGAGCCGGCAGGCGTCGACGTCGCCTCCATCACCAAGGTGCGCGATGCAATGCTGGGGACTGACAAGCTCGATCTGCTTGTTGTCGGCCACAGTCATTGGGACCACAGTTGGGACACCCCCACGTGGGCGAAACTGACCGGCGCCCCGATGATTGGCGGCTCATCCACTTGCATGCAAGCCGCAGCACAAGGCGTAGCCGGGTCCCAATGCCGCAGCGTCAGCGGCGGCGAAAAGATCTCACTGGGCGACGGCATCACCATGCGTGTCGTTCGCTGGAACCACAGCGGCGACTCAAGCAATCCGATACAGCACTTTGCGCGAGAGCTGTATCGACCGCCGATTCCCGACCCGAAGTCCGGAGGCCTTCGCGCCGGCGTTGGAGAGGACTATCCCAACGGTGGCGGTAACAGGGCCTACCTGTTCACGGTGGACAGTCCCGAGGGCCAGCTCTCATTCTTCGTCAGCAATTCGGCAAGCGCGTTCGATCTGGACAAGGACATCGTGGTCGACGGTGTGAACTTCGGGCCACCTCTTGGCAACTTGGCCGCTGCAATGACGGATGCCGGACTCACTAAGGTCGACGCATGGATCGGCACAGGCGGAAAGCCGGTGGCGGAAATGGTTGTCCCGGTCATTCATCCGAAGACTTACCTGCCGAGCCACTGGGATGGACTGTTCAACGCTTTTTGGCCGGGCATGCCGTATCCATTCAAGGATGACGCACTCAAAGGGTATCTGGATGGCCAGAAGGTTTCGCTCGTAGCGCAAACGCAGTATTTCGACAAGTACATCCTGTCGTCGAACGGCGTCGTCACGGCTGCAAATCACGACGTCAAGAACAAACTGGGATTTGCGGATACAAAGCGATTTAGTCAGTCACTGCTGGATGCCGTCACGCACGTTTCCTCCACCAGCGTCGGTGACGATTGTGGTGAAGGATTTCAGCCACCGAGCGACTGGGCGAAGACCTTTGCCGAATTGCGCCAGTTCGGACCGGGCCAGCACGCTGACGCCGTTGGCCTCACGCGAGGTGCCAGGCGAGACCATCCCTTCGATCCGACACGGCGCATGACTCGCGATTCGACGGCTATGTCCCACTAGCACGCGTGCCACCGTCGATGCAGACCAGAGCAGTCTGCGCAAATGATTGCGTTCTTCTCGGGTCGGAACGCCTTCTAGCGATCGGAGGTCGTCATCTGCATGAGATGCTGGCATTGCCAAGCCGCTGTCTTGCTCGAGCCCCCTCAAGCCCTCTTCTCCCGCGCACGCTGGCTGCCCGCCTTGCCGATCTTCTTCCACTTGCTGCGCTGCGCTATGCGCTCCAGCGCCGTCTGCTCGCCGCGCTGGGCGTCGCGCATCAGCTTCTTGTAGTTGTCGAGCCGGTCCGCGTCGACGCGGGCGCGCACCGCGCAACCAGGTTCGTTCTCGTGGCAGCAATCGCGAAACCGGCATTGCTGCGCGAGCGCCTGCACGTCCTCGAAGGTGGCGGCGAGCGTGCTGGCGTCAGCATCGGGCCGGAAGGTGCGCAGGCCCGGCGTGTCGATGATGCAGCCGCCTTGCACGCAGCGGTGCAGCGAGCGCGCCGTCGTCGTGTGGCGGCCGCGGCCGTCGCCCTGGCGCACGCCGCCCGTGGCCTGGCCGGCGTTGGCAAGCGTGTTGATGAGCGTGGACTTGCCGGCCCCCGAGGAGCCGAGCAGCACCAGCGTCTGGCCTGCATGCAGCCAAGGGCCGATCTCGGTGCTGGCCTGGCGCGTCAGCGCGTTGACCGGTAGCACCGGCACGGTCGCGGGCAGGCGGGCATACATCTCGGCGATGCGTGCCTGCGCTTGCGGCGCGATATCGAGCTTGGTGAGCACGACGACCGGCACCACGCCGCAGGCGCGCACCATCGCAATGTAGCGCTCCATGCGGCGCGCGTTGAAGTCGGCGTCCAGCCCCATCACGAGCAGCGCCGCGTCGACGTTGCTCGCGAGCGGCTGGCGGCGCCCGTCGTTGGCGCGGCGTGCGATCTGCGTGACGGGCTCGACCCGGTCGGCGATCCAGGCCTGGCCGTGCGCGTCGATGTGAACGCCGACCCAGTCGCCGATGGTCAGCTGTTGAACCTGGGYCTGCAGCTGCTGCACCAGCCGGGGCAGCGCGCGAGCAAACAGCTCGGTGTAGCCGTCATGCAGCGTGAAGCAGTCGCGCTGCGCCTCGATCACACGCGTCAGGCGCAGTGCGGTTTCGGCATGGGGTTGAGGAAGTTGTACCGCACGGCTCGCGATGGCGGGGGTGAGCCCGAGGGCGTGCAGCGTCTCGAAATCGAATTCGATCATGGGAGTCCATTGAAAGTGGGCTTCGTCCGCGCACGGTGGCGCGGAGCAACAGGTGGGAAGCCGGCCGCGCTGTTGCGGCGATCAATGGACCCGCGGTGGACGCGAGGTCAGTCCGAACGCGAGTTCGAACTCAGTGGTGCTGGGCGCTCAGGCAGCCGGCAGGAGGAGGGCGACACGATCTGCTTGTTCCATGGTCTTCTCCTTTGCGGGCTGATTGATGAAGGCCGCCAGTCTGCCTGTGGCGTGCGGTACGCGTCAATGGCGATGCATGGTGCTGCAGGCATGCTGTTGCTTTGCCAGCGACGTGGCGGCCTCGGTGCCCCTACACCGGTTGTCGGTAGCGGTGGCCCCTGAACCTGAACACCAGCTCGCGCGGGCGGATCAGCTCCAGCACGTGGTCGGGGCCCAGTTGGGCGCCTTCGCGCAGCACCTCGCCATTGATCATCGCGAAGCGGCCGCGCGGGTCGTCGGAGTAGACGGAGCCGCTGACGACGATGCGGGGCACGTCGCGGCGGATGGCTTCGGGCAGCTCGGCCAGGCGGGGGATGGGAGCTTCGGCGGCTGGGGTGGGAGCTGGGGCGGGCGGTGCAGCAGGGACGGGGGCAGGCACGGCGACAGCCACGGGTGCGGGCGTGGCCTCGCTGACGGGACGGGGCGCCGGTGCTGTGGTCACCGCGACCGGCGGTGGCACGAGTGGCAGGTAGGGCGAGGCGGACGCGGTGGGCTGTGGCGTTGGCGCGGCGGGTGGCGCGGGCACAGCCACTGGCGCCGCGGTGGCCACCGGGGTGGGCGTTGGCGGCGAAACCGGCGGGGTCGCGTCCTGCGGGCCGCTTGCCCACCAACTGCCGGCGCCGATGCCAGCCAGCAGCAGCAGGCCGCCGCCGGCCCAGGGCAGCCAGCGGCGTGGGCCGGCGGCGCGGGCGGCGTCGCTGGCGGATACCGCTTGGGTGTTCAGGCCCGGCACCTGGCCGCGCTCGCGTTCGCGATCGGCTTCGGCACGGCGCAGGGCGTCGAGGATGTAGGACATGGCGTTAGGTCTTGCGATTCTCGCGTTCAGCGCGCCACGTCCAGGCGCGGCTCGGCTATACCGGCAGCCCGGTTGACTTGCATCAGAGTGATGGGGCCGACGCGGCCATCGGGTTGCAAACCCTGGCTGGCCTGGAAGGCCTGCACCTGGCGGCTCAGCTCGGGCCAGCCGGGCGCGGGTGCGGAGGCCGGCGCGGACGGCGCGCTACCCGGCACGCTGGCGAGCTGTGTGGCCAGCCAGTTGCGCAGGGGAACGATGTTCTCGGCCCGCTCTGCATAGCCCGGTGGCACGCGCCAGAAGGTCGTGAACTCGCCGCGCCAGGCGCCGGCCAGCTCGGGCAGCGTGACGCGGCGGGGCGTGCCGTCCACGACCAGCGTGGCGTGCTGCGCGCCCAGCGCCACCAGCGCGGCCAGGGCCGCCGGGTGGCCGGGGCGCTGCAGGGTCAGCAGCACGGGGCGGTCGATGAGGCGGATGAGCGAGAGGCTGCCGCTGCCGCTGCGGTAGCACTGCAGGCCGCGCTGCGCGGCCACGGTGCAGGGGTCGGCCTTGTCCGGCAGCGGCAGGCCCCAGCGCTGGGCGAGGGCCGCCCAGGCGTCGGCGTCCTGCGGCTTCCAGTCGGCGAGCGTCAGCAGTTCGGGGGCTGGCTCGGCGCGGCTGGCCGCGGAGGCGGGTTGCGAAGCCGCACTCGCAGCCGCTGCCGCAGCAGATGCCGCGCTGGCAGCCGCAGCCATGCCCTCCGCTCTGGCCTTCTGCAGGCGCCCGTCCATGGTGGCCTGCTGCGCCCGCCAGGCCAGCCAGCCGCCCACGATGGCCGCGGCCAGCAGGGCCACGCCAATGCCCGCCGCGACGGGCCTGCGCCCGGGCACGGGCGGCGCGGCCTGCTCGTCGAACATCTCGCGCGCAGCCTGGCGCACTATTGTTCGCGTGACCTGCGCCTGGCCGCTGGCATAGCCACCCAGCAGCGCGCGGTCGCAGAGCAGGTTGATGCGGCGCGGCACGCCGCGGGTGAGCTGGTGGATGAGGCGCAGCCCCTTGCGATCGAAGGGCAGCGCGCCGGTGAGGCCGGCCACGTTCAGGCGGTGGCGGATGTACTGCGCCGTCTCGGCCTCGGACAGCGCGCCCAGGTGAAAGCGCGCGATCACGCGCTGCGCCAGCTGCTCCAGCTCCGGCCGGGCCAGCATGCCGCGGAGCTCGGGTTGGCCGATCAGCACCACCTGGAGCAGCTTGCGCTCACTGGTTTCCAGATTGGTCAGCAGGCGCAATTGCTCCAGCACGTCGGCCGAGAGGTTCTGCGCCTCATCGATGATCAGCACGTTGTTGCGCCCGGCCGCGTGCTGCGCCAGCAGGAAGGCGTTCAGCGGGTCGACGTAGTCCTTCACCGTCCGCGCGCCCGCCGGCACCACGACATGGAATTCGTCGCAGATCGCCTGCAGCAGCTCTGTGACGGTGAGCTTGGGATTGAAGATGTAGGCGACGTTGCAGTTCGCCGGGATCTGCTCCAGGAAACAGCGGCAAACGGTGGTCTTGCCGGCGCCGATCTCGCCGGTGAGCAGCACGAAGCCGCCGCCCCCGTCCAGCCCGTACAGCAGGTGGGCCAGCGCCTCGCGGTGGCGCTCGCTCATGAACAGGTAATGCGGGTCCGGCGCGATCGAGAACGGCGCTTGTTTCAAGCCGAAGAAGGGCACGTACATGGGGCGGCAGGATAACCATCCCGCCGATCTGCCCGGCCCGAACCCGTCCGGCCAACCGCGACGTGCCGGCTGCGCAGGAGCGCCAGGCCGGCAATCAGCGCCAAGCTAGGGGAGGGCGATGGCTTCGATCATCGCCCGCACCTGCTCGCGAGCGCCGCGGCCCGCGCCGGCGCGAGGCTGCAGGCGGTGGGCGATGGTTTGCGGCAGGATGGCCTGCACGTCGTCGGGCGACACATAGTCGCGCCCCTGCAGCAGGGCCCGGGCGCGGGAGGCTCGCAGCACGGCAAGGCCGGCGCGCGGCGACAGGCCTTCCACGAACCATTGGCCCGAGCGTGTGGCCGCAATCAGTGCCTGCAGGTAGTCCAGCAGCGGCGGCGCGGCGTGGATAGCCTTGACGGCGGCTTGCGCCTGCATCAGCTCCGCCGGCGTCATGAGGGCGCCCAGCGACCGCAGTTGCTCGCGGCTGTCCTTCCCGGTCAGCAGCTCGCGCTCGGCGGCGGCGTCGGGGTAGCCAAGGGAAATACACATCAGGAAGCGGTCCAGCTGCGACTCTGGCAGCGGGAAAGTGCCGAGCTGCTCGCTGGGGTTCTGCGTGGCGATGACGAAGAAGGGCTCGGGCAGCGGGTGGCTGATGCCCTCGATGCTGACCTGGTGCTCTTCCATGGCCTCCAGCAGCGCGCTCTGCGTCTTGGGGCCGGCGCGGTTGATCTCGTCGGCCAGCAGCACCTGGGCGAACACCGGGCCGGGGTGGAAGGCGAAGCCGTTCTTCTCGCGCTCGTAGACGCTGACACCCAGCAGGTCGCTGGGCAGCAGGTCGGCCGTGAACTGCAGGCGCGAGAACTTCAGCCCCAGGGAAATGGCCAGCGCATGGGCCAGCGTCGTCTTGCCGACGCCGGGAAGGTCCTCGATCAGCAGATGGCCGCCGGCGATCAGGCAGGCCAGGGAATCGGCGATCTGGGCCGGCTTGCCCTTGATGACCGTGCTAATCTGGTTTTGCAGTGCCAGCAGTTGCGCTGCCAGCGTTCGTGATGGAGCTTGCGTCATGAGGCTGGACCATAGCAAGAGACAGCCGTTCCTTCATGCCTACCGCCTATTTCAATCCGCCTGAATGCCGCCGTCACGACATGGGCGAAGGCCATCCCGAATGCCCGGAGCGGCTGGCCGCCATCGACGACTGGCTGATCGCCTCGGGCCTGGGCCAGGCGCTCGAGTACTTCGACGCCCGGCCGGTGGACCTCAAGGACGTGGAGCTGGCTCACACCCACGGCTATGTCGCCGAGATCGGCGCCCTGCTGCGGGACTGCGCCGAGACGGGCGAACGTTGCGCCGTCGACCCCGACACCTCGGCCAACGCGCATACCTGGACCGCTGCCCTGCACGCCGCGGGTGCGGCCGTGCAGGCGACCGACCTCGTCATCGATGGCCGTGCCGACAATGCTTTCTGCTCGGTGCGCCCGCCCGGCCACCATGCCACGCGCGACCAGAGCATGGGGTTTTGCTTCTTCAACAACGTTGCCATCGCCGCCCGACACGCGCTGGACCGGCGCGGCCTCAAGCGCGTGGCCATCGTCGACTTCGACGTCCACCATGGCAACGGCACCGAGGACATCATTGCCGGCGACGAGCGTGTGCTGATGGTCAGCCTGTTCCAGCATCCGCTCTACCCCTACAGCGGCGCCGTCCCCAAGGGCACCAACATGGTCAACGTGCCGCTGCCGGCCTATACGAGAGGCGGCGAGACGCGCGAGATCATCGAGGCCATGTGGCTGCCGGCCCTGGAGCGCTTCAAGCCGCAGATGATCTTCATCTCCGCCGGCTTCGACGCCCACCGCGACGACGATCTCGGCCAGTTGGGCCTCGTCGAGGCCGACTACGAATGGATCACGCAGAAGATCAAGGCCGTGGCCGACCGTCATGCGCAAGGCCGTATCGTGTCGGTCCTGGAGGGCGGCTATAACCTGCACGCCCTCGCGCGCAGCGTAGGCATCCATTTGCGCGTATTGGCTGATTTGTGAACTTTGCGGGACAGACCGCCCGAGCGAAGCGAGTAGCTCTGTCCCCAACTAAGCTGAGAATTTTGCGGGACAGACCGCCCGAGCGCAGCGAGTAGCTCTGTCCCCAACTGACTAAAACCGTATGCACCAACCTTTGAGCCTGGCCGAACTCCAGGCCTTGCTGACCCGTGTCTTCAGCGCCGACGCGCTGGCCGAATGGGGCCTGCTATTCGGCTGCCTGGCTCTGGCAGGGTTGCTGAGTTGGGCGCTGTCGCGCGCCGTCACCCGGCGCGAGAACAGCGTGCTGTTCGGCGATCGCGTCATCGACGGCACGCTTTTCCCGCTGTTCGCCCTGGCCCTGGCCTTTGGCGCGCGCCGCCTGCTGCCGCTGTACGGGCTGGCACCGGCCTTGTTCAAGCTGGCGCTGCCGGTGCTGGTGTCGCTGGCCGCCATCCGCCTCATCGCCCGCGTGCTGCGCGCCGCCTGGCCCAATTCGACCGCCTTCAAGGCCTTGGAGAAGCTGGGCTCCTGGCTGGTGTGGATCGGCGCGGTGCTGTGGATCACCGGGCTGTGGCCCGTGCTGATGGACGAGCTGGACGACATCGGCTGGAAATTCGGCACCGTCAAGCTGACGCTGCGCAATCTCATCGAGGGCGGGTTGACGGCCACGCTGGTGCTGGTCGTTGCGCTGTGGATCTCGTCGGCCATCGAGGCCCAGCTGCTGCGCCGCGAGTCACTGGACCTGTCCATGCGCAAGATCGCGTCCAACGCGATCCGCTCGCTGCTGCTCTTCATCGGCCTGCTGTTCGCGCTGTCGGCCGCGGGCATCGACCTGACGGCCCTGGGCGTGCTGGGTGGGGCGCTCGGCGTCGGCCTGGGCTTTGGCCTGCAGAAGCTGGCGGCGAATTACGTGAGCGGCTTTGTCATCCTGGCCGAGCGGAGCTTGCGCATCGGCGACATGGTCAAGGTCGACGGCTTCGAGGGCCGCGTGACCGACATCAAGACGCGTTACACGGTGATCCGGTCGCTCGGCGGCAAGGAAGCCATCGTGCCCAACGAGATCCTGATCACTCAGCGGGTCGAGAACTCCTCGCTGGCCGACCCGCGCGTGCTGCTGTCGACGGTGGTGCAGGTGGACTACGACTGCGACGTCGACAACGTCATGCAGGCCATCACCAAAGCCGTCACCGAAGTCCCGCGCGTGTTGAGCGACCCGGGGCCATCGGTGCAGCTGAGCCGCTTTGCCGACAGCGGCCTGGAGCTGAGCGTGTTCTTCTGGATCATGGACCCCGAGAACGGCAGCGGCGGCGTGCGCTCGGACGTCAACCTGGCCGTGCTGCACACGCTGCAGCGCCTGGGCGTGGACATTCCCTACCCGCAGCAGGTGCAGCGCCAGCCGAAGTCGGCGACCACGGCCACGTCGCCGGAGGCACCTGCACCGACTGGCGGCTAGAAATCGGCGTCCAACACCACGCGGTAGCGCGCCTTGCCTGAGCGCAGGTGATCCAGTGCGTCGTTGACGCGGCTCATCGGGAAACGTTCCACCTGCGGCAGGATCTGATGCCGTGCCGAGAAGTCCAGCATGGTCTTCAGGACGGAGGGCGGTGGTGTGGGTGAGGCCGACAGGCTCTTCTGCCAGCTCAGCAGGCCGCCACTCTTCAATGCCATCGCGTCGGTGACGACGCCGACCAGATGCATGCGGCCCTTGGGTGCCAGCGTGGCCAGCAGTGCGTCCCAGTTCAATGCGGCGCCCACGGTGATGAGCAGGAAGTCCAGGCTGCCGGCGGCGGCTTTCAGCTCGGCCTTGTCGACGCTGGACAGCGTCTTGTGCGCGCCCAGTGCGAGGGCTTCGTCGCGCTTGGAGGGCGACGACGTGAAGGCCGTGACCTCGCAGCCCCAGGCACGTGCGAACTTGACGGCCAGGTGACCCAGGCCGCCGATGCCGACGACGCCGACGCGGTCGGTCGGCTTGATGGCATGCAGTACAAAGGGCAGGAAGACCGTGCCACCGCCGCACATCAGTGGGCCCGCCGCGACCGGGTCCAGCGCATCGGGCAGGGGCACGGCCCAACTCCAGTGGGCGCGCAGCCGGTCGGCGAATCCGCCATGGCGGCCGATCAGCGTCGGCTGGCGCTTGCCGCACAGATGCTGCTCGCCGCCAAGGCAGAAATTGCAATGCGTGCAGCTGCTGGCATGCCAGCCCACACCGACGCGTTGGCCGATCTGCCGGCCCTTGGCATGGGCGCCCAGCGCCGTGACGCGGCCAATGACCTCGTGGCCGGGCACCACGGGGTAGGCGGCCGGGAACCACTCGCTGTCGATCATGGCCAGGTCGGAGTGGCAGATGCCACAGTGCTCGACGGTGACTTCGACGTCCTCGTCGCCCAGCGGGCCGGGGTCGTAGTCGAAGGGTTGCAGGGCGCCGCCGGGGGCGAGGGCGGCGTAGGCGCGGATGTTGGACATGCGAGTCTCCTGTTGTGTTCGACCTACTGGAGCGGGTGAGCCTTGAAGAACTGCCAGATCGTGTCGGTTGCATCGACCTCGGTATGGGGCCAGATGTGGCCCATGCCGTCGATGCGCAGCAGCCTGACCTCTGAGTTGCCCGTGCAGCCCGCGTAGCGGATGGTCTGGAGCGCTCCGGGCTGGGCGTCCTGGACGAGTTTGGGCTGGCAACGGTTGTGGGCGGCCCATCCGGCCAGGGCCTCCGGCACGCTTTCCACCCACTCGGGGCCGCGGTCGGCATGACCTTCGTAGGAGTTGGTCGAGTCCGCCAGGCCGTGCACGGTCAGCACCGGCACGGCGCGGCCCGCGCAGGGGCCGAACCAACGCAGCCCGCCGACCGGTGCGATGGCTGCGATGCGGTGGTTCAGGCGGCAGCCGAGCAGAGAGGACATGCGCCCGCCGCCTGAGAAGCCGGTCGAATAGACCCGCTTCGGGTCGATGCAGACCTGGGCGGCAATGTGGTCGATGACATCGGACACGTACTGCACATCGTCGGCGCGGGTGCTGGCCACCGGCACATTCCAGCGCGAGTCTTCCGCCTGCAGTGTGGCGACAGCGAAGCCCTCTCGCGCCGCCAGTGTCTCGAAGCCGCTTTCCCTGGCGCGCCCCGCGGTCTTGCCGCCCGTGCCGTGCAGGTCGAAGACCAGCGGGAGCTGGCTGCGGCCCGCGACGGCAGGCGGCACGAAGAGTCGATAAGTCCGCGTGCGGCCACCCGAGGTCAGCTCGCGCATCTCGCCGGCGACCGGCGTCAGGGCGCAGGTCTGTGCCCTGGCGGGCGGCGAGAGGGTGTACAGCGCCAGCAGGACGGCGGCGACGAAAAACAGGCGCACTTGAAGTCCTCCGAGGTCAGGCGACGTCTTGGGCGTAGACGATGAAGCCCATGTGATGTGCAACCTTGTCGTACAGCGCGCGGCCCGTGGCGTTGGTGGTGTGCGTCTGCCAGTAGACGCGCTTGATGCCCGCCTCGCGGGCCGCCGCATACACGGCCTCGATCAGGGCGCGGCCCACGCCGCGGCCACGCGCCTCAGGTGTCGTGAACAGGTCCTGCAGATAGCAGGTCAGCTCGACGCGCGTCGTGCTGCGGTGATAGAGGTAGTGCACGAGGCCGAGCAGCTGGCCGCTTTCATCTTCGGCGACCAGTGCATGAACCGGTTCGGTGGCGTCGAAGAAGCGCGCCCAGGTGGTCTCGGTGACTTCAGCGGGCAGCGCGGTCTCGCCGGCACGGCCGTAGAAGGCGTTGTAGCCGTCCCAGAGGGGCTGCCAGGCGGCGCGGTCGGTGGGCTGGAGGGGGCGGACTTGGGTCATATCGGGTGGTCAAGGTTGACCACCCGATTGTGTAGGCGTCAGGCCGAGGCGACCGGGATGCCGACGGCCTTGCCCGAGGCGATACGCTGCTTCCACTCCGCCGGGCCGGTGATGTGGGCGCTGGTGCCGGTGGCGTCGACCGCCACGGTGACGGGCATGTCCACCACGTCGAACTCGTAGATGGCTTCCATGCCGAGGTCCTCGAAGCCGACGACCTTGGCGSCCTTGATCGCTTTGCTGACCAGGTAGGCCGAACCGCCGACCGCCATCAGGTAGGCGCTCTTGTGGTTCTTGATGGACTCGATGGCGACCGGCCCGCGTTCGGCCTTGCCGACCATGGCGATGAGGCCGGTCTTGGCCAGCATCATGTCGGTGAACTTGTCCATGCGCGTGGCGGTCGTCGGGCCGGCCGGGCCCACCACCTCGTCTCGCACCGGGTCCACGGGGCCGACGTAGTAGATGGCGCGGTTGGTGAAGTCCACCGGCAGCGGCTCACCCTTGGCCAGCATGTCCTGGATGCGCTTGTGGGCGGCGTCGCGGCCGGTCAGCATCTTGCCGTTCAGCAGCAGCGTCTCGCCGGCCTTCCAGGTGGCGACGATGTCCGGCGTCAGCGTGTTCAGGTCGACGCGCCGGCTCTTGTTGTAGTCGGGCGCCCAGTTCACGTCGGGCCACAGGTCCAGGCTGGGCGGCTCGAGGTAGCTCGGGCCGCTGCCATCCAGCACGAAGTGGGCGTGGCGCGTGGCCGCGCAGTTCGGGATCATGGCGATGGGCTTGCTGGCTGCATGCGTCGGGAAGGTCTTGATCTTCACGTCCAGCACGGTCGTCAGGCCGCCCAGGCCCTGCGCGCCGATGCCCAAGGCGTTGACCTTCTCGTACAGCTCGATGCGCATCTCTTCGAGCTTGTTCTGCGGGCCGCGCTGCAGCAGCTCGTACATGTCGATGTCTTCCATCAGCGCCTGCTTGGCCAGCAAGGCGGCCTTCTCGGCCGTGCCGCCGACGCCGATGCCCAGCATGCCGGGCGGGCACCAGCCGGCGCCCATGGTCGGCACGGTCTTGAGCACCCAGTCGACGATGTCGTCGCTGGGGTTGAGCATGTAGACCTTGCTCTTGTTCTCACTGCCACCGCCCTTGGCCGCGACGATGACGTCCACGGTGTTGCCGGGCACCAGCTCCATCTGCACAACGGCGGGCGTGTTGTCCTTCGTGTTTTTGCGCGCAAATATGGGGTCATCCAGCACGCTGGCGCGCAGCTTGTTGTCCGGGTTGAGGTAACCCTGGCGCACGCCTTCATTGATGGCGTCCTCGATGCTGCCGGCAAAGCCTTCCCAGCGCACGTCCATGCCGATCTTCAGGAAGACATTGACGATGCCGGTGTCCTGGCAGATCGGGCGGCGGCCTTCCGCGCACATGCGGCTGTTGGTGAGGATCTGGGCGATCGCGTCCTTGGCCGCGGGCGAGGCCTCGCTCTCGTAGGCGCGGGCCAGATGGGCGATGTAGTCGGCCGGGTGGTAGTAGCTGATGTACTGCAGGGCGGCAGCAACGCTGTCGATGAGGTCTTGCTGGCGGATCGTGGTCATTTGGAGGGCAGACAAGCTTGGGGGCGGCCGGAATTATCGGTGGCCGCAAAGATGAGAAGGGTTCTCATCCTGGCTATGCTGAAAGCCAACCCCGCCTTCGTGAGAATCGTCATGAGCAGAACCCGCATCGAGCACGACACCTTCGGCCCCATCGAGGTGCCGGCCGACAGGCTGTGGGGCGCGCAGACGCAGCGCTCGCTGCAGAACTTCGACATCTCCGGCGAACGCCAGGCGCCCGAGCTGATTCGAGCGCTGGCCAAGGTGAAGCGAGCGTCGGCCGTCGTGAACCGTGGGCTGGGGCTGCAGGACCAGGCCAAGACCGAGGCCATCGTGGCCGCGGCCGACGAGGTCATTGGTGGCCTGCATGCTGACGAGTTCCCATTGGTGGTCTGGCAGACGGGCTCGGGCACGCAGACGAACATGAACGTCAACGAGGTGCTGGCCAACCGCGCCAGCGAGCTGCTGGGCGGCGAGCGGGGCGAGGGGCGGCTGGTGCATCCCAATGACGACGTGAACCGCAGCCAGAGCAGCAACGACGTCTTCCCGACCGCCATGCATGTCGCCGCCGTGCAGGCCTTGCAGGAGCGCCTGCTGCCGCCGCTGCGCGCACTGCGCACGACGCTGCAGCAGAAGGCCGAGGCTTTCGATGACATCGTCAAGATCGGCCGCACCCATCTGCAGGACGCCACGCCGCTGACGCTGGGGCAGGAGATCTCGGGCTGGGTGGCGCAGCTGAACCACGGTGAGCGGCATGTGCTGGCGGCGCTGCCGCATCTGTACGAGCTGGCTTTGGGCGGCACGGCGGTGGGCACCGGGCTGAACGCGCCCAAGGGCTATGCCGAGCAGGTCGCCGCGGAGCTGGCGCGACTGACGGGCCATGACTTCGTCACGGCGCCGAACAAGTTCGAGGCCATGGCCTCCTGCGACGCCCTCGTCCACGCCCACGGCGCGCTGAAGACGCTGGCGGCCAGCTTGACCAAGATCGCCAACGACGTGCGCTGGCTGGCCAGCGGCCCGCGCAGCGGCATTGGCGAGATCAGCATCCCGGAGAACGAGCCGGGCTCGTCCATCATGCCCGGCAAGGTCAACCCGACCCAGAGCGAGGCGGTGACCATGCTGGCCGCCCAGGTCATGGGCAACGACGTGGCCATCAACATCGGCGGCGCGTCGGGCAACTTCGAGCTCAACRTGTTCCGGCCCATGGTCATCCACAACTTCCTGCAGAGCGTGCGGCTGCTGGCCGATGGCATGGCCAGCTTCAACAGGCACTGTGCCGTCGGCATCGAGCCCAATGAGGGGCGCATCGCCGAGCTGGTGGCGCGCTCACTGATGCTGGTGACGGCGCTCAACACGCATATCGGCTACGACAAGGCCGCGCAGATCGCCAAGAAGGCGCACAAGGAAGGCAGCAGCCTGCGCGAGGCGGCGCTGGCGCTGGGCCATGTGACGGCCGAGCAGTTCGACGCCTGGGTGGTGCCGGGGCAGATGGTCGGCCGCTAGAAACGCTGCCCCTCGTCCGGTTGCGCCTCGCTGAACGCGGGCGACCCAGCCGGTCTTGCAGACCGCGCTGCGTCAGTGCCGCAGCCCTTCGGCAGGCACATCGCGCCCACTGGGCGCGCCGTGTCCGGCCTCAGCCCCCGAGGGGACGGCGATGCTTGCCGGATCGACCGGCAAGCACATCGGCATGACGGGCCGGCTTGGGAGCGGCCCGGCGCTCGGCCCGAATTTCTAGCCGCCGCGAACGATCAGTGCTTGTCGCCGTGATGCGCCGGCTGCGGCAGCAGCCGGTCCGTGAAGGCGATGGCCATGGCCGACAGCAGGAAGGCGACGTGGATGATGGTCTGGTACATCAGCGTCTTCTCGGCGTAGTTGTCGGCGTTGATGAAGGTCTTCAGCAGGTGGATGGAGCTGATGCCGATGATGGCCGTGGCCAGCTTGACCTTCAGCACCGAGGCATTCACGTGGCTCAGCCACTCGGGCTGGTCGGGGTGGCCGTCGAGGTCCATGCGCGACACGAAGGTCTCGTAGCCGCCGACGATGACCATGATCAGCAGGTTGGAGATCATCACCACGTCGATCAGCCCCAGCACGACCAGCATCAGGATCGTCTCGTTGAGCTTGCCGGGAATCGCCTCGCCCTTGTAGCCAATGCTCTTGACCAGGATCTCAAGCGCATGCTGGTCGCCGAACGCCGCCTCGATCAGGTGCACCAGCTCGGTCCAGAACTGGAAGACGTAGACGGCCTGCGCCAGGATCAGGCCCAGGTAGAGGGGCAGTTGCAGCCAGCGGCTGGCGAAGATCAGGCGGGGCAGGGGGCGCAGCGGGGCTGTCATGGAAGTCCGGGGTCGGCGAAGAACGCGCGGATTCTAGGGACAGGCCGTGTCAGCGGCGCTGCAGTGCGATGCCGAGCTTTTGCAGCGGCAGTTTGGAATACGCCGCCACATCGGGCTGAGCCTTGAAGGCCTGGCGCGCCTGGGCTGCCAGAGCGAGCGCACCAGGGCGGTCGCCTGCGGCCAGGGCGCACAGGCCCGCCTGGGCGCGCAACCAGGCGGGCCGGGGTGAGTTCGGGTTGCGGTCACGCAGGAGGGCCTCGGCCTGGGCGACGAGCTTGTCGCGCCCGGCCCCGGCGCGGCCCTGGATGCAGTCCAGCTGGGCAGCGACGGCCTCGCTGGTGAAGCGCTCGGGTGGCAGGTCAGGCGTGGACCCGGGCGACAGGCCCTGCACGGCGGCCGCGGCTTCGGCCGGTCGACCCAGGTCGAGCAGGATCTGGGCTTTGACCCAGGCCAACATGGCGCGCGAGGCCGGTGTAGGCGACGCGGCCTCCAGCTTGAGCAGGCCTTCCTGAGCATCCCCCGCTGCCGTCAGCCACAGCGCGAAGCGCGCCAGGTCGCCGGGCTGGTCCAGCGGCCGCATCTGCCCATCGCGGATGAGCTTCTGCCAGTAGTCGCCCACCTCGTGGCCTTGGGTGAATATGGCGCCCACGGCGGCGGCAAAGATGTCGGATGYGGTCCATTGCAGGCGCTGCCAGTACCGGGGCGGCCGGCCTTCCGAGGATGCCGGAAAGCTGGAATGCAGAAAGGTCCACGCCGACTGGATATCGCCGTGGATGTAGGCCAGGCGGCTGCGCGCCAGGTTCAGGCGCAGTTGCAGGGCTTGCGGTGGCTCCGGCTGGACTTCGATCAGGGCCGTGGCCGAGTCGGCGGCCTGCTGGGCATCCGCATGGCGGGCCAGGCCCGCCTGGTAGCGGGCCAGCGCAAATTCGGTCTGGATGACGCGGGCCTCGATGACCGCCTGGCCGCCGCGTGCATTCAGGTTGCGCACGACGGCGTCGATGAACGGCGCCGCGGCCTGTGCGCGCCCATGTTCGATCAGGCTCTGCGCGGCGAGAGATCGCAGCCGATGCACGAGCGGCGATGCGTCCCCGTGCGCGCTGAGCGCCAGCGCGACGCTGCGCTCCAGATGGGCGTCGGCCTCGGTGGGCTGGTCTGCCCGCTCCGCCATCTCGGCGCGCAGCACCTGCGTGCGAGCCGGCGCCGTCGAGCTGGCGGGCTGTGCCGGCAGCATGGGCTCAACCTCCTGCAGCGCGGCCTGCGCCGCCTTTGCACGGCCGGCGGACCAGGCAGCCTGCGCCATCGAGGCCAGCGCCTCGGCGCGCAGCAAGGGATCACCRCCTGCCAGCTTCAGCGCCTCTTGCGCGGCAGCATCGGCCTCGGCCCAGCGGCTGGCCGCCAGCCAAGCCTCCGCGGCCAGCAGCCGTGCCGCCGCCAGCGCCTGCCGGCCGGCGTCCGCGCGTTGCAGGGCTTCGACCTGGCGCTGCGCATGATCGGCGGCCAGGTCGGGCCGGTCCATCTCCAGGAAGAGGCGTGCGATCGCGCCCAGCAAGTCGGCCTGCAGTTCGGGCTCTTCCGGGAAGCGCTGCTGGACCAGCGCGGCGCTGTCGGCCAGCGTCAGCTCGGGCGTGGGGCGGCGCGAATCCGTGCGGGCAAAGAAGGCAGCCTGGTCGGCTCGCAGCAAGGCCGCGGTGAAACTGGTCATGACGCGCTGGCGCTGTGCCGCCAGCTCGGCGCGCTGGGCCTGGCGCRGCGCAATGCCGCCGCCCAGCGCCAGCGCGGCGATGACGACCGCCGACGTGCCGAAGGCAAGCCGGTGGCGGCGCAGCGTGCGGCCGAGGCGGTGCCAAGTGCTGTCGGGCTGGGCCAGCACCGCCTCGCCGCGCAGGTGGCGCTCCACGTCCTGGGCGAAGGCGTCGACGCTGGCATAGCGCTCGGCCGGGTCGCGCCGCAGCGCCTTGGCCAGGATGGCGTCGATGTCACCGCGCAGCGCGCGGGCCGTCGCGGTGTCAGTGCAGCGGATGCTGGCGCGCTCGGGCTCATCGACAAGTACCGCTGCTTCCCAGGCAGCGCGGCTGTCGCGAGCAAGGCGATACGGCGTGTGGCCGGTCAACAGTTCGAAGGCCAGCACGCCCAGGCTGTAGACGTCGGTGGACACGGTGACCGGCGCGTCGCGCAACTGCTCCGGCGAGGCGTAGTGGGGCGTCAGATGGCGCTCCGACGCCAGCGTGAGGCCGGCGCCAACGGCAGCCTCGGACAGCAACTTGGCGATGCCGAAGTCCAGCAAATGGGCCTGGCCGTCGGGCGTCACCAGCACGTTGGAAGGCTTGATGTCGCGGTGCACGACCAACCGCCCGTGGGCATAGCCGACGGCGCGCATGACCTGCAACAGCAGCGTCAGGCGCGCGTTCACGCTCAAGGCCTGCTCGCGACACCAGGCGTCGATGGGTTGGCCGGCCACCAGTTCCAGCGCGAGATACGGCCAGCCGCGCATGTCGATGCCGGCGTCGTAGAGGCGGGCGATGTTGGGGTGCTCCAGCATCGCGCCGATGTCCCGCTCCTGGGCCATCAGTCGTGCCAGCCCCTCGCCCCAGGTCAGCCGCGGCAGCTTGAGCGCCACCTCGCGCCGGTAGCTGCCGTCCGCCCGCTCGGCCCGCCACACACTGCCCATGCCGCCGCGGCCAATCTCTTCCAGCAGCCGGTAGGGGCCGATGCGGTCGCCGGCGTGTACGGCGGCGGGGTCCTCGCCCTCCCAGGCGCCCAGGCGCGGCAGTGTCAGCTCGCCGGGCGGGTTCGCCAGCATGTCGCGCAGCGCCGCCACGAGGTGTGCGGCGTCCGGCGGCAGGGCTGCCAGCCAGGCTTCATGGCTTTCGGGCGCCAGCGCCTGGGCCTGGTCGAGCAGTCGGCTCAGCCGGCTCATGTCCGCCGGGGTCAGCATCGTTGGGCTCTTTTCATTGGGTTCGCACACTAGGTCAGACGCAAGCGCATCGCCAGGGCGGACATCCCCAGTAAGGATGATGTCCGTGGCGGCAGTGCGCTGGCACCATGCGCCCGTGCCAGACGATGCCATCGAAACCCTGATCGAACAGGTCAATGCCGGTAGCGCCGGCGCCCAGGACCGGCTCTTCGCTGCCGCTTACGACGAACTGCGCAAGTTGGCCCGCTCCCGCCTGCGCGACGGCGGGCGCAACACCGTGCTCGACACCACAGTGCTGGTGCATGAGAGCTATCTGCGCTTTCTGGGCAGCGGCCGGCTGCGGCCGGACAGCCGGCGCGCCTTCTTCGCCTATGCCTCACAGGTGATGCGCTCCGTCATCATCGACGCGGTGCGCGAGCGCCAGGCCCAGCGCCGTGGCAGTGGTCTGGCTCACCTGACGCTGGACACCCACATCGCCGACAGCACGCCGGCCGGCGAAGACGAGGTGCTGAAGGTGCACGAGGCCCTGGAGGCCCTGGCCGCGGCCGAGCCGCGCCTGGCCAAGGTGGTGGAGATGCGCTATTTCGGCGGCTACAACGACCTCGAGATCGCCGAGGCGCTGCAGCTCACCGACCGCACGGTGCGCCGTGACTGGGACAAGGCGCGGCTGCTGCTGGGAGTGCTGCTGGGCCAGTGAGCGGGCCGGGCGGCGGCGGTCTTGTCCGGATTCGCTGCAAGGCTGYGTCTGAAAGCAGGTGAGCAAGCCGCTCACGCTCTTGGAACGCGCCATGTCCCGCCATCCCCTTCGAGTTGCTCGAACCGTGCTTGCCGCCTGCGCGCTGCAAGGCGCCGCGTCGGCCTGCATGGCCCAGACCCAGATCACGCCAACCGTGCGGGCGAGCTGGCAGAGCCAGGACCCTGGCGGCGTATTGACGGGCGGGTTGGAAAGCCCGCCGGTGTTGAGTTTCGAGAATGGGCAATGGGTCTTCCAGGGTGGCGGTGCCCTCCTGCTGAACTGGAACCCCTCCCAGCCCAACGCCGGGCTTGGCACGCTTGACCTCCATTTCGACTTCCAGCCTTGGCATATGCCGCTGGACGCGCATTGGGAGCTGGTCATCTCCCCCCATCCGGACCAGATGAGCGTGCGCGCCGTCAGCCGCTTCATTGCGCCGCCCGATGCGCAGCTGGCCACGGCCCGCGGCTCCAACCGATGGGACGTGACCGCCGCGGGCACCGAGCATTTCGGCGCCGAAGCGAGCCCGGTGGCGCTCGGGAGTCTGGACAGCTTGGTTGGCCTGGCGCCGCCCGTGTGGGCCACGGCGCCACAGGGTGCCGGGCACTGGGATCTTTCGGTGACGCAGACACTGATCGGCAGCTACCACCTGGTGGCGTCTTCGGACCCCGACTGTCTGAGCCTGGCCTGCATGCCCGGGCAGCGGGCGGCAGCCAGCCTGCAGTCGTTGCAGTTCTACCTGCCGCAGAGCGTCGAGTTCCAAGCCCTTGCGTCTAGCGTGCCCGAACCCCAGGTGCCGGTGCTGTTGGCGGCAGGCCTGGGCCTGCTGGCGTTGCGGCGCGGCAGGTCGGGAGCGCGGTCATGAACGCGCCGCGTGTGATCGGGCTGCTGCTGTGGCTTGCACTCGGCAGTGCGCGGGGCGCCGAGTACACGGTGCTGTCGCAGGAGCATGTGGCCGGCCATCTGCGTGTCGAAACCCAGTCCGATGGCCGCATCGAGACCGACTACAGCTACCGCGACAACGGCCGCGGCCCGGACATCAAGGAGAGCTTTCGCCTCGCCACCAACGGCGCGCCGCGCGACTATCGCGGCCGGGGGCGCAGCACCATGGGTGCCGAGATTGCCGAGGATTTCGATGTCGTCGAGGCCCACGCGCGCTGGCGTTCGCGGGCCGACAGTGGCGATGTGCCGGCGGGTGATGACTTCGTCTTCATCCCGCTGGAGGCCTCGCCGGGCTACTACGGCGCCCTGGTGCGCATGCTGCTGGCCCAGCCCGACGGCCGTGCCGCCACGCTGGGCGGGCTGAAGATCCGCGCCGAGATCCTGGCCCGCCTGACGCCCGATGCCGCGACGGGGCCTCTGGCCCTGGTGGCCGTCACCGGCGCGGATGCCCAGCCCTGGTACTACTGGGTGCGCGACGACGCCAGCCACGCGCTGTTCGCGATCACCTGGCCAGGCTTCGCGGTGGCAGAGAAGGGCGCCGAGGCGCTGGTGCCCGCTTTGCTGGCCCGCCAGCAGCAGGCCGCCAACGAGCGCCTCGGCGCGCTGCGCCAGCGCCTGGCCAAACCGTTCGAAGGCGTCACGCTGATCCGCAATGTGCGCTGGTTCGACGCCCCGGCGGCGCGCATGCGGGGCCCCAGCGATGTGTGGATCTCACAGGGCCGCATCGACGCCGTGACCGAGCCCGGCGCGCTGCGCGTGCTGCCCGAGCGCGCCATCGACGGCCGCGGCCAGACGCTGCTGCCGGGCCTGTGGGACATGCACGCCCATCTGTGGAGCGAGGACGGCCTGGCGCATCTGGCCGGCGGTGTGACCAGCATCCGCGACCCCGGCAACGACAACCAGGAGTTGCTGCGCCTGCGCGACCGCATCGAGCGCGGCGAGGTCATCGGCCCGAACGTCTACGCCGCCGGCTTCATCGAGGGCAAGAGCCCTTTCTCGGCGCGCAATGGCATCGTCGCCGAGACGCTGGACGAGGCACTGGATGCGGTGAGCTGGTATGCCTGCCATGGCTTTGTCGGCATCAAGCTCTACAACTCGATCAAGCCCGAATGGGTCAAGCCGTTGACGACCAAGGCCCGCAGCCTGGGCCTGCACGTCAACGGCCATGTGCCGGCCTTCATGCTCGCCGAGCAGGCGGTGCGCGCCGGCTACGAGGAGCTGACGCACATCAACCAGGTCATGCTGAACTTCGTCAGCCGCCCGGGAGACGACAGCCGCACCTTGCTGCGCTTTCAGCGCGTGGGCAGCGACGCCCAGGCCGTGGACCTCGCCAGCCCGAAGGTGCGGCGTTTCATCGCGCTGCTGCGTGAGCGCCAGATCGTCGTCGACCCGACGCTGATGACCTTCGAGGCCATGTTCACCCAGGCCCAGGGCGAGCTCGACCCGGTGCTGGGCGACGTGGCTGGGCATCTGCCCGTGCTGTGGCAGCGCCAGCTGCGCGTGGCGCCGATGGACCTGGCGGGCGACAAGCTCGACACCTACCGCCGTTCCTACGCCAAGCTGCTGGCGTTGACGCGCGACATGCACCGCGCCGGCGTGCCGCTGGTGGCGGGCACCGACGGCACGGCCGGCCTGGGTCTGCACCGCGAGCTGGCGCTGTACGTGAAGGCGGGCATTCCGGCGCCCGAGGTGCTGCGCATCGCGACCTGGAACGGCGCGCGGGTGGCGGGCGCCAGCGCCGAGCGTGGCCGCATCGCGCGTGGCTATGCAGCCGACCTGCTGCTCGTCGAGGGCGACCCGTCCCAGGACATCGAGGCGCTGCGCCGTGCCAGCCTCGTCATTCAGGGCCGCGTGGCCTATGCGCCGGCCGAGCTTTATGAAGCCATGGGCTTCAAGCCTTTCGTGGCCGCACCGGGCATGTTGGTGCGGCCGCGGCCTTGAACTAGGGGGGGCGTGTCCGGATCTGCCGGCGCGGCCCGTCCTGAAGAAGGCGGGGCACTCGCGCCGCCACCTCAACCTGCTGGGAGCTCCTGATGATCCAAACCCAAATGCGCCGTGTTCCGGCCGCCCTGCTCGCCGCGCTGGCGCTGCTGAGCGGCCCCGCCCGGGCCGAATTCTTCAATGCAGACACCTGGCTGACCACGCCAGACCTCACCGTCGACTTCGAATCGGTTGCGCTGAGGGCGAGCGAGGTCGTGTCCGATCAGTTCGTCAACCTCGGCCTGAAGTTCGATTCCGCTTTCGCCAACGCCGACATGAATCCGGCGTTTGTGCATTTCAGCGGCAACCGTGTGAGCAACTTCCGGTCGAATGTGGGTGCCTCGACCGACTTCGCGATCCATTTCGTCAAGCCCGTTTCAGCCGCAGCCTTCGCGATGGTGACGGCGGACAACGGCGTCTCGACTTTTGACGCCTACTTCCATGGTGGCTGGGTCGAATCTGCCGCCGCACCCTCATCGCTGACGGGCTCGACCAATATCTATGGTTTTCGCGACATCGTCTTTGACGAGCTGAGGATTCACACCAACACCACGGATCACGCGCTGCTGATCGACAACCTGCAATTCATCAACGCCCCGGTACCCGAGCCGGCGAGCGCGGGCCTGCTGCTGGCCGGCCTGGGCCTGCTGATGGGCCTGAAACGCCGGCCCCGCGCCGAGCCGCGCTAAGCTTGCGCCGCGGGGCGCAGAGCCGAGAGTAAGGGCATCGTCAGTGACTCCTCGCACAGTGCGCGCCAAGCAGCCAGAACGAGGAGACACACGATGAGTACGCTCAACACCTACGCCCCCAGCCCGGAATGGGTTGCCAACGCCCATGTGAAGGGCGAAGCGGGCTATGCCGCTCTTGTGGCCGAAGCCGAGGCCGATTACGCCGGCTTCTGGGCCCGCCAGGCCCGCGAGCTGCTGAGCTGGCAGACGCCGTTCACCAAGACGCTCAACGACAGCGACGCGCCGTTCTTCAAGTGGTTCGAGGACGGCAAGCTCAATGTCTCCTACAACTGTCTGGACCGCCATGTCGAGGCCGGCAAGGGGGAGAAGACGGCATTGATATTCGAGGCCGATGACGGCACGGTCACCCGCGTCAACTACGCCGAGCTGCTGGCCAAGGTCAGCCAGCTCGCCAACGCGCTCAAGGGGCGCGGCATCCAGAAGGGCGACCGCGTCGTCATCTACATGCCGATGTCCGTCGAGGGCGTGGTGGCCATGCAGGCCTGTGCGCGCATCGGCGCGACGCACTCGGTCGTGTTTGGCGGCTTCTCGGCCCAGTCCCTGCGCGACCGCGTGCAGGACGCCGGCGCCGTGGCCATCATCTGCGCCGACGAGCAGGCCCGCGGCGGCAAGGCGCTGCCGCTCAAGGCCATCGTCGACGAGGCGCTGGACGGCGGCGCCTGCCCGACGCTGAAGGACGTCATCGTCTACAAGCGCACCGGCGGCAAGATCGCCTGGGTCGACGGCCGCGATGTGTGGCTGCACGACCTGATGTCGGCCGAGTCGACGAGCTGCGCGCCGGAGTGGGTCGAGGCCGAGCATCCGCTCTTCCTGCTGTACACCTCGGGCTCCACCGGCAAGCCCAAAGGCGTGCAGCACAGCACGGGCGGCTACCTGCTGCACGCGGCGCTGACCACCAAGTGGACCTTCGACCTGAAGGACGACGACATCTTCTGGTGCACGGCCGACATCGGCTGGGTCACCGGCCACACCTACATCACCTATGGCCCGCTGGCCCTGGGCGGCACCGAGATCGTCTTCGAGGGCGTGCCCACCTACCCGGACGCCGGCCGCTTCTGGCAGATGATCGAGAAGCACAAGGTCACGATCTTCTACACGGCGCCCACGGCCATCCGCTCGCTGATCAAGGCCGCCGAGAGCAACCCCGCCGTGCATCCCGCGCGTTCCGACCTGAGCAGCCTGCGCCTGCTGGGCTCGGTGGGTGAGCCCATCAACCCGGCGGCTTGGGAGTGGTACTACGAGCATGTGGGCGGCAAGCGCTGCCCCATCGTCGACACCTTCTGGCAGACCGAGACCGGCGGCCACATGATCACGCCGCTGCCCGGCGTGACGACGCTGGTGCCGGGCTCCTGCACGCTGCCCTTCCCGGGCATCACGGCGGCCATCGTCGACGAGACCGGCAACGACGTGCCCAATGGCCAGGGTGGCATCCTGGTCGTCAAGAAGCCCTGGCCGAGCATGATCCGCACGATCTGGGGTGACCCGGAGCGCTTCAAGAAGAGCTACTACCCGGCCGAGCTCAAGGGCTACTACCTGGCCGGTGACGGCGCCATCCGCGACGCCGAAACGGGCTACTTCACCATCACCGGCCGCATCGACGACGTGCTGAACGTGTCCGGCCACCGCATGGGCACGATGGAGATCGAGTCGGCGCTTGTCAGCTGCACCGAACTGGTGGCCGAGGCGGCGGTGGTGGGCCGCCCGGACGACACGACCGGCGAGGCCATCTGCGCCTTCGTCGTGCTGAAGCGCCCGCGCCCGAGCGGCGAYGAGGCCAAGGCGATTGCCAAGCAGCTGCGCGACCACGTCGCCAAGGAGATCGGCCCCATCGCCAAGCCCAAGGACATCCGCTTCGGCGACAACCTGCCSAAGACGCGCTCSGGCAAGATCATGCGGCGGCTGTTGCGGTCGGTGGCCAAGGGGGAGACGGTGACGCAGGACACGTCGACATTGGAAAACCCAGCCATCCTGGAGCAACTGGGCCAGGCTTACTAGACTGGACCGGTTGCTCTAGGCAGCGCGAAGCGCGGTCGGCGCAGCCGATGGGCTGGGTTTGGGGCTTGCTCATATCGCTTGCGATGTGAGCGAGCACCAAAATCCCGCAATCCTTGAGCACTTGGGTCAGGCTGACCGAGGTGTGCCGAGGGCATGACCTGCGTCTTGCCCGACGCCTCACTAAGGACTCGCCTCAGGCCCCAAGTTCTAGGGGGTGGTGATCCCTTCTGCGGGCTTAGTGCGGTTGAACGTGTGCAGACGCCCATCAACCCCGACCCGGAGCTTCAAGCCATGCCTTCATCCCGCTATTTCCTGTGCTTGGCACTGGCCGGCCTGGCCAGCAGTGTGCAAGCCGCCCCGAGGCACCAAGACGTCACCGGCCCCGGTGGCTTCATGAGTTCCTGCGCTGCGCCGTCGAGTCCCGGCGCGCCGAGAACGGCAGGTACCGACTTCACCGGCGGCTTCGCGTCCGGCCACTGCACGGTGGCCTACTTCACCGGCAACAGCAGCGCCACCACGAGCGACAGCTACAGCAGCGGCAACATCAGCAACTCGACCTGGGGTTCGGTGGGCATCGGCCACATCCACATGCGTTCAGACAACAACTCGCCCAACAACGCCTTCTTTGCCGTGGCGGGGTCCAACGGCGGCTTCGAGGACAAGCTGACCCTGCAATGGGCCGGGCATACGGGGCAGACGGTCTACATGCTGGTCGACATGTCCATCGACGGCACCCTGGCCGCCGCGGGCTTTGCCGGGCGCAGCCAGATCCAGGTGACCGGTTACATGAACACCTTTGAGTTGTCCTCGTCCAACCCGGGCTACAGCCGGGGCAACTCCGATCTCTTCGCCACCGACCGCCAGCGCGTGGCCTGGGGTGTGGCCAGTTCGCCCGCCACCTCGCGCGTGGTCGACGGGCACTGGACCTTCAGCGTGCCGGTGGTGGTGGGCACGGCCTTCGACCTGGGCATCTACGCCCGCGCCGAGTCGGGTCAGCGCAGCTTCAGCGCGGTGTCGGGCAACTCGAACAGCCAGCTTGATTTCTCCAGCAGCGTGCTGGTGCAGGGCGTGACCGGCCTGCTGGTGGGCGGCAGTTTGGTCACCGATGGCTACACGCTCAGCGCGGCCAGCGGGCTGGACTGGACAACGGCGCTGCCCGTGCCCGAGCCGGGGAGCGCCCTGCTTCTCGCGGCTGGACTCGGGTTGCTCTGCTTGCGCCGTCTGCGCAGGGACTGCCGATAGCGCCGCAAACCGTGCGGTCAGGCCCCGGGCACTGCGGACCCCTGCTTGACGCCCTTGGCTTCGGTCTCCTGCAACTGTGACAGGACCTGGCGTTCTCGCAGGGTGACTGGAGCGGGCAGCAGAGCGCTGCCCTCGCGAGCCAGGCGTGCGGCTTCCTGCGGGCGGGTCGACAGGCTCAGGCGGGCCAGGCCGGCCAGGGCGCGGGCCTTCTGCAACTGCCTGGAGCGCGGCGGTGTCGCGGAGTCTGCACGGGCGGTTTCAAGCACCCTGCGGAACTGTTCCGATGCTGCGGCATCGCCTTGCCGTGCCAGGACTTCGGCCAGCACCAACCGGGCCTGCCTCGCCAGCAGGGTGTCGCTGCCCGCAGCCTCGTAGATCGCTGCGGCGCGCTCGGCCGCCTGGCGCGCCAGCGCGGGCTGCCCGGCTTGCCGCTCGGCCTCGGCCAGGAGCATCCGGTTGGCGGCGTAGCTCGAACCCGTGGCGTCGGCCGGCCAGCGTGCGGCCAATTGGCGTGCGGCGACCAGGGCGGCAGCCGCGTTGCCATCGGCCAGGTCGAGTGCCACCTGGGCCGACAGGACGCGATCGCTCAGGGTTCGGCCGGGCTCACCCGTCGGGTGGTGCTGCGCCAGCGCCAGCGCCTCGCGCAGCTCCGCCCTGGCCGCTTCGGGCTGGCCCAGCTCATGGCGCGCCCGCGCGGCATTGACGAGCACGACCACGCGGTCCGGGTTGCGGCCGCTGTCGGTGCGCTGCATGAGGGAGAGCGCCCGGTCGTAGGCTGCCAGCGCTTGTTCCATCTCGCCCCGGCGGGTTTGCAGGTCGCCCAGGTAGAGCTGCAGCAGCGCCTCGGCCTGCTCCGGGTGCTCGGCACTGGGCGTGAGCGCAAGCGCCTTCGTCAGGGCGGCCTGCGCCGCATCGAACTGGTCGCGCATCGAATGCACGTTGGCCTGCCACTGCAGGGCGAAGGCGTGGGTGGCGTCGTGGGGCCGGTGTTGACGGCAGGCGAGTTCGGCGCGCTCAAACAGGCTCAATGCAAGTTCGTACTGGTCGGTGCGATAGGCGTTCACGCCGCGCATCCACAGCGCAAAGGGGTAGCTCTCGGTGTGTTGCTGGCCGATCCTCTCCATCAGGGCAATGGCGTCGTCGTAGAGCTGGTTGGATTCAGCGCGCCGCCCCAGCTTGGGCAGGTTGGTGGCGCGCTCGACCAGGGCGTAGACGTACTTCTCACTGGTCGCGCCGAAATGCTGCTTGGCCAGTTCGAGCGCTTTGAGCTGCAGGGGCTCGGCCTGCGCATGCAGGCCGTTGATGCGCTGCAGTTCCCCGAGCGCGGTCAGCAGTTCCAGGCGTGCCTCCGGGTCGATCTTGAGGTCGTCCTTGAGCAGTTCGGCACCACCGCTTTCGATCAGCTGCAGCACGGTGGTCGCGGCACCGTTGGCCTGGGTTCGCTGGCCGATCTGCGCCGTGTTGAAGGACTTGAGGAGGAAGTCCTTGATGGCCGTGGCCTTGGCGGCCTCGGTTTGCGCCAGCACGGCCTGATGCCGGGCCCTGTCGGCCTGCCAGAGTGTGGCGCCGACGCCGGCCGCCAGCGCCGACGCCAGCAGCACGCTGCCGGCCACGGCGAGTCGGTTGCGGCGCACGAAGCGTGCGGCCCGGTAGCGCCAATCCCCGGCCCGGGCGCTGACCGGTTCGTGGCGCAGGTAGCGTTGCACATCCTCGGCCAGGGCCTGCACCGAGGGGTAGCGCGCGCCGGGTTGCTTGCGCAGGGCGCGCGCCGTGATGAAGGCCAGATCGCTGCGCAGGGCCCGGGCCAGCTGGGCTGCTGAAGTGCCCCGCGCCGCAGCGGCCTGCACGCTGGGCTGAGCCCGGGAAAGCGACAGGGGCTCGGCCTCGACGATGTCGCGCACCCACTGCGCCGGCGTGCTGTCGGTGCCGGCATAGGGGCGCTGGCCGCTGAGCAACTGGAACAGCAGCACACCCAGGGCATAGACGTCGGTGGCCGTGCTGATGGCGCCGCCGGTGAGTTGCTCGGGTGCGGCGTAGGCGGGTGTCAGGCCCGCGGCGGCGGCCCGGGTGAGGTCGCTGTCGGGACCCGTGTCGTCGGCCAGCAGCTTGGCGACGCCGAAGTCGAGCAGCTTGACCTGGCCGTCCTCGCTCACCAGCAGGTTGGCGGGCTTGAGGTCGCGGTGCACCACCAGGTGGGCATGCGCGTACGCCACGGCCTCGCAGACCTGCAGGAAGAGCGCGAGCCGCTGTGCCAGACCGACGCGACGGACGTCACACCAGTCATCAATCTGAGCGCCGGCCACGTATTCCAGCACCAGATAGCGTGCGCCGTCCGGCTGCACACCGGCATCCAACAGGCGCGCGATGTGCGGATGCCCAAGCCTCGCGAGCAGCTCGCCCTCCCGGGCGAAGCGGGCGCGTTGCGCGGGCGTGGTGGCGCGGGCATGCAACAGCTTGATCGCTGCCTGGGCGTCGTAGAGCCCGTCACTGCGTTCGGCCAGCCAGACCTCGCCCATGCCGCCGCTGCCAATCGGCTCCAGCAGCTTCCAGGGACCGAGGCGCTGCCCGGCATGGGCCTGCACCGCCGGCGGCTTGACCTCGGGCATGAACTGCTGCATCTCGGCAGACGCGTCGGCAGCAATCAGCGCGAGCAGTTTTTGGTGCCGCACCGTGTCGGCCTGGGCCTGCGCCAACAGCTCGGCCCGTTCGCTGGCATCGGCGTCGAGCCAGGCGTCGAACAAGGCCATGGCGTCGCGCCAGGGCCCGATGCTGGCGCGTTCGGTGTTCATCCCCTGAGTTGCTCGAACAGGAAGGCGCGCGCCCGGCGCCAGTCGCGCTTGACGGTCGGGACTGAGACGCCCAGCAAATCGGCAATCTCGTCCTGGGTCATGCCGCCGTAGAAGCGCATCTCGACCACCCGGTGGGCGCGCTCGTCGATGGCCGCGAGTGCGTTCAAGGCCTCGTCGAGGCGAATCGGGTCCATGCCTTGCGCAGCCTGCGACGATGGCGAGGTCACCGGCTCGCCCTCGGGTGTCGCGGCGAACTCCAGCAGGGCCGACGTGTTCAGCGTCACCTCGGCCACCCCGCCACCGCGCTTGTCGGCATGGCGGCGGCGCAACTGATCCACCACCACGCTTCGCATGACGCGGCTGGCTAGGGCGAAAAACTGCGCGCGATAGGCCGGCACCACCATGCCGCGTGTGCGCAGCCACAGCTCGTGGATGAGCGCGGGCGGGTCCAGGGTGACGGGGCCCACTGCGTGCAAATGGCGCCGGGCAAGCCGGCTCAGCTCAGGGTAGAGCAGGCTGTAGAGCTGGTCGGCGGCGCCGGGCTCGCCCGCCGCCACACCGCGCAGCAGTTCAGTGACCTCAGCCATGTGCCAATGCGACTTGCATCGCGCAAGTTTCGCATCGGCGGGCTGTGGCCGCGAGGGCCTTTGCCCGGCTCAGCGGCGACGCCGCAGCTTCAGAGCCAGCAGACCCAGGCCACCCAACGACAGGGCTACGCTGCCCGGCTCCGGCACCGCCGACACATTGAGCGCCTGGTCGAGGTGGATCTTCAGAAACTCGGTGTTGTCCGAACCCAGGTTGCGGCCGCCCGTGCCGGGGTAGTTGTTGTCATTGGCGACCAGCAGGGTGTGGGCGTCCAGGATGAGCACACTCTCGATGGTCGTGAACGGAAAGGTGAAGGCGCTGCTGCCGTCGCCGTTCAGATCGTGCGGGTCGGCGATGTTCATCAGGTCGATGATCTCGCTCTTGACGAGGTTGCCGCTGCCGTCCAACTGGTTCAGGTCGACCTTGAAGATCTTCTTGAACGGCGTGCCCCCGCTGGTGGCCGTAGCGCCGTTGCGCTCGATGATGAGGAACTCGTGGTCGTTGATGGCCGTCATGTCACCGATGTTGGTGCCGGCGCCGTCGAGCTTGTAGTTCCATTGCTGGCCGGTGTAGCTCTCGGTGCCCACATCGAAGGCGTTGATGCGCAGCGTCTTCGCCGGGTCGCCCGTGACCTTGCCTTCCAGCAGTGTGTAGAGGCGGTCGCCGTTCGGGTTGATGGCCATGCCTTCGAAGCCGTTGGAGCGGCCCAGCGTCGCGCCGATGGTGCCGTTCACGACCGCCTCGTTCTGCGGCGACGCCACGCCCAGCATGCCAATCTCGCGGCGCAGCACTTCGCCCTTGGCGTTGGTCTTGATCAGGTAGGGACCGAACTCATCGCCGAACCACAGGTTGCCGTTCTTGTCCTTGCGCACCGACTCGATGTCCAGGTCGGCGCCGGTCAGCTGGCGGCCGCTGCGGATGCTGGGGTCGACCAGCGGGTTGGCTGCCGTGTTGTAGTAGCGCGTGTAGTCGGCCTGGATCTTCAGCGACAGCAACTGGTTTGGATCGGACAGCGTGACGTAGCTGCCAGACGTGAAACCGCCCATGCTGGCGCCGCTGTTGAAGTTGGCGGCCGAGACCGTACCGGTGCCGCCCGTGGCCGTCTTGAAGTTGGGTGTGACGGCGTACATGCGCAGCAGTGCGTCGGCCGAGTTTTCCTTGGCGCCGAAGCCGTTGTCGGGCATGAAGAGGTAGGTGCCAGCGGCAGGGCCGGCCAGTACGGCGGAGAAACCTTGCACGGATTGCTTGTTCAGCAGCGGCAGCGAGTTACCTCCGGCGCCGCTGGCGAACTGGCCGGTGGTCGGACCTTCGGCGAAGGTGTTGGCCGGCATCAGGGCCCAGCCTTCCAGCGTGGCCGAGGCGGCCTGGGCAGTGCTGGCGGCGAACAGGGCAAGGACGGCCGTCGCGAGCGCGGCGGGCTTCAGTGGGCAAATGGAGTTCATGGGCGATGCCGTGGCTGCGCGCAGAACAGCCTGCGCGGCGCGGATTCTTGGCAGCCGCCGTGACGCGCCAGTGACGCGTCGCACCACCCGGAAAGCAGAACAGGCCCCTCAGGGCCTGTTTTCAAAAGGGTGACGGCCTTATTTGACCGTCAACACCCACTTGGCCAGCGTCTCGGCCTCGGCCGGGCTGACCTGGGTGTTGGCTGGCATGGGCACGGGGCCCCAGACGCCGGAGCCGCCCTTCTGGATCTTCTCGGCCAGCTTCTTGTAGGCGTCCTTGTCCTTGGCGTACTTGGCCGCCACGTCCTTGTAGGCCGGGCCGACGAGCTTCTTGTCCAGCGCATGGCAGGCCATGCAGTTCTTTTTCTGCGCCAGCTCCTGGGTGGCGAAGGCGGCGGGAGCGACGACGAGGGCGAGGCTGAGGATCAAAGCATTCTTCATGCGAACCTTTCGGGGCGTTGGACTACAGTGGTTGCAAAGATACCTGAAGGAGAGCCCGCATGGGTTTCGTATTGATCGGCGTGCTCTTGATCGTGCTGCGGCTCGGCGGCTGGGTGCAGTTCCACAAGGACGACTTCTGGGCCTGGATCATCGTGCTGTCGCCCTTTGTGCTGGCCGCGGTCTGGTGGGCCTGGGCGGACTCCAGCGGCCTGACGCAGAAGAAGGCGATGAATGCCCTGGACGCCAAGAAGGCGGCCCGGCGCGAGGAACTGATGGAAGGGCTGGGGCAAGGCAAGCCCGGGGCGAAGAAGAAGCGCTGACGTGCCCCTCGCCCAGCCTCGCGCCGCTGAACGCGGGCGAGCCTGGTCGGTCTTGCAGACCGCGCAGCCGACGGAGCGGCTGCTCTTCGGCAGGCACGACAAGTCCACAGGACTTGCCGTGTCCGGCCTCAGCCCCCCGGGGGGACGGCGATGCTTGCCGGATTGACCGGCAAGCAAATCGCCATGACGGGCCGGCTAGGGAGCGGCCCGGCGCTCGGCCCGGAACCCCTCACTCAAACTTGTCCAAAACCGCACCCGAACTCGCGCTCGAAGCGTTCTTCGCAAATTTGGCCAACACGCCCCGCGTGTAGCGCGGCTTGGGCTGCAGCCAGGCCGCACGGCGCTTGGCCAGCTCGTCGTCGCCGACATTGAGGTTCAGCACCAGTTGATGGGCGTCGATGGTGATGGAGTCACCCTCCTGCACCAGCGCGATGACGCCGCCTTCATAGGCCTCCGGCGCCACATGGCCGACCACCATGCCCCAGGTGCCCCCCGAGAAGCGGCCGTCGGTGATGAGGCCGACGCTCTCGCCCAGGCCCTGGCCGATCAGCGCGCCAGTCGGGGCCAGCATCTCCGGCATGCCGGGGCCGCCCTTGGGGCCGAGATAGCGCAGCACCATGACGTCGCCGGCCACGATCTTGTTGGCCATGATGGCGGCCAGCGCGCTCTGTTCGTCATCGAAGACCCGCGCCGGGCCCGTCATCACGGGCGTCTTGAGGCCGGTGATCTTGGCCACGCAGCCTTCGGGCGAGAGATTGCCTCGCAGGATGGCCAGGTGGCCTTCGGCGTAGATGGGCTTGACGACGGGCTGGATGACGTCCTGGTCGGCGCTCAAGGCGGGAACGTCGGCCAGGTTCTCGGCCACGGTCTTGCCCGTGATGGTGATGCAGTCGCCGTGCAGCAGCCCGGCAGCCAGCAATTCCTTCATGACCGCTGGCACGCCGCCGGCCTTGTGCAGGTCCACGGCCAGGTATTTGCCGCTGGGCTTGAGGTTGCACAGCACCGGGATCTTCTTGCGCATGCGCTCGAAGTCGTCGATGGTCCAGTCCACCTCGGCCGCGTGGGCGATGGCCAGGAAGTGCAGCACCGCGTTGGTTGAACCGCCCGTGGCCATGATGACGGCGACGGCGTTCTCGATCGCCTTCTTGGTGACGATGTCGCGCGGCTTCAGGTCGGCCTTGACGGCCTCCACCAGGTAGTCGGCCGCCAGGCGGACGTTCTCGACCACCTCGTCTTCGACGTTGGACATGCTGGACGAGTAGGGCAGGCTCATGCCCAGCGCCTCGAAGGCCGAGCTCATGGTGTTGGCCGTGTACATGCCGCCGCAGGAGCCGCTGCCGGGGATGGCGAGCTTCTCGATCTGGCAGAAATCTTCCTCGCTCATCTTGCCGGCGCTGAACTGGCCCACGGCCTCGAAGACGCTGACGATATTGAGGTCCTGGCCCTTGTAGTGGCCGGGCTTGATGGTGCCGCCGTAGATGTAGATGGCCGGCACATTGGCACGCAGCATGCCCATCATGCCGCCGGGCATGTTCTTGTCGCAGCCGCCGATGACCATGACGCCGTCCAGCCACTGGCCGCCCACGCAGGTCTCCACGCAGTCGGAGATGACCTCACGCGACACCAGCGAGTACTTCATGCCCTCGGTGCCCATGGCCATGCCATCGGAAATGGTCGGCGTGCCGAACAACTGGGCGTTGGCGCCGGCGGCCTTCAGGCCGATGACAGCGGCGTCGGCAAGCTTTTGCAGGCCGGAGTTGCAGGGCGTGATGGTGGAGTGGCCGTTGGCGATGCCGATCATGGGCTTGCCGAAGTCACTCTCCTGGTAGCCCATGCCGTAGTACATGGAACGGTTGGGCGCACGGGCCACGCCCTCGGTGATGTTCTTGCTGCGGCGGTTGAAGCTCATGACGGTCTCCTGGAGAAGCCGGCAGTTTGGCGCGCCTGAGTTTGCTTTTCAAATATATTGTTCACTCTGAATTGATATGCGTGGTGAATCAATGATCGAACTGCGCCCCCTCCAGCAATTCCTCGCCGTGGCCGAGTTGCTGCACTTCGGCCGTGCCGCCGAGCGCCTGCACATGAGCCAGCCGCCGCTGACCCAGGCCGTTCGCAAGCTGGAGGCCCAGCTCGGTGTGCAGCTGTTCGAGCKCAGCAGCCGCAGCGTGCGTCTGACGCCGGCCGGCGCGGCATTGCAGGCGTCGGCGCAGAAGCTGCTGCTTGAGGCCGCCGCGCTGCCGGCCGAGGTGAGGGCGGTGGCTGACGGCCTGGCCGGGCGACTGCGCCTGGCCTTTGTGTCGACTGTCGGCTTCGGCGGCCTGCCGCTATGGCTGCGCTCCTTCCGCGAGGCCTGCCCGCAGGTGGCCCTGGCGCTGCGCGAGGCGACGCTGGACGTGCAGCTGCGCGAGTTCGAAGCCGGCAGCATCGACGCCGGCTTCGTCATCCACACGCCCGGCGCTGCGCCGGTGGGCTTCCAACGCCTGTCGATCGGTATCGAACCGCTGGTGCTGGCCCTGCCCAGCAGCGACGAAACGCCGACCGACGTGCAATGCCGCGCCGCGCCGCTGGTGATCTTTCCGCGCGAGGTCGCGCCGTCGCTGTACGACGCCATCCTGGCCCACCACGGCAGCGCCGGCGTGGCCCAGGAGGCCATCCAGATGCAGACCATCGTCAACCTCGTGTCGGCCGCCATCGGCGTGGCCTGGGTGCCGGCCAGCCTGCAGGGCCTGCAACGGGCTGGCGTGACCTATCGTGCGCTGCCCCGTGCGCCGCAGGTCGAGACCAGCCTGATCTGGCGTGCCGATGCGCCGCCCGTCGTCGCGCGCTTCGTCGAGCACGTGCGCACCCATGCCTGAAGTCATGCGTAAAAACCCGTGTCTCCGTGGATGCTGCTGCAACGTTAACGAATTCACACTCTGGAGACCCCTGCATGACCCTTCGCCTGCTCCCCCTCCCCCTCGCCCTGGCCCTGCTGGCCGGCGCCGCCCAGGCCGACCTGCTCAAGGACCCGCAATGGCAGGCGTGGCTGGATGCCGGCAAGACCGCCGACCTCGTGCGCGCCGCCAAAGCCAAGGGTGATGACGACCAGGCCGCTGTCGCTCTCGCCATGGCCGCCGTCGACGACAACGACGGTGCCCGGTTGGAGGCAGCCATCCCTGCCTTGCAAAACTGCTCAGAGAAGCGCCCGCAGGCCGTCTGCAGCTATGCCCTTGGGCGCGTCTACGGCCAGCAGGCCATGGCGGCCAGCGTCTTCAAGATGCCTGGCCTGGCGAGCAAGACCAAGGAGCAGTTCGCCAAGGCCGTCGAGCTCGATCCGGCGCTGTTCGAGGCACGCAGCGGCCTGACCCAGTTCTATCTGATGGCGCCCGGCTTTGCCGGCGGCAGCACGGCCAAGGCCAAGGAGCTGGCCGCGGAGGCGCAGCCACGCCAGCCCGAGCAGGCCAAGCTGCTGCGCGCCATGCTCGCCATGAACGACAAGGATTGGGCCGGCGCCGAGCGCGAGTTGGCCAGCGCCAAACCGGGCGACGACCGCACGGTGGTTCGCGAGCTGCGCGGCCAGTGGACGCGCCTGGGTTTCGAGCTCATGGAGCAGAAGAACCTGCCCAAGGCCCGCGGCATCTTCGAGGCCCTGCAGCGCGACTATCCCGGCCACGCCGCCGGCCCCTATGGCCTGGGCCGTGTGCTGACGGAGCAGGGCCAGCTCGATGAAGCCGTCAAGGCCTTCGAGCGCGCGCGGGCCCTGGAAGGTGCGGAGCGCATGCCCATCGACCATCGCCTGGGCCAGGCCCTGATCGCCAAGGGCGACAAGGCCGGTGCCAGGGCGGCGCTAGAGCGCTTCGTGCAGAACAAGCGCGCCAATCCGCGCAACGTCGACGAGGCGAAGAAACTGCTGGCCGGCCTGGCTTGACAGGGCAGGGCGGTGCGCTGGCTATGATGCCGGCCGCTCTTCTTCCCATCGGGCCATGCTGGTTCATCCTCAGTTCGACCCCATCGCCGTCCACATCGGTTCCGGCGGCATCCATTGGTATGGCATCACCTACCTGATCGCCTTTGGCCTCTTCCTGTGGCTGGCTACGCTGCGCTCGCGCATGCCCCAGCACGCAGCCGTGGGCTGGACCAAGCGGGACGTGGACGACGTGCTGTTCTACGGCGTGCTGGGCGTCGTGCTGGGCGGACGCTTGGGGTACTGCTTCTTTTACAAGCCCGGTTACTACGTCCATCACCTGACCGAGATCATCCGGGTCTGGGATGGCGGCATGTCTTTCCACGGCGGCCTGCTCGGCGTGCTGCTGGGCCTGTACCTGTTCGGGCGCCGTCGCGGCCGCAGCTTCTTCGAGGTGTCAGACCTGATCGCGCCCTGCGTGCCGACCGGCATCATGGCCGTGCGCCTGGGCAACTTCGTCAATGGCGAGCTGTGGGGTCGGCCGGCGCCGGCCGACCTGCCCTGGGCCATGATCTTTCCCCAGGCCAATGACGGCGGCATTGCCCGCCATCCTTCCCAGCTCTACCAGGCAGCGGGCGAAGGCCTGCTGCTTTTCATCATCCTGTGGCTCTATGCCCGCAAGCCACGCGCGACCGGGCAGATCTCCGGCGTCTTCATGATGGGCTATGGCGCGCTGCGCTTCGTGGCCGAATACTTCCGTGAGCCCGATGACTTCCTCGGCCTGCGCGCGCTGAGCTGGAGCCAGGGACAGTGGCTGAGCCTGCCAATGGTCATCGTTGGTGCCGCCATCTTTGCCTGGGCCACCAAGCGCAATCAAAGGCCGGTCCAAGGTTGACATGAGACAGATCTTCTTCGACACCGAAACCACCGGCCTGGAGGCCGACAAGGGCGACCGCGTCATCGAGGTCGGCTGCGTCGAAATGGTCAACCGCCAGCTCACCGGCAACCACCTGCACCTCTACATCAACCCCGAGCGCGCCAGCCACGAGGACGCGCTGCGGGTGCACGGGCTGACCGAGGCCTTCCTGTCGGACAAGCCCAAGTTCGCCGAGATCGTCGACCAACTGCTGGCCTTCCTGGCCGGCGCCGAGCTGGTCATTCACAACGCGCCGTTTGACATCGGCTTCATCAATGCCGAGCTCAAGCGCCTGAAGCGCGGCGTGCTGACCGACCATGTGGGCGGCGTGCGCGACACGCTGCTGATGGCGCGCGACCTCTTTCCCGGCAAGGCCAATTCGCTGGACGCGTTGTGCCGCCGTCTCGAGGTCGACAACACCAAGCGCGTGCTGCACGGCGCGCTGCTGGACGCCGAACTGCTGGCCGACGTCTACATCCGCCTGACGCGTGGCCAGGACGCGCTGTTGATGGACGAGCATGGCGACAACGCCAGCGGCGACAGCCACGCCGCCATCGAGGCCGTGGACCTGTGCCGCTTCGTGCTGCCGGTGCTGCACGCCAGCGAAGCCGAGGCCGCGGCGCATGAGAAATTGCTTGCCGACCTCGACAAGGCCGCCGGTGGCGCCTGCAAGTGGCGAGTGCTGGAGCCCGCTCAACCCATGGCATAATCGCGGGCTTCGCGGAAGTCGAGATTCGCTTTCGGGGCGGTTAGCTCAGGGGTAGAGCACCACATTCACACTGTGGGGGTCGCAGGTTCGAAACCTGCACCGCCCACCAAGACTCTTGGAGTTGCGGTGGATTCAGTTTTCAGGATTGGGCGGTTAGCTCAGGGGTAGAGCACCACATTCACACTGTGGGGGTCGCAGGTTCGAAACCTGCACCGCCCACCAATCCGAATCGTCAGACCCGGCCTTGAGCCGGGTTTGTCGTTTGTGCGATGCGCGGCTTGTGACTCATGGCTTGGGAGTCAGCGTCTGAACGGCCGCTGATACGTACACCAGCGGTGCGTTCCAGTTGATCGCGATCTCGTTGGTGGTGTAGCTGCACAAGGCGTCGAGGTAGGCCTTGGCCGGCACCTTGGAAGGATAGGCGCCGGGGCAATCGTCGCCCGAGCCGGGGTTCGGGCCGCCGACGATCATGCCGGGTACCGGCGGCTGTCGCGGCATCGCGCCAGACGGACGGTGGTGCGGATGCAGCGGCGAGCGCGTTCCGAAGCCGGTCACCATGGCATATCCGCTGGGGTGCCGCCCGAGAACAAAGTCAAGTGCCGACTGTGCGGCATCGAGCATGCGGCGGTCACTGCCGAGGCGGTATCCCTGAATGAGCATCAAGGCCTGGTTCAGGGCCACGGCATTGCTGCCCCAGATGAAGTCCTCGGTCTGCATGGCCAGGCGATAGGGCGATCGATCCCAACGCTCGGCGAGCGCGGTGGCCAAGGACCGGATCTGGCCCTCGATGAGCCTGCGGTCCGCTACCGGGGTCAATCGGTCGCGATGCTGGGCGAGGCTTACCCATGCCAGCGCCCCGACGCTGCTCCAGCCCGGAATCTCGATGCGCGGCACGGCTTGCTTGAGCGCGTGCCAATAGCCGTCCTCGCGTGTGCTGATGTAGAGCTCTGCGGCGGCCCAGGCAAGTTCGTCAGCCAGTTGGTTGTCGTCATAACCGCCGGTGTGGATGTCGGCCGGCTGGCGGTAGATGACGTCGGGATGCGCTTTGGCCCAGTCCCAGGCACGCTTGGAGGCGGTCATCATGCGTGCCGACAACCCCGGGCGCTGCGCCTCGAACGCAGCGAATACGCGGCTGGCCTGTGCCATGACGGCGGCGAAGTCGAGTGTGGCCGCCGTCGCCTTCATCACGACATAGCGGTCGTGCCGGGCCTCATGGGGCATCACGATGCCGTCAAAGCCTTTGTCGGTGAGCTTGTGATAGACGCCGCCATCGACCGGGTCCTGCATGGACAGCATCCACTCCAGGTTCCACAGTGCTTCATCGAGAACGTCCGGCAGGCCGTTGCCGCTCTCGGGGATGGTCAGGCGCTGCGCATCGAAGAAGGCCGGGAAATGTTCATAGGCCGCCAGCAGCGTGTAGACGGTGATGCCGGAGTTGACGATGTACTTGTTGTAGTCGCCAGCGTCATACCAACCCTTTGGCGCTGAGAAGACGGTGYCCTCAGGCCGGCCAGGGCCAGCGGCTGACGCATGAACAAGCACGCGGTCGTCCGGATGACCTGCGGGCCTCGCCCAGACACCCGCGTGGACAGGGTCGAGCGCGATGCTGGCGCGGTTGTAGTAGAAGAACTTGAGCGCGGCGGCATTCAGCGACACATAGGCGTCTGCCGCGATGACGAAAGGAGCTGAAGGCGCAAGCCCTGCAACCTTCAGCCGGTATCGGCCGGGCTGACGCCAGGCAGAGAAGTCGGCCAGGCGCAGTGCCTCCTGCGCCGCCTCCCAGCGTTGCGCGCTGCGCAGCGGGCCGCGCCAGACTTCTTGTCCAGTCACTGCGTCGACCAGCGCAAAGCTGCTCACGGGCACATCGCGCAGCACTGCCCATTTCGCGCTCTCGGGCAGATAGCCCACCTGGTTCAGCTGTATGGCCTGGGTGTCGATCTCAGCGGACTGTTGCGGCTGCGCGATGGGGCTGTGCGACGGCGTGCTACAGCCGGCAAGACTCAGGACGCAGGCCAGGCAGAGCGCCAGCGGCGCGCGAAGGTTCACGTTCAAGGCAGGAATTCCCGTTCGATGTTGTCGGCGACGCCACGCCCGCCCGGAACGCGGCCATCGGAAATGCCCGAGGGTGAGCGGGCGGCGCCGGTTCAGCGTACCCCTGGCTCGAGCACCACGCGACCCCACAGGCCCGAGGGCTGGCCCGGCGCTGCTTCGACCAGCACGGTCACCTGGCGGCGCGGCCCGCCCTGGGGCAGGGTCACGGCAAATTGTGCGGGCTCGACGGTGTTCTTCTCGCCCAGCTTGACGCCGTCCACCCAGACCTCGGCCTTGCCGGCAATGCTGCCGAAGCCCAGTTGCGCGCGGCCGTCGTTGCGATCCGCACGCACCGACACGCTGCTGCGGTACAGACGGAAGGATTTCGCCCCAGCGTCATGGCGCATCGGCGGCTCGTCCCAACCCCAGGAGTTCATGTCGGTCTCGGCCAGCACGACGTTGGGGTCGGGCCGGGTGGCGTAGGCCGGCGAGACGCGCCAGCCCAGCAGCGGCGTCGTCGGCTCGGCGGTCGGCACGCTCGGCGGCGCTGGGGCGGGCTGCAGTGCCAGCACGACTTCGGCGGCCTGCAGGCCCTCGGCGACGGCGCGCAGCTTCAGCTCACCGCGGCCATCGCGCCGGCCCTGCACGATAAGTTGGGCCAGGCCGTTGAACAGGCTGCGCTCGCTGGCCTTGTCGGGCTCGTGGGAGTTCGGGTCGCCGTTGCCGACGCCAATGATGCTGGCCTGGCCATCGATCTCGAAGCGCACGTGGGCGTTCGCCGTCGGCACTGGTCGCCCTTGGGCGTCGACGACGCTGACCGTCACCGGCATGGCATCCAGCCCGTCGCCGATCAGCGCCTTGCGGTCCGGCGTCAGCACGAGGCGGGTGGGCGCTCCGCTGGTCTCAACCGCATCGCGTGCGATCTCCTTGCCGTCTTGCAGGGCCACGGCCTCGATGCGTCCCGGCGCATAGGCCACCTTGAAGTGCGCCATTTCATAGGGGTCGACATCCTGCTCGCCGACGGCCGTGCCGTTGAGCAGCAGGCGCACGCGCGGCGCGTTGCTGGCGACCATCACGTGCACGGCCTGGCCTTCGCGCCCGGTCCAGTTCCAGTGCGGCACCAACTTGACGACCGGGCGATCCTTGACCCACTGGGCCTGGTGGATCCAGAACGCCGTCTTGGCGAACCCGGCCAGGTCCATCGCGCCGAAGAAGGAGCCGACGCTGGGCCACTCATACGGCGTGGGTTCGCCGCGGTAGTCGATGCCCGTCCAGATGAAGCTGCCGGCGATGAAGGGCCGCTCGCCGATGGCGCGCCAGGCCTGGCGGTGAGTGTTGCCCCAGGACGAGGGCTCGTCGTCGTAGCTGCCGAACACCTGGCCGGCGCGGTCGCTGGCGAACTCGCCACGCGTCATGTAGGCCGCGGTGTCCTCGGTGCTCGTCATCGGGCGCTTCGGGTGCTTCTTGTGATAAGGGTCGTAGGCGCTGATCTGGTAGTTCACGCCGACGACGTCGAGCGCATCCGCGGCGTTCAGGTCGGTGAACAGGCCGCCGTGCATGGCGCCCGTCACTGGCCGCGTCGGGTCAAGCTTCTTGATCTCGGAAACCATGCGGCGCGCCATCTCATAGCCGGGCTCGGTGCTCTGCAGAGGCTCCTCGTTGAAGATGGACCACAGGATCACGCTCGGATGATTGCGGTCGCGCCGCACCATCCACGTCAGCTGCTTCAGGTAGTCGGGCGAGGGGTTGAAGTGGCGGTTCTCGTCCATGACGAGCAGGCCCAGGCGGTCGGCGATGTCCAGCACCTCGGCCGCCGGCGCGTTGTGCGAGAAGCGGATCGCGTTGGTACCCATCTCCTTGAGGCGACGCAGCCGGAACTCCCAGATGGCTTCGGGCACGGCGACACCGACGCCGGCGTGATCCTGGTGGACGCAGACGCCCTGCAGCTTGACCGATTGGTCGTTGAGGAAGAAGCCGCGGTCCGCGTCGAAGCGGATGGACCGGAAGCCGGTCTGCGTTTCGGTGCGGTCGAGTTCGTTCGCGCCGTCGCGCAGCGTCGCGCGCACACGGTAGACGTGGGGCTGCGCAAGCGACCACAGCTTGGGCTCGCGCACGTCGAGCTTGATGTGGGCGACGGCCGATTCGAGCGCGGCAACCCGCGCTCGGGCGCTGCCCTTGGCCACTTCGCGGCCCGACGGATCGATCACGACCACGTCGATGGTGCCGCTGCGCTCGGCCTTGGCGCTGCTTTGCAACGTCACTTCGACCGGAAGGCTCCAGCGACCGTTGCGCTGGACCGGGTTGGCATGCAGGCCGTCGGTGGCGATGTGCAGCGCGTCGCGCTTGACCAGCCAGGTGTGGCGGTAGATGCCGGCGCCTTCGTACCACCAGCCTTCCTGTGCGTCGGCGTCCACGCGCACGGCGATGGTGTTGGCGTCGGCGCCGTAACGGACATAGGGCGTGATGTCGATGCTGCGGCCGTTGTAGCCCGACCAGTTGCGGTCGACGACGATGCCGTTGACCCAGACCGTGCTGTGCGTGGCGACCGCGTCGAACTGCAGCTCGATGTGGCGGCCGCGGTCGGATTCGGGCAGCGGCAGATAGCGCCGGTACCAGCCGATGCCGCGCTGGCGATAGCCCTGAGACGCGTTCTCGTTGCGGTCGAACGGGTTCTCGACGGCCCAGTCATGCGGCAGGTCCAGGCGCCGCCAGCCGGAATCATCGAAGTCTGCGGCAGCCGCACCCCAGGCGCCGTTGGCCTTGCCGTTGTGATAGCTCATGCCGTGACCCTTGACCACGGGCATTGAGACGTCGCCGCGATGGAAAAGCCAGCCGCTGTCGAGTGACAGGCGTTCGCGGCCGGYGGCCTGGACAGCAGTAGCCGCGAGCGCGAGCGCCGCGAAGAGCATGAGGCTGAGCCAATGAAGAATGCGCGGCGCGCGTGACATAACTTGGTTTCCCGTCGATCGAACTGCTGATTCAAGGCAAGCGCTGCTGCGGCTGTCCGAGCCAGGCGCTTGATTTGTCAAAGGAAAAAATGCGTCGCGCGATCCCGTTGGAGATCGCGCGACCAAACCAGGTCAACGTGTGCCTGGCCGACTCGGAGACGAGCCAACTAATCTTTGCGGCGGCGAAGACGTGCGCCGACACCTGCCAGGCCGGCCAGCCAGAGGGCCATGGTCGCCGGTTCCGGAACGGCGGTCACGGAGTCGGCAGACACCGCCAAACCGATGGCCATTCTGAAAAAGCCCGCCTCTCCCGGATTCGTCCAGGTGGCGCTCAAAAGCGTCGGGCCGGTGTAGTTCGGGAAGGACGAGTCGATGAAGGCTTCCGTGTAGTTGCCGGGAGCGCAGGTTTCCGCCCAACTGCAAAAGTCGATGTAGACATTCGCCTGCCCGTGAGGGCCACTGACCTGCAGGCTGCTCAAGGCGACGGTCACGGTGACGGTTGCATTTTCGCTGGCCTGGAACAAACCATCAAAAACCTTCGCGTTGGCCCAACCGGACTGTCCTCCGGTGACGTTGACCTTCGCCGAAGCGGACACGCCGTTCAAGCTGCGGGAGTTGTCGGTGGCGGTTGTCGCAGTCAACTTGGCTTCCGCGATGGAGCCAGCAGAGGCAACCGATGCACCGATCACATCTCCCTGCCAGCCGCTGGCGGTGTCGCTGAAACTTGGATCCGCCAGCGCAACCGATGCGCCCGATGGCAGCGGCAGCCAAGTGACTCCCTTGAACACCTGGGCCCATCCCTGGGAAGTGCTGAAGTTGATGTTGCTGATGCTCGCTTCGGCGGTATCCGCGGCGGCCACTTGCGAAACAGCGAGCAGTGCTGCGCTGATGACGTACTTGAATCGATGCACGATGGTCTCCTGCGTGTTGTTAGCGGACCGGGCGAGACGCCCGTGGGATTTGAGTTGCCTGGTGACGTCTGAGCCAGAGCTCATTGCGGTATTACCAGTTTCTCATTTATACCCAATGTGGTCATACCAGAGAAAACACCTACAGCTCAGCTGAGTTGCCGGCCCAGCCAGCCCAGCACGCCGTCCGGCGCCTGGAACTCGTCGATCGACCGCGCCGGGATGTCGGGGTGCCGCTCGCGCCACATGGAGGCCAATGCGGCACCGGGGCCGATTTCCAGCACGCAGCGAACGCCGCGTTCGGCAATGCTGTCCATGCAGTCGTCCCATCGCACAGTGCTGGCAATCTGGCCGGCAAGTGCGGCCGCCAGCGCGGCGGGGACTCTGCTGGCAGCACCGGTGAAGTTGCAGACCACGGCGGTGCGTGGCGCCTGGAGACTGACCGTCGCCAGGTGCCGTGCGAATACCGTCGCCGCAGCCGCCATGGCCGGCGTGTGCGAGGCGATGCCAATGGGCAGGCGCGTGCAGCGCAGGCCAGCGGCGGACCAGCGGGCTGCGTTGGCGTCGAGTTCGGCCGCAACGCCGCCGACGATGACGCGCTCCGCGCTGATGCGGATCGCAATCGCCAACGAGGCTGCGGAGGCTTGGGCCAGGCGCAGCGCGTTCAGGCCCTGAACAGCAAGCAGCCCCGTGTCCTGGCCGGCCACGCTGTCACTCATGGCCTGCGCGCGAACAGCCGCGAGATCGAGGGCGGTTGAGGCGTCAAACACACCCGCCGCCGCGAATGCGGCCAGCTCGCCGACGCTGTAGCCCGCCACCACCACGGGTGGCGGCAAGCGCGCCGCCAGCGCCTGCCAAGCCGCGATGCCAACACCCGTCAGCAGCGGCTGGGCCACTGGATTGGCATGCAGCCAGGCCGAGTCACCCAGGCGATCACGCCAGCCCGGCCCCAGGTGCCGGGCCAGGGCATCCAGCGCCGGCCTGGCAGCGGGCTGTGCGTCCAGCCAGGGCAGCATCTGCGGGTGCTGTGCGCCCTGCCCGGGGAAGAGCAGCGCCAGGCCCATTCAGCTCAGGCGTTCCAGCCAGCAGGCGGCGGCGAGCGTGTCGGCCGCGCCACCGGGGGACAGGCGCTGGCGCACGAACTCGGCGCTGATCGTTTGGACCGTTTCGAGGCCCTGGGATGCACCACCCGTGGCGAGGAAGTCTCGCGCGGTGGCCTGCGCGAAGCGCAACCCCTCGAGGCCGCCGCGGTGGGCGAGGTTGCTGTCGTCCAGCACGGCCATGACGGCGAACAAGGTGTCGAGCCGGGCCGCGGCCGCCGAAAGGCCGCGCGCCCGGGCCGAACGCAAGGCCGGCTCGGCCGTCTCGAACAGCGTCGGAAAGCCCAGAGCGGCTTCGGTCGAAGCGCTGCGCAGTTGAAAGCGCTGCGCAGCCAGCCCGCCGGGCAGCGTGGGAGGGCGCTGCGCGCGAGCGGCCAGCGTCTCGCCCCAGCGCGTCAGCAGCGTCTGCCTGATCAGGGCGGGAGTGGGTTGTTGGCCCAGCGCGCCCGCTGCAGCGCACAGCAAGCCCAGCATGAAGATCGCGCCGCGGTGCGTGTTGATGCCGCCCGTGGCGGCCAGCATGCGGGCTTCGGCCGCGATGCCGCAGCGCTCCAGCGCCTCGAAGGGCGCGCTAGCGCCCCCCAGTTCGGCGATACGAACGAAGTAGCTGCGCAGCGCGAACAGGCTGCGCATGAAGGTGTGGGCGTCCATGTCGGCATGGCTGCCGCGGTCGGTCAGCGTGACGAGGCCGGGCTTGGGTGACAACGCGAGCTCGTCATAGAGCGCGAGCGTAGCGGCGCGGCCGATCTGCTGGGGCGTGGGGGCGCTGGGCGCCAGCGCGCGATGTGGCCTCATGCCAGCGCCTCCATCGAAGCGCCGTTGAGCCGTTTCACCAACAGAGCCTGCGGGCCACCGCTGCGCCAGGCGAGCCACTCACGCCAGGCAACGGCGGCGTTGCCGTCGAAGACGAGTTCGCCATCGAGCCGCCGGGAGGGCGAGGCGAAGGCGTTCAATGCGGCGGCCGCGGCATCGGCCTGTTCCTTGCTGCCGACTCCTACCCACACGTCGAGATCCGAGCCCTCGCGCACATGCTGCAGTCCGGTGATGTGTTGCCAGCCATGGCTGCCGTAGACGCGGGCCGTTGCGCCGCAGGCCTGCAGGGCCAGGGCCAGCTGGCGGGCGGGTGCGCGGGTGCTCTGAGGCAGTTGGGTGAGGACTTGGTCCAGGCGCGGGAACTCGTCGAAGTACAGCACCTCGGTGCGCTCGACGCGCAGCGCAATGCGTCGATGGCCCCAGCGGCTCGGCGCGCACAGGCCCAACGCAATGCCGTCGTCGTCGCGTTGGCGCGTGACGACGAGGGGCAGGCCTCGCGCAGCCCAGTGACCCAGGCAGTCGAGGGCTTCGGCGTCCCAGCTGCCGCCGAGCAGGCCCTGCCAGCCCACGGCCGACAGCCAGGCGATCTGGTGGCGATGCAGCGCGGCCATGGTTCAGGCGGCGTCGAGCACCCGCTGCGCGACCGCTGCGGCCATCTGCCGCCCGCCGCGCGCGGCGCCATCTTCAGCACGCCGGTCATCGGTCGGCGCATCCGCCAGCGCCTCACGCAGGGCCACGGCCAGATCGCCTTGCCAGAGCCGGCGCACGCCGCCCATGGCCACGTAGTTGCCCACGCCTGGTGCAAACACCGGGTTGGATTCGGACAGCTGGGCCAGCAGCGCCTCGGGCAGCTTGGTCACGCGGGCCATGGCCGGCAGGCGCATGACGCGGATCTCGGCCTCGGGCAGTGCATCGCAGGCGTCGGCGATGAGGCCCGAGGTGATGAAGCCGCCGGACAAGGCTTGGTCGTAGACGAGGCCCAGCACGCGGTGGCCGCGCCGGCGGGCGAGGTCGATCGTCATGCCCAGATGGGCCATCGCTCGGTTGATGCCCAGCAGCTCGTCGCGGCGGCGCAGTTGCTGGCCTTGGGTGTCGATCAGCAGCAGGATGGCGCGGCCGGGGTGCTGGGCCATCGTGTCCAGCACTGCGCGGGCCTGGGTCAGCGCGAGCTGCACGCCGATGGGTGCGTGGTTGGTGGTGCCGATGACGGCGATGGGCTCGCCGTCGAACTCGACCTCGCCGCGCAGGAAATCACCGTCGCGCGTGATGCCGTGATCGGCGCCGAAGAGTTGGGTTGCAAGCGTCTGCCAGTCCATCAGCGGGCTCCCAGGGCCAGCACACCGGCCACGTCGAGGTCGGGCACGTGGGAGGCGCTCTGTACGCCGAGCGAAGCCCACAACGCAATGGCTTCGGAGCCGTCGAAAGTGAGCCGCGCACTCAGCCGCGCGTGCTCGGCTTCCAGCAGTTCCAGCGTGACCGGCCGCCCCGAATCCAGCGCCGCAATGGCTGCCGCGCGGAACTCGGCCACGTCGTCTTCCACCAGCACGTCGCAGTCGCCAGTCAGCCAGCGGTGCTTGCCACCGGTGGTGCGCCAGACCAGCGCGCGGTCGCGTGAGTCGAACTCCTCGACGCCATGCGAAGCCTCGATGACCTCGGGGCCGGACATGGCCAAGCGGCCCAGGTCGCTCATGACGATGTGGTCGGCGCAGCGCGCGACGATGCCCATGCCGCCGAAGCAGCCATTGGCCCCGCCGATCAGCACGATGACCGGGATGCCTGCCGCGCGCACGTCCAACAGCGCGCGCATCACCTCGGAGACAGCGATGAGGCCGGCATTCGCCTCGTGCAGACGCACGCCGCCGGACTCGGCCAGCAGCAGCACGGCGCGCGGCTTGTCGCGCTGGGCGCGCTTCAGCCAGCCAACGAGCTTGGCGCCATGCACCTCGCCGACGCCGCCGCCCATGAACTCGCCCTCCTGGGCCGCGACGAAGATCTCCTGACCAGCCAGCGTCGCGCGGCCAATGGCCACGCCGTCGTCGAAAGAGGAGGGCACGCCAAGCTGCGCCAGGTGGGGGCTGGTCAGCCGCATCGCGGGCGGCAGCCACTCGTGGAAGCTGCCAGTATCAACAACCCCGGTCAGGCGCTCGCGCGCCGAGCATTCAGCGTAGGAAGTGATCACGGCTGCAGCTCCTGCGCGGCCTGGTCCAGCCGCAGGCTGACGACGGCGGGCGTGGCGCCCATGTCGTGGATGGACAGCTGCACTCCGGCGAGCTGGTGGCGCTGGTGGAAGTCACTGACGACGGCTGACCAGATCGGGCTGAAGCCGCGCGCCGAGGTTTCGATGTGGATGTGGCAGTCGCTGCCGGCCGCGGGCTCCAGCAGCACTTCGAGGTTGCCGGAACCGACGACGCCGACCAGCACCGGCGTGAAGCTGCCGGCCGGGCGCGTGCCGGTGAACGAGTAGTCCAGGGTTTCGAGACCAGGGGCGTTCATCGTGTCCTCACCAGTTGCGAAAGCGCTTGGGCGGGCTGTACAGGCCGCCCGAGGCGCGCACGAGGTCGCGCATGCTGCGCGCGGCCAGCAGGTTGCGCGTCGCGTCGCGCGGGTCGACGCCGAGGTCGGCAGGCCGCTTGATGACGCCGCGATCGCGCAGGTTCTCGACCATGCGCGCATCCCGCGCCAGGCCCACGGCCGTGTAACCAGCGACGCCGCGGATGGCCTGCTCGCGTTCCTCGTCGCTGCGGCACAGCAGCAGGTTGGCGATGCCTTCCTCGGTCAGGATGTGGCTCACGTCGTCGCCGTAGATCATGATCGGCGGCAGGGCCATGCCGGCTTGTTCCCGCAGCGTCCACGCGTCGAGGCGTTCGACAAACGCGGGCTGCATGTGCTCGCGGAAGGTCTCKACCATCTGCACCACCAGCTTCTGGCCACGAGGCGTGCCGGCGGCGCCTTGCCTTCCCGCACGGGCCTCGGCACCGGCCTTCAGCCACGCGGGGCTGGCGTGGCGGCGGCCGCGCGCGTCGGCGCCCATATTGGGCGCGCCACCAAAGCCGGTGATGCGGCCCAGCGTCGCGGTGGAGCTGTTGCCCTGCAGGTCGATCTGCAGCGTCGAGCCGATGAAGAGGTCGCAGGCGTAGTGACCCGCCGCCTGGCAGAAGGCGCGGTTGCTGCGCAGGCTGCCGTCGGCACCGGTGAAGAACACGTCTGACCGGGCGCGGATGTAGTCCTCCATGCCGAGCTCGGAGCCGAAGGAGTGGATGGACTCGACCCAGCCGGCCTCGATGGCGGGAATGAGCGCTGGGTGCGGGTTCAACGCCCAGTGCTTGCAGATCTTGCCCTTGAGGCCGAGCGACTCGGCATAGGTGGGCAGCAGCAGCTCGATGGCCGCGGTGTCGAAGCCGATGCCGTGGTTCAGGCGCTGCACGCCGTACTCGGCRTAGATGCCCTTGATGGCCATCATSGCCATCAGCACCTGGATCTCGSWGATCTGSGCCGGGTCGCGGGTGAACAGCGGCTCGACAAGGTTGGGGCGCGGCGCCTGCACGACGAAGTCCACCCAGTCGGCCGGGATGTCGATGCGCGGCAGCACGTCCACGATCTCGTTGACCTGGGCGATSACGATGCCACCCGAGAAGGCCGTGGCCTCGACGATGGCCGGCGTGTCCTCAGTGTTGGGGCCGGTGTAGAGGTTGCCTTGCGCATCCGCGGCGTGGGCGGCCACCAGCGCGACCTTGGGCGTCAGGTCGACGAAGTAGCGCGCGAACAGTTCCAGGTAGGTGTGGATGGCGCCGATCTCGATGCCACCCGCCGCGACCAGCTTGGCCAGGCGCGCACCCTGCGGGCCGGAGAAGGAAAAGTCGAGGCGCTTGGCGATGCCGCTCTCGAACACGTCCAGATGCTCGGGCAGGGCCAGCACCGACTGGACCATGTGCAGGTCGCGCACGCGCTGCGGGTCCACCTGCGTGAGCGACTGGGCCAGGAAGTCGGCCTGCTTCTGGTTGTTGCCCTCCAGGCAGACGCGGTCACCCGGTTGCAGCACGGCCTCCAGCAGCGGCACGATGGCCTCGGTGGCGACGCGCCGGCCCTGCACGCCGGTGATTTCGGCCGCCCGGGAGAGGCGCTCGCGGCGCTGGCGATCGCGCAGGTTCCAGGCGGGGGCGTTCATCGTCGGCTCCTCAATGCGACTTGGCGGCGACGCCCATGACGGCGTCGGGGAGGCCCGTCGCGATGCCCGGGAAGATGCAGATCAGCAGCACCGCCAGCAGCATCAGGACGACGAAGGGCAGCACGCCCCAGATGATGTCGCGCAGGTCGATGTCGGGCGCGATGTTCTTGATGACGAAGATGTTCAGCCCCACCGGCGGGTGGATGAGGCCGGTCTCCATGACGATGGTCATCAGGATGCCGAACCAGATCAGATCGAAGCCGGCGGCCTTCAGCGGCGGCAGGATGATGGGCGCCGTCATCAGGATGATGCTGACCGGCGGTAGGAAGAAGCCCAGCAGGATGACCATCAGCAGCACCGCGGCCAGCAGCACCCACTTGGACAGCTGCATGCCGACGATCCACTCGGCGGCCGACTGGCTGATGTGCAGATAGCTCATCACGTAGGAGAACAGCAGCGACATGCCGATGATGAGCATCAGCATGGTCGATTCCTTCAGCGTCGACTGGAGGATGGGCGCCACGTCCTTGGGCCGCCACACGCCGTAGATGACGGCGATCAGCGCCAGCGCCAGCAGGGCACCCAAGCCGGCGGTTTCCGACGGCGTCGCGAAGCCGCCATACAGCGCCACCATGACGCCGATCAGCAGCAGCACGAAGGGCACGACGCGCGGCAGCATCTCGAACTTCTGGCGGTTGGTGAAGGTCTCGTTGGCCAGCAGCGCCGAGGCGGCACCGGTGCGCTTGTATTCGGCCTCGGCCAGCGCGTACTCCTTGCGGTAGCGCAGCGCCGCGTAGCCGGCGAACAGCGCCACCAGCAGCACGCCCGGCATGATGCCGGCCAGGAAAAGCCGGCCCAGCGACTGCTCGGCCGCCACCGCGTACAGGATCATCGTGATGGACGGCGGCAGCAGGATGCCCAGCGTGCCGCCGGCCGCGATGATGCCGGCTGCAAAGCCCGGCGAGTAGCCGCGCTTGCGCATCTCCGGGATGCCGGCGCTGCCGATGGCCGAGCAGGTGGCCGGGCTGGAGCCGGCCATGGCCGCGAACAGCGCGCAGGCGAACACATTGGCAATACCCAGGCCGCCGGGGATGCGGCCCATCCACACATGCATGGCAGCGTAGAGGTCCTGCCCAGCGCGTGACTTGCCAATGGCCGCGCCCTTCAGGATGAAGAGGGGAATGGACAGCAGCGTAATGCTGGCCATCTCCTCGTAGACGTTCTGCGTGACCGTGTCCAGCGCTGAGGCCGGCATGAAGATGGCCATGAAGAGTACGGCCACGCTGCCGAGCGCGAACGCGATCGGTGCGCCCGAAAACATGAACAGCAGCGTGACGACGCCGAACAGCGAGCCCAGTAAAAGCATGCTCATGCCAGCACTCCTTGTGAAGGCTTGAAGAAGCCGTTGACGCGAGCGGTGAGCTGCACCAGCAGCTGCAGGCTCAGCAGCGTCATGCCCAGGGCCATCAGGCCGTAGGGAATCCACAGCGGCGGCGCCCAGGACGACGAGGTCGTCTGGCCCTCGGCCCAGGCCTCGTGGAACAGCGTCCAGGACTTCCACGCGAAGAAGGCGCAAAAGGCCGTGCCCATCAGGTCCACGAGCATCAGGCGCAGGCGGTTCACGGCGCGGGGCAGCAGGCCGGCGATGGCCTCGATGCCGACGTGGCCGCGCAGCGACTGCACGAAGGCGCCGCACAGGAAGGTGGCGCCGACCAGGCAGAACACGGCTGCCTCGTCCTGCCAGTCGGTCGAAGCCTTCATCACATAGCGCGACACGACGCTGTAGGTCAGCACGCAGGAGGCCACCAGCAGGGCCAGCATGCCGAGCACGACCATGGCGTGGTTGATGAAGTTCAGGCCGCGCGCGATGGGGCGCAGCAGGGCGGGCGTGTCGGGGTCGATGCCGGCCACCGCCGCCGGCTGCAATTCAAAACCGTGGCTCATGGCGGCCTCAGAGCAGCTTCTGCGCGGCCTTGAGGATGGCGGCGCAGGATTCGTTCTTCTCGCCGAAGTCCTTCCACGCGGTGTCGCGTGCGATGGCCTGCCACTTCTTCAGCGTCGGCTCGTCCATGTCGTAGACCTTGGCGCCGGCCTTGGCGTAGATTGCGGCGGCGGTCTGGTCGTCGGCCTTGGCGGCATCGCGGGCAAAGACTTCCAGCTCGGCGCCCACCGCCATGACGATGTCCTGCTGGGCCTTGGGCAGCTTGTTGAAGACCTCCTTGGAGATCATCAGCGGCTCGAACATGAACCAGTAGGTGCGCTGGCGGCCCGAGGTCAGGTGCTTGGCGATCTCTTCGAGCTTGAAGGAGATGAAGCTGGTCGACGAGGTCATGGCCGCATCCATGGCGCCGGTCTGCATGGCGGCGTAGATCTCGTTGGACGGCAGCGTGATGACCGAGGCGCCGGCCTGTTTCAGCATCATGTCCATCTCGCGGCTGCCGCCGCGCACCTTCAGGCCCTTGGCGTCGTCCGGCGTCACCAGCGGCCGTGCCCGGCTGGCCACGCCGCCGGCCTGCCAGACCCAGCTGACGATGAGGACGCCCTTGTCGTCCAGCACCTTGGACAACAGCTTGCCCACCTCCGCCGTCTTCCACGCCGCGCCCTGCTCGTAGCTGGGCACCAGGGCCGGCATCAGCCCGGCATTGGTCTCGGCCACCTCGCCGCCGGCATAGGACAGCGGCACCAGGCTCATGTCCAGCGCGCCCTTGCGCAGGGCCGAGAACTGGGCATTGGTCTTCATCAGCGACGAGCCCGGGTAGACCGAGGCCTTCAATGCGCCGCTGCTGCGCTTCTCCACCTCGGCGGCGAACTTGCGGCACAAGCGGTCGCGGAAGTCGCCCTCGGTGAGCGTGCCGCTGGGGAACTGGTGCGAGATCTTCAGCGCGCCCGCCTGGGCGTGGGCGCTGGGCAGCCAGAGGGAGGTGGTGGTGCCAGCGGTGGCGGCCAGCCATTGACGGCGATTGAGGGTCACTTGATGTCTCCAGGTCCGCCATTCAGTGGCGGTATGCGGCCGCAGTGTGGGAGCGGCCCTCGGGACGATCAATCAACCTCGCCGGCCGACGTTTACGCCGACCGCAACGATTCTGGGTAAACCCTGAACGCGACGAACGATTTCACTGCGGGCGCCCCAGTGCCCAACTGCGCTCGCCCAGACCGTTGTCGGAGCCCGCGATGCGGCCTTGCGTGACGACGCCCTCGGCGGTCCACACATGCCCGGCTTTGGTCGGCGCGCTGGTGCTGCCGGTCGGGCAGCTGACGGTCAACGTCGAATTCCACAGCGTGGCCAGGTCCAGCTTGTAGCGCGCCGGGCTGGTGGATTCATCGACGATGAGCTGGCCGGTGGCCTGGGCCTGCGCGAGCGGGATGTGCGTGGGCGTGACCGTGTGCTGGCAGACTGGATCCACCACCGTGTAGAGGTGCTCGGCATTGCCGGCGGGGTGGTAGACGCGGCGGGTCGCGGTGCTCTGCGCGGCATCGAGATTCCAGCGGGTGTCGAGGTTGTACTTGTGGCCGGCCCCGAGATCGCCGACGAAGGCCTCCAGCTTGCCGACCCAGGCGTCTTCGGTGACGCGGATCTTTGCGCTCAGCACCAGGTGGCGCCCGTTGCTGTTGCTGACGCTCCGGAAACGCAGCGTGAGCGGATTGGTGGCGGGCACCTGAGCTGGCGCGGTGTAGACGATGCCGGCCTGGGGCTCAAGGGCCAGCGTTCCCAGGGTGGCGTCGGGCGTGGTGCTGCCTTCCAGCGTCCACTGGCGCTGGAAGCCGGCCTTGGTATTCAGCACCGGCACCTGCACATCGCGCAGCACCGGTGTGGGCAGGCAGAACTCCTCGCCAGTCTGCGCCTCACAGGGCTGGCTGCCGCGCATCACATAGATGCTGACGGGCACGAAGCGCTGGCTGCCGAGGGTGCGCACGCTGGCCGAGGCGGGCACGAGCTTGTGCGCCTTCACGCGCACAAACTGGCCCTTGACGCCGCGTACCGAGGTGGCCGCCGCACGGGCCATTTGCGCAGACGCGGCCGGTTGCTCCTCCACCCACAGGCCGGGTGGCAGGCTGACCTGCAGCAGGCGCTGGCCCTCATCGTGGGCGGCCAGCGGCAGCAGCCACCAGCTGCCGTCGGCCTGCTGCAGTGCGATGCGGTCCTGCAGCACCTCGTCGACATCCTCGTCGGCGCCGTAGCGCATCGACAGCGTCAGCGTGCGGGCCGGGCGCTCGGGTAGGCTGAGGCTCAGCCCCGGGCCGACGCCATCGGGCAGGGGATTGGTGACGGGCTGCAGCGTCGCAGTGCCGGCCTGGCTCAGGCTGCCGGCGGGCAGGTCGAGCTGCAGGCTGCCGTCCGCCAGGCGCAGGCTGCTCGTCGTGGGCGTGAAGGGCAGCGGGATGCCCGCGCCCACCGCCGTCGGGGCGGCCGTTGTCAGTACCGCCTCGGTGCCGGTGCGGGCCGTGGCCGTGGCCAGCACGCTGCCGTCAGTGCGGCTGAGGCGGTAGCTGTAGCCGGTGTCGGCACTGAGGCCGCCGTCCAGCCAGAGGCCCGCGCCGCTGTCCACCTCGGCGACGAGGGCGTACTCGCCACCGTCCTCGCGGCGGCGCTCCAGGCGCCATGCAGTGCCCGCGCTGCCGCCGCTCCAGGAGAGGGTGGCGTGCTGCGCCGAGCCGGACAGGGCCGCCATCTGCACGCTGGGGGCCGGTGCGGACGGCGTTGTGGGAGTGGAGGGGGTGCCCGGCGTGTCGGTGGTGGCGGGGTCGGAACCACCGCCGCAGCCAGCAAGGATGAGCAGGGCGGCGCACAGGGGCGCGAGGCATCGAGGCGAGAACATGAGGGCTCCAGGAAGTTGCGCAGGCGTCAGGTCGGGGCTCAGAGCCAATGGCGCATCAGCACGATGTCCAGGTCGCTGTTGCCGCTGGCTTCGCCGGCCTGCAGCACGCGCACCGTGGGCACGCGTTCGTCGGGCTGCAGGGCCAGGGCGCGGCCTGAGTCGGTGCGCACGCCGCTGGCCACCGCGGTGACGCGGACGCCGTTGGGGGAGAAACCGGTGTCGCGGCTGCCGTCGCTGTTCAGCCGCAGCAGCACGGTGTCGGCGCTGGAGCTGTTGCCGGTGTACATCCAGCCGCCGAGCAGCAGCCGGCCATCGGCCTGCTGCACGAGGGCGGTGGCTTCGTCCCAGTTGTCGGCGCTGACCGCGACGACGGCACGGCCCCCTGTGCCGAAGCTGGCATCCATGCCGCCGTTGGGCAGCAGGCGCACGGCGGCGAAATCATGGTCGCGGTGGCCGGCCAGCACGAGCTTGCTGTCGGCCGTGACGACGACGCCGCGCGCCGCGCCGGTGACGCTGCCGAACAGGCCGCGCACGATGCCCGCGGTGCCGAAGCCGGCGTCCAGCGTGCCGTCGGCGCGGTAGGCGGCGGCGATGAAGTCTCCTTCGCCGCCGGCGGCGACGATGCGGGACACGCCTGCGGCCGTCTGCAGCGCCAGCGCGTAGATGGTCTCGCGCGCGCCGTCGCTGCCGATGGCGGTCAGCACCTTGCCGCCGTTGCCGAAGCTGGCGTCGAGGCTGCCGTCGGCGTTGTAGCGGGCCATTGCGAAGTCGCTGCCGTTGGCGCCCTGGCTGCTGTCGCCGCCGAGGACGATCTTGCCGTCGGGCTGCAGCAGCAGGGCGTAGGCCTTGTCGGCGCCGTTGCCAAAGGAGGTCGTCACGCGGCCGCCGCTGCCGAAGCTCGTATCCAGCGTGCCATCGGCGTTGTAGCGGGCCAGCGCGAAGTCATAGCCGCTGGCGCCCTGGTCGCTGCTGCCGGCGACGAGGATCTTGCCGTCGGCCTGCACGGCCACGGCCTGGGCCTCATCGCTGCGGCCGCCGTTGTTGAACGCGGTGCTGACCTTGCCGCCGTTGCCGAAGCTCGGGTCCAGGCCGCCGTCGCGCAGGTGGCGCACCAGCATGAAGTCGGTGCCAGTGGTGGCGCCGAAGACACCGAAGCCGGCCACGACGGCCTTGCCGTCGGCCTGCACCGTGACGCCACGCACGTAGTCATCGGTGATGCCGCCCGGCGTCACCAGCGTGCCACCGCCGAAGCTGGTGTCGATGTCACCCGCTTGGCCGCGCACCGTCACCGTCAGGGGCTTGCTGGCGTTGGCCGTGCCGCCAGCGCCCTTGATCGTGACGCTGGTCGGCAGCGAGTGCGGTGCCGTGGTGGCGGCCTGCAGCGTCAGCGTGCCGGCGTTGCTGCCGGCGGGCACGCTGAGCGCTGCGGTCGTTGCACCGGCGGGCATGCCTTCGGCGCTGAACTGGATGGCGTCCGTGAAGCCGGCATCGCGCTGCACGGCGACGGCGACGCTGGCCTGCTGGCCCTGCCAGACGATGGCCTTGCCCGTGTCCAGCGTGAAACTGAACCCTGCTGCGGTGGGCGGCGGCGTGGTGGGCGTCGGCGTTTGTGGCGTTTGCGGCGTGGGGGCCGGGCTGCCGGTGGCGGCATCGGTGCCGCCACCGCCACAGGCGGTCAACGCAGCGGCGATCAGCAGGGAGAGGGGGAAACGGGAAGCAGTGGTGGTCATGTGGACTCCGGTCGATTGGGGTGGCGGCACTGTGCCGACCGGGTGCGCGGCTGCCATCCGCCCGACAGGCCATGGCGGCAGTCATCGGAGAGCCATGCATGCCACGGCCGCGATGGCTCTTCAGAGCGATGACAGCGCCCTGGCGGGTCGCAACACTGGCGCCTCGCTATCGCCATCCGTCGACCATGAATCCCTCATTCCGCTTCGACCTTCAGATGCCAGTCACCAAGGCCCTGCGCCTGTTCCTGAACGACACCTTGCCGCGCGCTGCTGTCGCGATGAGCACGTTGGCGCTGCTGGCCGTGCCGCAGCCCGCCGCCGCTGCCATCGACTGCTGGGTGGATGCGGAGCACCCCACCACGGCGGACCAGCGCCGCGTCACCGACCCCGCCGTCGCCCCGATGCGGCAGGCGCTGCAACGGGTCAACGCGATCCTCCATGCCCAGCGGGAACTGCACGAGCTGCCGCGCACGCGGCTGCGCAGCAGCTGGCAGGTGGGTGGCCAATGGGACGCACCCGCGCGCAGCGGCAGCCTGCTGCTGCGCGACCACCGCGAAAGCATGTGGCTGCCCGGCCGCTGCGACGTCAACCCCAAGGCCGACCGTCTCGGGCCGATGGCCGCCGTGGTGGTGGCCATCAACGCGCCCGCCAGCTTCTTCGAGTCGCCCCACGCCGAGTTGCGCGACGAACAGCTGCAGGCCTGGCGCGAGCTTCCCGCCACCGGGCAACTCAACGGCTACACGCTGTACGGCGGTCACCAACTGGTGTTCACGCGCGGTGGCCGCCTGCCCTGGGTGGCGGTGACCACCGCCGAGTACGTGGACTTCACGCTGCGCGACCTGAAGCGCCGCATGCAGGAGGACAGCAGCGCCCGCGCGGGCCTGCCGGCCGAGGGCGACGCCGCCGCACGCGAGGCTTTTGACGAAGCCCAGGTGCAGAAGGTGACCGCCGGCCTGCGCAAGGTGGACCCGGCCGCGGCCGAGAAGATGGCTGTCGAGTTGCGCGACCAACTGCGCGCCACCCGCGAAGCCGAGGCACGTACGGCCCGCCGCAAGGCAGCCGCCGGTGTCGACGCCAACCCGCTGCAGACCATGCTTCGCCGCGTCGAGGCCTGGCGCGCCGGCCTGTCGCCGCAGCAACTGGCCGCGCCTGCGCTGCTGGGCCTGAACGGGCTGCACGACGCCACCGTGCCGCTGGACCGCTACCCGCGCCTGGTCAAGCCCGACCCGGATTTTCCATGGGACCGCGGCCACCCCGGCCGGCCGCAGATGCTGAAGGTGGCCGTGAATGGCGGCGACGTCTTCACCGAACCGATGCAGCGCGTGCTGCAGCAGCTGGACCTGAAGGCACTGCAGGCGCTGGTCGATTGACCGAAGGTTCTTGAGAAGCGTGCCGACTCGGTGGGCGGCAGTCCCTACCCACCGTGCCCCGGCATCAACGGCGGCGGGAGGTTGGCTTCCAGCTCCGCCGTGTGGCTGCGGCAGGCGGCCAGCAGCGACAGCAGGTTGGGGTCACGCTCCCGCGTGCGCAGGAAGACGACACTGATCTTCTGCCTCATCTGGTAGCGCGCCGCCAGCGGCACGAGGCAGACGCTGCGCGGCAGCACGCCGCGCACGCGGCCGGGCAGCAGCGTGCAGCCGATGCCGCCGCCCACCAGGTTCATCAGCGAGAAGATGTCGCTGGTGGTCATGACGACGTTGGGCTCGAAGCCCGCCACCTGGAAGGCTTCGACGAAGCGGTCGCGCGTCACATAGCCTTCGTTCAGCGACACGAAACGCTCGTCCGCGCAGGCGCCCAAGTCCACCTCGGTCTGGCGGGCGTAGGCCGAGTCGGCAGGTGCGGCGAAGAAGATCTCGTCCTCGAACAGCAGCTGCGACTCGACGTCCGCCGCGCCCTCGGGGAAACCCATCACCGTCGCGTCCACGGCCCCGTCGCGCAGCTTGCGCAGCAGGTCGCTGTTGGAGCCCAGCACCAGCTCGGTCTGGATGTCGGGCTTGCGCAGGCGCAGCGCCATGATGAGGGCCGGCACGGTGCCGCTGGTCAGCGAGTACAGCGAGCCGATGCGGATGCGGTCGGCCGCGTAGCCGGCGATCTCGCGCGTCGAGCGGATGCCGTGGGCCATCGCCTGCAGCACCTCGCGGGCCACATCGGCCAGCGCGTGGGCGGCGTCATTGGGCTGCAGGTTGCGGCCCTCCAGCCGGAACAGGCTGCAGCGCGTGCCCGTCTCCAGCGAATGCAGTGCCCGGTGCACGCTGACCGCGCTGATGCCCAGCCGCTCCGCCGCCCGCGCGAGGTTGCCGCTCTCCATGAAGGCCAGCAGGATCTCGAGCTTGCGGAAGGTGATCTCTTCGTCGATGCGGTGGAGCATGGGCCGGCATCCTAGGCCCGGGCAGGCGTCAGATGTGCGCGGCAGCCAGCCCGCCCAGCACGATGCCGATGCCGCCCGCGGCGATGGTGGCCCATTCCATCCAGCGGCGCTTGGTCAGCAGCGCGATGGCGGCCAGCGCGATGGATACCTGCAGCGCCGTCGTCGCCTGGGCCCAGCGGTGATGCATGTGCAGCTGCGCCTCGCTCTTCTCGTCGAAGTGCTTGGACTCGGCTTCCAGCGCCTCGGCCGCCAGCTTGATGTCGGCCTTTTCCTTCTCGTAGCGGGCGACCTTGTCCTTGTACTTGGCCTTCTGCTCCTCGCTGGTCGTCAGCTCCAGCGCCAGTTCAGACAGGCTCTGCTTGCTGCTCTTGGCCTGGTAGTAGTTCCACTGGTTGCTGGCCTCGGTCTTCTTGATGGCCGCATCGTTCTTCAGGATGCCGGCATTGGCCTGGGTCGCGCCGCCCATGTACGAGAAGCCGGCGCCGAGCGTGGCCAGGATGGCCGTGATGACGGCCAGCTGGCCGGCGAAGCCCTTGGCATCGTGCTGGGCCGCATGCTCCAGCTCGTGCTCGTGCGGGCCGTGGACGTGGAAGCCGTGTCCGGACATGGGGTTACTCCTTGAGAACGTAGTCAACAAAATCGAAACGAAGACCGTTGGCGCCGGTGTGCGGCTCGCGTCGGTCTTCGATGAAGCGGTCGCGCGGCCAGGCCGGGAAATGCCGGTCCGCATCCGGGAAGACGGCATCCACCTCGGTCAACGCCAGCTTGTCAGCCCGCGGCAAGGCCAGCGCGTAGATCTCGCCGCCGCCGATGACGCAAGCCTCGGGCGCGTCCTGGCAGGCGGCCAGCGCGGCGTCCAGGCTCGCAAACACCTCGGTACCGGGCAGTTCGACCCCCGAACGGCTGATGACGAGATTGCGGCGGCCCGGGAGCGGGCGGAACTTTGTGGGTATCGAGTCCCAGGTCTTGCGGCCCATGACGACGGGCTTGCCCAGGGTCAGCGCCTTGAAGTGCGCCATGTCTTCGGGGAGGTGCCAGAGCAGCGCGTTGTTGCGGCCGATGGCACCGTCCTTCGCGACGGCGGCGATCAGTGTGATTTTCATGGCTTGCTCCAGCGCTGCGCGAGCAGGGCCACAGGCGGCAGGCGGTCAGCCCAGAATTCATCGGCAGGGCTGTTGTGGCTGGAGAAATAGGTGAAGGTACGACCCCAGACCGACTTCGCTGCCGATTCGAATACGGGTCGCGCCAAGGACTCGGTGTCAGGGGTCTGCAAAACGGTATCCGCCACCGCGTTCAGAAATGCAAAGACATGGTTGAGTGCCTCGGTCGCAGCACCGTCCTCATCTTCGACAACGGAAAAGGGGATGCCGGCGCGCAGGGTCGCGCGGTAGTCGGCGATAGGTGCCTGATCCCACAGGCCGATGAGGCGCTCCATCTTTTGCCGCGCCGATTCGGTCGGCGTCGATGCTGTGCGGCTCGCATGCCTGGCCGACGACGAGATGGCCCTGCGGATCTGGTTGCACGGTGCGCCCAAGGCGGCGAGGAGATTCTTGTCGCTGCGCTCTGCGTTGAAGTCCAGGGACATTAGCCCCAGGAGATCCGAGGGCAGATGAAGGTCCGTGGCATCGCGAGGCCGCACCATGAAGCAGCGTTCGGGGGAGAGATGTCCCATGAACAAGCCGAGCTCGAAGAGCACGTTGTCGCGCACGGCACGATGCGCTGTGCCGCGGATCTTCACGATGTCGTCGGGGCTGAAGACGAAGACGGCGAAATCCATGCGCTGCATGGCAGAGACGAGTTGGCCGAGCGCTTGACGCGTCGGTTGAAAGATCCCTTGCGTCCAGACCGTACATTCCGCGTCATAGTCCAGGTTCTCCTGGATGGCATACGCGATATCCAGGCTCTCGACTGAAGACCCGACAAAGAGGCGGGGTGGCCGCGTCGCCGACATCACTTCGAGACCTTGGCCGCGATGGCAGGGTGATGCTGATAACCGATGACTTCGAAATCCTCGTACGCGTAGTCAAAGATCGACGCGGGGCGGCGCTTGATATTCATCACCGGATAAGGGAAGGGCTCGCGCGCCAGCTGAGTTTCGGTCTGGACAAAGTGGTCGTTGTAGATGTGGCAGTCGCCACCGGTCCAGATGAAGTCGCCCAGGGCAAGGTCGCACTGCTGGGCCAGCATCATCGTCAGCAGCGCGTATGACGCAATATTGAACGGCACGCCCAGGAAGATGTCGGCGCTGCGCTGGTAGAGCTGGCAGCTCAGTTTCCCGTTCGCCACGTAGAACTGGAAGAACGCATGGCAGGGCATCAGCGCCATCTTGGACAGCTCGGCCACGTTCCAGGCACTGACGATGATGCGGCGTGAGTCCGGGTTGGTTTTCAGCTGCTTCACGACATCGGCGATCTGGTCGATGTGGCCACCGTCCGGCGTCGGCCAGGAGCGCCACTGCACGCCATAGACCGGCCCGAGGTCGCCATCCTCACGCGCCCACTCGTTCCAGATCGTCACGCCACGCTCCTGCAGCCAGCGGGCGTTGCTGTCGCCGCGCAGGAACCACAGCAGCTCCAGCACGATCGACTTCAGGTGCACCTTCTTGGTCGTGACCAGCGGGAAGCCCAGGGCCAGGTCGAAGCGCATCTGGTGGCCGAACACGCTGCGCGTGCCGGTGCCGGTGCGATCGCTTTTCTGCACGCCATGCTCGAACACATGGCGCATGAAATCTTCGTATTGCTGCGGAGGACGGGGCGGGGTGCTCATGCCCCTATTGTCTCCGCAGGCGCCTGGTCTAGCAGGGCCCCAGGTTGTCGGCCAGCACCTGCTCCAGCGGCGTGGCTGACACGCCCAGCAGGCGTTGCGTCTCGCTGGCATCCAGCAGGAACGGGCGCTCGAACAGGTAGACCATCTCGGCCACCTCCGCCATCATGGTGTCAGTCTCGGCCGCCTGCCGCAGCTCCTCGGCCGTCATGCGCCGCAGCCTGGGTGCGCCCAGCTTCGCCAGGCGGGCGGTGGCGTTGGCCAGCTCGCGCACCGAGGCCGTGCAGGACGGTACATGCCAGGCCCGGCCCCAGGACTGCTGCGATGTCGCCGCCGCGGCCAGCGTGGCCGCGACGTCCAGCGTGAAGCTCCAGCTGTGCGCGGCGTCGAGGTCGCCGGGAAAGACACTCTCCTCACCCTTCAGCAGCGCCGGCAGCACGAAGAGATTGAAGTAGCCCACCGACGCGTGGCCCAGGAAGTCGCTCGCGCGGACCTCGGCCACCGGGACGCCGCTGCGCCGGGCCAGGTCCCACATGCCGGCGCGCACCCGCCCCTTGACGGTATGGGGCGCCAGCGCATGGTTCTCGCGCAGCGGTCCTTCGACAGGGCCGTAGCCGTAGACGTTGCTCAGGGTCACGAGCCGGGCGCCCACGGCCGCCGCCACCGACAGCGCGGCGCTCCCGATCGGCGGGAATTCCTCGGGCCAGCGGTCGTAGGCCGGCATCGCGCAGTTGATGAGGGTGTCGACGCCCGTGGCGAGTTCGCGCATGGTTTGCGGGTCGTTGACGTCCGCCGCCACGTGCCTCACACCCGGGTGGGATGCAGGCGTTCCGCGCCGGCTGACCAGCGTGACGTGATGGCCCTTCGACGCAAGGAGGGCCGCAGTGTTCGAGCCCGTGGGGCCCGCGCCGATGACAAGGATGTTGTTCATGCCGAGTTTGTAGGGGCTGTGGGCATGCCCTGTCGCGCACGAGAAGAGCAGCGAACGGCACATTCGGGCACGGCCCCTCGGCGGCTGGGGATTTGGCCGGCCCGCTAGATTGCCGCCATGCATTCAGAGTTGATCAGCCGGAGCGGGATGGCGTTGCGGTCGCGGCACGAACGTGCGGGTCGGGCGCTCGCCACGCCGCTGGACCACCACCGCGYCGTCCTCCATCTCAGTGCCAGCACCAAGACGGCCTGTCTGCGCACGGGGCTGCCCTTCCTGCGCACGCGCGGCGACGTGGACATCGTGCCGGCTGGGGCCGCCGACGGGTTTGAGGCCCAGTCCGACTTCAACAGCCTGGAGGTGTTGATCGCCCCGTCCCGGCTGGAGCGGATGGCGGACGAGCTGGGCCTGGGCAGCCGGCATGTCGAAGTCGGCATGGTCCACATGGCGCGCGAGCCGCGCCTGCAGGGGCTGCTCTATGCGCTGGCCCAGGACCTGCAATCCGACGCTCCCTTTGGCGAGCACTTCCGCAACGGCCTTGTGCAGTCGGTTGCCACGGCGGTGCTGCTGCGCGCGCCGTCATCGCAGGAGGCGCCCGCAGCCCCGGCCCTGCAGCGCGTGCAGGACTACATCGAGGCGAATCTCGAACGACCGCTGTCGCTGCCCAGCCTGGCGCGGGTGGCGGGCGTCAGTCCGTGGAGCCTGCAGCGGCTGTTTCGCAGCGGCGTCGGCATGCCGGTGCATCGCTACGTGGTGTCGCGGCGTGTCGAGCGTGCCCGGCAACTGGTGCAGCAGCGGGCGGGGGCGCTCAGTGAGATCGCGTTGATGGCCGGCTTCGCCCACCAGAGCCACATGTCGCGCTGGATGCGGCGGCTGCCGGAGTAGCTCGGGCCGCTCCTGCGTTCGTGACCAAACCCAACTTCATCGCCGCCAGCTTCGCATACAGCCCGCCGCGAGCCACCAGCTCTTCGTGGCGCCCAATGCGGCGGGTTCTTCAGCATCGCACGAGCGATGCTGAAGCGCTGGCGCTGGCCGCCAGACAGGCGCTCGCTGCCCTCGCCAAGGAGGTTGGCATAGCCCTGGGGGGCCTTGGCCGCCGCGATGCCTATCGTCTAGCGCCGCAAGAAGCGAACGTACGCAGGCTGGTCAATCGCTACCTCGCCGCCAACGCGTGACAGCGTGCCGCGCTCGGGATTCATGCGAAAAACGGTGACGTTGCCGCTGTCATGATTGGCCGCCACCAGAAAGCGCCCGCCCGGCACGATGCCAAAACTGCGCGGCATGTGCCCGCCGGTGCTCGTCGCCTCGATGAAGCGCAGCGAACCGTCCTGCGGGTCGATCTCGAACATCGCGATGCTGTCGTGTCCGCGGTTGGACACGTAGAGGAACTGGCCGCCTGGGTGGACCAGAATCTCGGCGGTGCTGTTGCCTTCGGCCTTGGTGCCGGGCGGCAGGGTGGACAGCACTTGAAAGCCCTCCATCGCGCCGGTGGCCGCGTCCACGCGGTAGGCGGCCACGCGGGACGTGATCTCAAGGTTCACGTAGGCGAAGCGGCCGTTCGGGTGGAAGGCCATGTGGCGCGGGCCGCCGCCGGGCTCGGTGGTGGCGTAGGCAGGAACGTTCGGCGAGAGCCGGCCGCTCGCCGCGTCCAGCCGATAGATAACCACCTTGTCCAGCCCCAGGTCGGGCACGTAGGCGCGGGTCTGGGTCGGGCCGGGATAGATGCCGTGCGGGTGGGGTTGCTGCTGGCGCTGTGGGTTGACGCTGGCGCCCTCATGCTGGACCGTGGAGGCCGCCGGCCCCAGGCTGCCGTCGCCCTGGATGGGATAGGACACGACGTTGCCCCCGTTGTAGTTGGCCAGCAGCAGCACGCGCCCACCGGCATCGACGGAGATGTGGCAAGGGCCGTTGCCGCCGGAGGGCCGGGTGTTGAGCAGCACCAGGCGGCCGTCGTCCTGCACGGTGAACGCGGCAACTTCCTCTTTCCAGGACCCATCCGCGGCGCGGCCGGCGGCGACCGAATAGACCAGGGGCTTGCTCGGGTGCGTGGCGAGGAAGCCCGGGTTGCCGATGGCGGCGGCCAGCAGCGGCGGGGACAGCGCGCCGGTGGCCTCGTCGAGCGTGGAGACGTAGATGCCTTTGCTCTCGCCGCCGGTGTCGGTGCCGAAATAGACGAGCGTCTGGGCCGCGATGGCGATGGGCAGCAGTGAGGGGATCAGCGCAAGGGCGAGTTTTTTCATGCGGGGGGAGTTTGGCCGGGGAAGGCCGTGTTGCCCCGTCCGGTGCTCAGGCGGCAGCGTCTGGAGTTGCAGTGCGCCAGAGCCTATAGCTCGAAGCTTGCGTCAATGTCGCGTGATCCGTGCAAAACGCGAACGACATCAATACCGTCTGGCAAGGGCTGGAAGAACACCACGTATCGCCCGAACGCGAGGCTGCGAATTCCGGGTGCCAGTTCACCCCTATTGCGTCCCATCGTGGGTTGCGTAGCCCAGAGAGAAAGTTTCTCGTCCAGGCCATCCACCCAGCGATCAGCCTCAGCGAGGCTGTCTTCGGCGATGTAGCCCCAGATCTCGAGGATGTCGGCCTCTGCCAACGGCCGCCGAGTGACGCGCGCCATCTACTCCGCCGTCGACTTGGTCGTGCGGCGGGCACGGGCTTTCGCCTTCACGGCGGTAGCGTCCCATTGCTCGCTGGGACCACTGTCGAGGCCCTTGCGAACCTCGCGGCGCAGTTCATCAAACTTGACCTGCCGAAGGCGGTCCTGCTCGTCCATCAGCCGAAGTGCCTCGCGCACGACCTCGCTGGCTGATGAGTACATGCCCGAGTCGACCTTCGCGCGGACAAGTTCCTCAAGCTGCGGTGTGAGGTTCACGTTCATGCCCATGACTTGGTCCTCTCAGAGAAGGGAGGAATTTATCAGAAAGTGTCAAAGATTGACATCGCGCTTGCAGTGACGCTGCGCACAGGTGAGTGCGGAATCAGCCGCCGGGCTTGTTTGCACGAGCGACCGAAACAAGCAGCTTTGGCCGCCGCTCAAGCAGCGGCTTGCGCGTCGGCCTTCAGCCCAAACTGCATCGACGCCAACTTCGCATATAGCCCGCCCCGCGCCACCAGCTCATCATGACGGCCGATGTCGACGATGCGGCCGGCGTCCAGCACGACGATGCGATCCGCCTTCTGGATGGTGGCCAGGCGGTGGGCGATGACCAGCGTCGTGCGGTGCTGCATGGCTGCTTCCAGTGCGGCCTGCACAACGCGTTCGCTCTCGGCGTCCAGCGCGCTCGTCGCTTCGTCCAGCAGCAGCAGCGGCGGGTTCTTCAACATGGCCCGGGCGATGCTGATGCGCTGGCGCTGGCCGCCGGACAGGCGCACGCCGCGCTCGCCGAGGAAGCTTTGATAGCCCTCGGGCAGGGCGCGGATGAAATCGTCGGCAAAGGCGGCCTTGGCTGCGGCGATGACTTCGTCGTCCGTCGCGCTTGGGCGGCCGTAGCGAATGTTCTCCATCGCCGAGGTCGAGAAGATGACGCTGTCCTGCGGCACCAGGCCGATGTTGGCGCGCAGATCCTTGAGGCTCAGTTCGCGGGTCTCGACGCCGTTGAGCCGGATCGAGCCGGACTGCGGGTCGTAGAAGCGCAGCAGCAGTTGCAGCACCGTGCTCTTGCCAGCGCCGCTGGGGCCAACCAGGGCGACGGTCTCGCCAGGCGCGATGTTCAGGCTGAGCCGGTCCAACGCCGCCGTGGCGGGCCGCGAGGGGTAGTTGAAGGTGATGGCGTCGAACTCGACGCGGCTGCCGCCCTGCGCGGCCGTCAAGGCCTTCGGCGCAGCGGGCTCGGCCACTGGTGACCGCGCCTCCATCAGTTCGATGAGGCGCTCCGTTGCACCCGCCGCGCGCAGCACGTCGCCCCAGACTTCGGCCAGCACGGCCACGCTGCTGACCAGCAGGGTCACGTAGACGACGGTCTGGCCCAGGTGGCCGGCCGAGATCTTGCCGGCGATGACGGCCTGCGTGCCCTGGTAGAGGCCCCACAGCATGGCGCCGAAGACGGCCGTGATGATGAAGGCGACCATGAAGCTGCGGATGCGCGTGCGCTTGCGCGCCGTGTCGAAGGCGGCCTCGCTGGCGGCGGAGAAGCGTTTGGCCTCGGCGGCCTCCTGGGTGTAGCTCTGCACGACGGTGACGGCGTTCAGCACTTCGGCGGCAATGGCCGAGGTGTCAGCCACACGGTCCTGGCTGGCGCGCGAGAGCTTGCGCACGCGGCGGCCGAAGTAAAGCGCCGGCGCCACGACCAGCACCAGGATGCCCAGCACCTGGCCCATCACATAGGGATTGGTGACGATGAGCATGACCAGCGCGCCGGCGCCCATGACCATGTTGCGCAGGCCCATGGACAGGCTGGAGCCGACGACGGTCTGCACGACGGTGGTGTCGGTCGTGATGCGGGAGAGCACCTCGCCGGTCTGCGTCGTCTCGAAGAACTCGGGGCTCTGGCGAAGCACATGGGTGTAGACGGCATTGCGCAGGTCGGCCGTCACGCGCTCGCCCAGCCAGGTGACCATGTAGAAGCGCGACGCCGAGAACAGGCCCAGTGCGGCGCCGACGGCGAACATCGCGAGGAAATGCTCGCGCAACGCCATCAGCTTCTCGCCGGGGTTGGCGGCCTCGAAGCCGGCGTCGATGAGGCCGCGCAGCGCCAGCGGGAAGGCCAGCGTGGCCATGGCAGACAGCAACAGGGCTGCAAAGGCCAGCGCGATGCGGCCGCGGTAGGGGCGCAGGAAGGGCAGCAGGCCGCTCAAGGAGCGGGCCTGCTTGGACGCGGGGCGTTCGGTCGTGGAACTCATGGGGTTACAGCTTTTCAGTCAGCACGGCGCAGGTGCGGGCCAGCATCGCGTCGTCAAGGTCCTGGTGGCAGAGCAGTTGCAGCGCATGGCTGCGCCGGGTTGTCCCAGCCAAAGGTCGGGCGAGTGGGTTGCCGTGGCTACATTCGGCGCGCATTGTGGGTCACGGTAGTGGCAGGCGCCCTGCGTAGCCGGTCAACTCCAGGTAGCCGGCGCCGAGTGGCCGTTTTTCGCGGTCGAACAACTGGGCGACACCTTCCCAATAGACGAGGCCGCTGCTGTTTCGCGCGTCGATCTCCTGGGCGTCGAAGTACGTGCTCAGCAGCATGTCGCCAGCTGGGCTCTTCAGCCGCCATTCGACCGGGTAGCGCGCGCCCGTGGCGGGGCTGGTCCAGTGTCGCAGCGGCGTCATCTCGACCTCCTGGGGCGTGAAGCTGCGGTCGGGCTGGCCGGGGCTGCGCAGGCTGCCGCCGGCCCAGTCCCGGCTGCCGTCCTTGCGGCGCAGCTGGAAGAGGGTCAGCGCGCGTCCATCATCGAGGTTGATGCCCAGCCAGTCCCAACCTTGCGCCTGGCCCAGCAGGCTGTCGCTCCATTCATGGTCCAGCCAGGCGCGGCCGGTGAGGCGCTGGCGTTGGCCGTCCAGGGTCAGTATGGCCTCGGTGGCGAGTTGGGGGCGCGAGTAGTAGCGGCTGAACTGCGCGGGATCGGGCCCCTTGCGGGACAGGCCGGCCTCGCCCTGCAGCAGTGGCGCGTCGGGCGTGGACAGGTTCAGCGCCAGCGCGAAGCCCGGGCCGTTGAAGGCGGCGCGATAGCCGTCGCCGCTGCGCTTGAGCGTCCAGTCGCGCAGCTTGACGTCGCTGTCACCCTCCATGGCCTGCACCGCGCCGGGCAGGCCGCGCAGCAACCGTTGGCTGTGGCGTTGCTTCTTCGCACCCAGGTCGGACAAGGCGACATGGCCGAGCAGCAACTGCCTGGCCGCGAGTCCGCTGGGATGGTCGGCCGCTGCCGGGCCGGGCAGGCGGAAGAAGGTCAGCTGGTAGCCGAAGCGCGGCGGTGCGCTCTTGCTGTCGCCGAGCAGGCCCGTCAAATACCACCACTCGATGCCCTGGGCCGGGTGGGCGCCGAAGTCGTGCGGGAAGTTGAGGGCGGCGCGCGCGGGCAGTGGCAGGGCGGCGAGCAACAGGGCGCGGCGCTTCATGCGTCCTCCCTCACGGCGCGCACGGCGTCAGCGCCGAGGGCGCGCCGGCCGGCCAGCAGCGAAGCGCCGACCGCCGCCGCGAAGGCCAGGCCGACCAGGGCTGCTAGGCGCGCAACCGGCAAATGCATCTCCATGCTCCAGTGAAAGCTTTGCGGGTTGACGACGTAGACGAGCACCACGCTCAGGCCCAGGCCCAGCGCCAGCCCGGCCAGCGCGCCCGCGCCGCCCGACAGGCTTGCCTCGATGAGCAGCAGCCGCTGCAACTGGCGCCTGGACAGGCCGAGATGGCGCAGCAGGCCGAACTCGCGTTTGCGCGCCAGGGCCTGAGCCGATTGGCTGGCGATGACGCCGAACAGACCCACGGCCAGGGCCACGGCCTGCAGCCACACGGTGATGGCAAAGCTGCGGTCGAAGATCTTCAGCGACAGCGCGCGCAGCTCGCCCGCCGCGGCCATTTCGACGTTGTCGCCGCCGAGCTGGCGAACCGCGGTGCGCGCCGATTCCAGCGACCGGCCCGGTGCCAGCCAGAGTGCCAGCTCGGCCGTGCTGGTGTCGCCACTGGCGCGGCGGTAGTCGTCCAGCGCCATCCACAGCGCGGTGTTCTGGCGTGAATAGTCACGCCAGACGCCGCGCACCTGCAGCTTCAGCGCGCGGCCGCCGTCGACCAGCTCGCCCTGGAAGACATGGCCCGGCTTCAGCCCGTCGCGGTCCCGCGCGGCCTCGTTGACCCAGACCGCCAGAGTGCCCTCCGCGGCTGCGCCCGTCCAGCGTTCGACGAGAGGCAGGCCACCGGCCCGGATGTCGCGCGCAGTCAGGGCCACGGTTTCGCCGCTGGACGCCAGCCGCAGCCGGGCCGTGAGCTGGGGCGAGGTGCGGGCGACTTCGGGCAGGCGCGACAACGCCGTCAGCAGGGGTGGCGGCAGCGGTGTGGGAATGCCGTTGGCGCCCCGCAGCGCACTGCGCACGTAGAGGTCGGCCGGCAGGGCCTGGTCCAGCCAGCGCATMAGGGATTCACGGAAGCTGCCGATCATGACCGTCATGGCCACGGCCAGGGCCAGGGCAACCAGGACGCCGGCCAGCGACCGGCGCGCTTCGGTCGCCTGGTCGCGGCTGCGTTCGCGGGCCAGCAGCAGCAGGGCGCCTGCCGGCAGGCGCGAGAGCAGCGCCGTCATCAGCTGCACCAGGGCGGGCACCAGGGCCAGGCCGCCCATCAGCAGAAAGAACATGGCCGCATAAGCAGCGACCGGTGTGTCACCCCAGACGGGCGGCAGCCAGGCCAGCGACGCCCCCACAGCCAGCAGCGCCAGGCCGGCCCAGGCGGGCAAGGTGCGCGCCGCCGGCAGGCCCAGGCCCTTGAGCACGAGCGCGGGCGCGATGCGGCGCACCGTCAGTGCGGGTGCCAGCGCCGCGACCAGGGTGGCCGCCAGCCCCAGTGCCGCGTAGACCAGGGCCGGCAGCAGCAGTGGCTGGTTGAACAGCAGTTCGGCCGATGAATCGGTGGCGCCGTGCAAGCCCAGGTCGCTGCCCATCAGCTTCAGCGCCCCCGCGGCCAGGCCGACGCCCAGGGCCAGCCCCAGCGCCGTGCCCGCGAGGCCGATGACCAGGCCTTCGGCCAGGATCAACCGCCAGCGCATGCGCGCCGATACGCCGAGCAAGCCCACCAGCGCCCATTGCGCCAGGCGCTGGGCCGTGGCCAGGGACAGCACGGCATAGACGAGGAAGCTGCCGGTGAACAGGGCCATCAGGGCCAGCAGGCCGAGGTTGACGCGGTAGGAGCGCGTCATGTCGGACAGCCGGGCGCCGGTATCGGCCGGCGGCGTGGCCAGCCAGCGCGCGGGCAGGCGGGCGGTCCAGGCCGTGGCGTCCACGCCGGGCGCGAGTTGCACGTCGATGCGGTCCAGGCTGCCCACGCGGCCGAACAGGGCTTGCGCATCGGCGATGTCCAGCACGCCCAGCGGCGTGTTGTCGGCGGCGACGCGCCCGCCGATCGCCAACTCGATGTCGCGCGGCGTGCCTTCACCTGGCAGGCGCAGCGCCAGCTGGGTGGCGCCGCCAGGCAGCAGCTTGCGGGCAGCAGCGTTCAGGTGGACGACATGGGGGCTCAGCAGCGCCGCCGGCCCGCCTTCGACCTGGGGCGTCAGTTCAGCCGCCAGCGGACGGCCGGCAGCGGCCGAGGCCAGCAGCGCCAGTGGGTCCAGGCCGATGAGGCGGATGGACAGGCCCCGCCCACCTGGGCCGACCTGGCCCGGCCACAGCGCCATGGCCTCGACGACGGGGTTGGCGGCGGCGACTTCGGGGCGGTTCAGCAGATCGACGAGGTCGGCATCGGTCAGCGGGCCGGCGCGGGCCGTCAGCACCAGATCGGGCTGGCCGTTGACGCCGCGCGCCGCACGCGCGAATTCGGCCAGGGCGGCGCCATTGAGCAGATGTACGCCGAAGGCCAGGGCCACGCCCAGCATGACGGCGATGACGGCCAAAAGGACGCGGCCGGGCTGGTCCCGCCAGGCGGGCCAGGTGAAATGGCGCCAAAGGGTCATGCGCTATGCAGCCCGCTGGCATCCAGCCGAAGCCTGCGGTGTGCCGCCTCGGCCGCACGCTCGGAATGCGTTACCAGCAGGCAGGCCGCACCGGCTTCCTGCGTGCAGCGGCGCAGCAGGGCCAGCACTTCGCCGGCATGGCGCGGGTCGAGGTTGCCAGTGGGTTCATCGGCCAGCACGAGGCGAGGGCGGTGCACCAGGGCCCGCGCGATCGCCACGCGCTGCAACTGCCCGCCCGACAGCTGCCTGGGCATGCGGGCCGCCAGAGGCGCCAGTTCCACTGCCGTCAGCATCTGCCGCACCCGTTCGTCATCGCGCTGGCCCAGCAGGCGCAGCGGCAGGGCCACGTTGTCGGCCACGTTCAGGTGCGGCAGCAGATGGAAGGCCTGGAAGATGAACCCCAGCTCGCGGCGCCGCAGCGCCGAGCGGGCCTCGTCGTCCAGCGCCCGCAGGTCCTGGCCCACCAGCGTGATGGTGCCGGCGTCGGCCTCGTCCAGCCCGGCCAGGCAGTTCAGCAACGTGGACTTGCCGCTGCCGGACTCGCCGAGCAGGGCGACGATCTCGCCGGCGTCCAGGTCCAGATCCACATCGGAAAACACGGCCACCTCGCCGTAGGACTTCGCCAGGCGGCGCGCACTCAGAAGACTCATGGACCGGATTCTGGGTCCTCGCGCGCGGCGCCGGCCCGCGGGGGAATCAAGCGAGCAACCTCTGCAAGCCGACCAGCAGCTCGGGGATGGGTTGGGGGCCGTCGCAAGCGATGACGCGGCGCTGCGGCATGCTGCGCAGCCAGGTGATCTGGCGCTTGGCCAACTGGCGCGTGGCGGCAATGCCGCGCTCGCGCAGGTCGGAGAAGTTGTTGGCGTCCAGCGCTTCCCAGGCCTGGCGGTAGCCGACGCAACGCATCGATGGCAAGGCCAGGCTCAGGTCGCCACGGGCCCGCAAGCTCTTGACCTCGTCGACCAGCCCTTGGGCCAACATGACGTCGAAACGCTGCGCCAGGCGCTCGTGCAGCCAAGCGCGGTCGCTGGGCTCCAGCGAGAACAGCGGCCAGTCCACGCCTTCGTCGCGTGACGCGGCATGCAGCGCGCTCAGGGGCTGGCCGGTCAGGCGGATGACTTCCAGCGCGCGCTGGATTCGCTGGCTGTCGTTGGGTGCCAAGCGGGCGCCCGTTTCAGGGTCGAGCTTGGCCAGCTCCGCATGCATCGCTGGCCAGCCGCGCTCGGCCGCCTCGGCGTCGATGGCGGCACGCAGGTCGGCGTCGGCCTGGGGCAGCGTCGACAGGCCATCGAACAGCGCCTTGAAGTACAGCATCGTGCCGCCCACCAGCAGCGGCAGCTTGCCACGCGCGCTGATCTCCGCAGCAAGCCGTTTGGCGTCGCGCACGAACTCGGCGGCCGAATAGCTCTCGGTCGGGTCAAGGATGTCGATGAGATGGTGCGGCACCGCGGCCTGCTCAGCGGCCGTGGGTTTGGCCGTGCCGATGTCCATGCCGCGGTAGACCAGGGCCGAGTCGACACTGATGATCTCAACGGGCAGCACCTCGGCAATCGCCAGGGCCGCCGCCGTCTTGCCGCAGCCGGTCGGGCCGGCCAGGCAGATCGGTGTATTCAGAACTTCTCCCATGGCGCGAGATAGCGCCACTGCCCAACCGGCAGGTGCCCGAGCGGAATGCGGCCGATGCGCACGCGCTTCAGGCCGACGACCTTGAGGCCGACCAGTTCGCACATGCGGCGGATCTGGCGCTTCTTGCCCTCGCGCAGCACAAAGCGCAGCTGGTGCTCGTTCTGCCAGCTGACCTTGGCGGGCTTGAGTTCTTCGCCATCCAGCTCCAGGCCATGGTTCAGCAGGGCGAGTTTGTTGTTCGACAGCGCCGCGTTGGGCAGCGTGCCCTCTGGCACGGCTTCAGCACCGGGCAGGCCGACGAACTCGACACGCACGAGGTACTCCTTCTCGACGTCGGAGTCGTCGCCGATCAGCACCCGGGCGATGCGGCCGTCCTGCGTCAGCACGAGCAGGCCGGTGGAGTCGATGTCCAGCCGCCCGGCGGGAGCCAGGTTGCGGTGGTGGCCGGCGTTGGGCTTGATGCCGGAGGCGTCTTCCGCCCAGCGGTTCTCGGGCTGGAACAGCACGACGGCCGGCTCGTAGCCGTCTTCGGCCTGGCCCGAGACGTAACCGATGGGCTTGTGCAGCAGCACGGTGACAAGCTGGGCCTGTTGGTTGCGGGCGGCGGGGTCGATGTCGATCTGCACGTCGGGGCCGACTCGCTGGCCCAGCACGGCGACCTTGCCATTGACGCGCACCCAGCCGGCGGCAATCCAGTCGTCGGCCTCGCGGCGCGACGCAAGCTTGAGCTCGCCCATGCGCTTGGACAGGCGCTCGCCGTCTTCAGGAGCGACCTCGCGGGCCGGGTTGCGGCGTTGCTGAGGGCGTTGTGGCGGCTCGAAGTTGGGGCCGCGGTTGGCCACACGGCGTTGGTCGACGCGCGGCGGGCGGTCGGCAGGAGGGCCTTCGTCCGGTCGCGCGCGAGGGGCGCGTTCTGGGCGCTGCGGTGCGTCGCCGCGGTATTGCGGCGGGCGCTCGTCTGGCCGTGCACGCGGGCCGCGCTCTGGGCGCGGCGGCGCATCGCCACGCGGCTGCTGCTGCCAGTCAGACTTGAAGCCCGTCGGCTTCGGGCGAGCCGGCCGCTCGTCGCGAGACGGTGCGGGCCGTTCGGCGCGCTGCGCTTGCGACTTCTGGAACTGCTCCTCGCGCTCGGCCCGGTCGGCTTGCGCCTTGGCAAGCGTCGTGCGGGGCTTGGAGACGCCCTTGCCGCGCACCGGCGCGCGCTTCTCGCCCTCGGCGTTGCGAGTCTTGGCAGCAGGCTTGGGCTTGCCCTTGAGGGTGATGGTGGCCATCGTTTTCTTTCAGCGTCCGCGCAGGAAAAGGGCGTCCAGCTCGCGCATGTCGAGCTGGCGCCAGGTGGGGCGGCCGTGGTTGCATTGGTCGGCGCGTTCGGTGGCTTCCATGTCGCGCAGCAGCGCGTTCATTTCGTCCAGCGTCAATTGCCGGTTGGCGCGCACGGCGCCGTGGCAGGCCATGGTGGCGAGGATTTCATGCTGTGCGCGTTCGAGCACCGAGCTGGCGTCGAACTGGGCCATCTCGGCGAGCAGCTCGCGGGTCAGCGCGACGAGGTCGGAGGCCGCGAGCAGGGCGGGGCGGGAGCGCACGGCCAAAGTGCGGGCGGACAGCGGGGCGACATCCAGGCCGAGCTTTGACAGCGTGTCGGCATGCTGCTCGGCGGCGGCAACCTCCTCGGCCGTAGCGGCGAAGCTGACCGGGATCAGCAGCGGCTGGCTTTCGATCTGGGTCGCGCCGAGCCTGGCCTTGAGCCGCTCATAGACGACGCGCTCATGGGCCGCGTGCATGTCGACGATGACCAGGCCTTGCTTGTTCTCGGCCAGGACGTAGACGCCCTGGATCTGCGCGATGGCGCGGCCCAGCGGCCAGTCCTCGTCCGGCAACTTCATCTTCAAGCTGATCGTCGGCGCGGCTGTCGCAGGTGCGGGCTCAGGAGCTTCACCAGGGGCCCACAAGGCCTCGTGCTGGACCAGGGACAGCCTGACCTGCTCGGCCGTCGGCGGCACGGGCGGCACATAGGACTGGTAGGCCGGGCGCGGCTCCGAGACGAAGAGCGTGGCCGGCATCGTCGGCTCGAAGCCAAGCGGCGCCATGGCCGATTCGACGCCGGCGGCGTCCGCACGCGACTGGGCCAGCGCGTCGATGAAGGCGCGGCGCACGGATTGATGGATGGCACGGCCGTCGCGAAAGCGCACCTCGATCTTGGTCGGGTGCACGTTCACATCCACCAGTTCGGGCGCGATCTCGATGAAGAGCACATAGCTGGGCTGGCGCTGGCCGTGCAGCACGTCCTCGTAGGCCGAGCGCACGGCGTGGCTGATGAGCTTGTCGCGCACATGGCGGCCATTGACCCAGACGTATTGCTGGTCGGCCCGCGAGCGCGCCGCCTCGGGCAGGCCGGCGCGGCCGGTCAGGGCCAGAGGGCCGAAGCTGTGCTCGAAGGGGCGGCTCTCGGTGACAAAGTCTGCGCCCAGCGCATCGGCAATGCGCTGCTCGCTGGACGCGGCGCGCCATTGGTCGACGAGCTTGCCTTCGTGCCAGATCGCAAAGCCGACGTCGGGACGCGCCAGCGCATGGCGGCGCACGGCTTCAACGCAATGGGCCAGCTCGGTGGCGTCGGTCTTGAGGAACTTGCGGCGGGCGGGGGTGGCGAAAAACAGCTCGCGCACCTCGACGCTGGTGCCGCGCGCACGGGCGGCCGGCTGCAGCTCGCCACTGCGGGCGTCCAGCCGGTGGGCGTGAGCGTCGGCGGCCGTGCGGCTGGCAATGGCCATGTCGGAGACCGACGAGATGGCGGCCAGGGCCTCGCCGCGGAATCCCATCGTCGCGACGGATTCCAGGTCACTCAGGCTGGCGATCTTGCTCGTTGCATGGCGCTTGAGCGCCAAGGGCAACTGGTTGACAGGGATGCCGCAGCCGTCGTCCTCGACGACGATGGCCCGCACGCCGCCGGCCATCAGCTTGACCTGGATGTTCTTCGCGCCGGCGTCCAGCGCGTTGTCCACCAGCTCGCGCACCACCGAGGCCGGGCGCTCGACGACCTCGCCGGCGGCGATCTGGCTGATCAGCTCATCGGGCAGTTCGCGGATGGCGCGTGGGGCAGGGAGGTCGGGCAGGGGCAAATCCATCGACCGGATTATCGGCGCCGTCCGGCTGTCACGTCCGGGCCGGGATAATCGCTGCCCATGGATTTCCTTCCCTTCCTCATCGACTTCGTCCTGCACGTCGACCAGCACCTGGCCAACTTCGTCGCGAGTTACGGCGCCTGGGTGTATGCGCTGCTCTTTCTGATCATCTTCATCGAGACCGGCGTGGTCGTCATGCCCTTCCTGCCGGGGGATTCCCTGCTCTTTGTCGTCGGCGCCATGTGTGGCGTCGGGCTGATGGACCTGGGCCTGTCCATGGCGCTGCTGACGGCGGCGGCCATCCTCGGCAACCAGAGCAACTACAGCATCGGCCGGCATTTCGGCCCGCGCGTCTTCCAGTGGGAGGACTCGCGCTTCTTCAACAAGGCCGCCTTCGAGAAGGCCCATGCCTTCTACGAGAAGTACGGCGGCATCACCCTCGTTGCGGCTCGCTTCATGCCCTTTTTGCGTACTTTCGCCCCGTTTGTGGCCGGCGTGGCGCAGATGACGCGGCGCAAGTTCACGCTGTATGACGTGGGCGGCGGCGTGCTGTGGGTCTGCGGTGTCACGCTGATCGGCTATGTCTTCGGCAATGTGCCCTGGGTCAAGACCAACCTGGACAAGATCATCTGGGCCATGATTCTCATACCCGGCCTGGTCATCATCGCCGGCGGCCTGAAGGCCAGGTTCAAGCGCCAGCCGGGCTGACTCGGCACGGCCAACTCAGCCCGGCACTGACTTTCGGAGCCGCGCCCAAGGCGCACTAGAGTCGCGGGTTTTCGTCTGATCGGAGATCCCGATGACCCTGACCCGTATCGCCATGGCTTTGGCCTGTGCCTGGATGACCTCCGGCGCGGCCTTGGCGGCCGAACCGACGCTCATGCTGCGTCAGCCCGCCGTCTCCAAGGACCACCTGGCCTTCGTCTATGCCGGCGATCTCTGGCTGGCTGACCGCAGTGGCGGCAATGCCCGGCGCCTGACCAGCCATGCGGCTGCCGAGTTCGCGCCGCGCTTCTCGCCGGACGGCAGGAGCATCGCCTTCTCGGCCAGCTATGACGGCAATACCGACGTCTACGTCATCGGCCTGGACGGCAGCGCGCCCAAGCGCCTGACCTGGCACCCGACGGCTGACGTCGTCAGCGGCTGGAGCCCTGATGGCAAGCGCGTGCTGTTCGCCTCGCCGCGCGAGGTGCTGAACAACCGCAGCAACCAGCTCTACGAGGTCAGCGTGGAAGGCGGCTACGAGAAGCAGGTCATGAAGGCCGTGGCCTTCGAGGGCGCCTGGTCGGCCGACGGCAAGCAGCTGGCCTACCGCCCCTACAACGCCGCCTATGCCGGCATGAGCGGCTGGCGCCAGAGCCGCGGTGGCTCGACGCCACCGGTGTGGGTCATGGATGTCGCCAGCCAGAAGTGGCAGCAGATTCCCCACGTCAATGCGACCGACTCCGCACCGGTCTGGGCCGGCAGCGAGGTCGTTTTCATCTCCGACCGTGCCGACGGCGCGGCTAATCTCTTCGCTTTCAACCCGGCGACCCAATCGCTGCGCCAACTGACCCGCGAGACGCAATGGGACGTGCGCAGCGTCGACGCCGTCGGCACGACCCTGGTCTACGAGTCCGGTGGCCGCATCAAGCAGATTGAACTGGCAGGCGGCACGCCGCGTGTGCTCGACATCCAGCTCACCAGCATCGCGCCCCAGGCGCGGCCGCAGTGGAAGGATGCTGGCAAGACGCTGACCCATGCTCAGCTGTCCAGCACCGGCAAGCGCGCTGTCGTCAGCGCCCGCGGCGAGGTATTCACGGTGCCGGTCAAGGACGGCAGCGTGCGCAACCTGACCGAGACCGCCGGCGTGCGCGAGAAGGACGCGCTGTGGAGCGCCGACGGCCAGCGCGTGGCTTATCTGTCCGACGCCCCGGGCATGCGCCATGAGCTGGTGTTGCAGAACCAGACCGGCCTGGGTGCGAAGGAGCGTTTCCTGCTGCCCAAGGAGGGTTATTTCGCGCTGATGGACTGGTCCCCTGACGGCAATCAGTTCGTGCTGCAGGACAACCACCTCAACCTCTATCGGCTGAGCCTGGTGCCCGGCCCGCAGCGCGGCCAGCTCGTCAGGGTCGCCACCGACGTGCGCCGCTTCGGCGCCGACGGCTATGCCGTGTCCTTCTCGCCGGACAGCCGCTGGCTGGCCTACACGACCTCGGGCGAGAACTATTTCAGCCGCATCGTGCTGCACGAGCTGGCGACCGGCCGCAACCATGCCGTCACCGACGGCCTGGCCCATGCCGGCAACCCGACCTTCTCGGCCAAGGGCGACTACCTGTATTTCACGGCGTCCATCAACTCCGGCCCGAGCCAGGTCGGCCTGGACCTGTCCACGCAGGAGCGCCCGCGCCGTGCCGGCCTCTACGCCGTGGTGCTCGCGGCCGACGGCAAGTCGCCGCTGGCGCCCAAGGCGGGTGACGAGGATGGCAAGAAGGACGACAAGAAGGACGAGAGCAAGGACGACAAAAAGGAAGAAAAGAAGGACGACAAAAAGGACGACAAGAAGGCTGACGCCAAGAAGGACGAGAAGCCCAAGGCCGAGCCGGTCAAGCCGATCAAGGTCGACCTCGATGGCCTGGCCGATCGCGTCGTGGCCCTGCCGGTGGCCGAGCGCAATTACGACAACCTGGCAGTCGCCTCGGACGGCGCGCTCTTCTATCTGCAGCGCCCGCAACCCGGCGCCAGCAACGAGCCGCCGCAGGCCGAGCGTCGCGCGACGGCCGAGCTGTGGCGCTTCGACTTCGAGGAGCGCAAGCCCAAACTGCTGCGCACCGGCATTGCCGAGTTCTCGCTGAGCGAAGACCACAAGAAGCTGCTGCTGACCGTGGCCGGCGGCAAGCTGGAGGTGGGCGATGCCAATGACAAGGGCGACAGCAAGCCGCTGGACCTGTCGGGCCTGCGTGCCCGCATCGACCCCAGGGCCGAGTGGAAGCAGATCTTCGACGAGGCCTGGTGGATGGAGAGGGAGTTCTTCTACGACCCCGCCATGCATGGGTTGAACTGGCAGGCCGTCTATGACCGCTATCTGCCGCAACTGGCCCATGTGCAGCGCCGCGAGGACCTGAACGACCTGCTCGTGCAGATGATCGGCGAGTTGCAGGTCGGCCACAACCGTGCCGGCGGTGGTGACGTGCATCAGGAGGCGCCCGTCGCCGTCGGCCTGCTGGGCGCGGACTTCGTCGTCGAGCAAGGTCGCTACAAGGTCGCCAGGCTCTACGCCGGCGACCGCCTCAGCCCCAATCTGCGCTCGCCGCTGACGGTGGCCGGCCTGGGTGTGAAGGAAGGGGACTTCATCCTCGCCATCAACGGCCATGAGCTGATGGAGCCGACCAACATCTATTCGCTGCTGGAAAACACCGTCGGCAAGCAGGTCGTCATTGCCATCGCTCGGGACGCCGCCGGCAAGGGTCGCCGCGAGATCACCGTCGAGCCCATTGCCAACGAGAGCCTGCTGCGCCGCTGGGCCTGGATTGACGGCAACCGCAGGAAGGTGGAGCAAAAGAGCGGCGGCAAGATCGCCTACGTCTACATGCCCGACACTGCGGGCCAGGGCTTCGAGCACTTCAACCGCATGTTTTTCGCGCAGATCGACAAGCAGGCGCTGATCGTCGACGACCGCCGCAATGGCGGTGGGCAAGCGGCGAACTACGTGACGGAGCTGTTGTCGCGGCCTTACCTGGGCAGCTGGAAGGACCGTGACGGCCTGGTCTTCGACACGCCGGGCGGTGCCATCTACGGCCCCAAGGCCATGCTGATCGACCAGGACGCCGGTTCGGGTGGCGACTTCATGCCCTATGCCTTCAAGCGCGTGGGCCTGGGGCCGCTGATCGGCAAGCGCACCTGGGGCGGCCTGATCGGCATCTCGGCCAACCCGCCGCTGGCCGATGGCGGCTTCCTGACCGTGCCCTTCTTTCGTTTCTACACACCGGATGGCGAATGGCGCATCGAGAACGAGGGCGTGTCGCCAGACATCGACGTCGAGCTCGACCCGGCGGCCGTCAACCGTGGCGATGACACGCAGCTGGATGCGGCGATTGCCGATGTGCTGAAGCGCCTGGAGGCTTGGAAGCCGATCCAGCGCAAGGCGGCGCCGAGCGCCGCAACCTTGGGCCGCTGATGAAAGCCTGGGCGGCCCTGTCCCTGCGGGGCCGCCTGTTCCTGCTGGCGCTGCTGCCGCTGCTGGCCTCCCTCGCGCTGATCGCGCTGGCCGTGCGCCAGCAGGAAAGCGAGCTGGCGGCGCGCGAGCATGCGCTGGTGCGCGCCAGCTATATGGACGCGCGGCGCACCGAGCTCAAGCATTACGTCGACCTGGCGGTCAGCACCATCCAGCCCTTGCTCGGCCAGCCGGGCGGGCCCGAGAGGGCGCTGGCCATCCTGTCCTCGCTGGACTACGGCCGCGACGGCTATTTCTTCGTCTATTCGCTGGACGGCCACGTGCTGATGCATTCGCGCCAGCCCGAGCTGATCGGGCAAAACCTCTGGGAGATGCGCGACCCCAAGGGCCGGCCCACCATCCAGCAGCTCATCAATCAGGCCAAGGCCGGCGGCGGCTATGTCGAATACCTGTGGCGCAAGCCGTCCAGCAGCCTGCTGGCGCCCAAGCTGGGCTATGTCGTCACCGTGCCGCAGTGGAACTGGATGCTGGGCACGGGCCTGTATCTGGACGGCATTGAAGCCACGATGGCCGAACTGGAGCGCGGCGCGCGCCAGAACATCACGGCCACCATGCTGTGGGTGGGCGCTGTCGCCGTCTTCGGCGTCGCGCTGATCAGCGCCGGTGCGCTGGCCCTGAACCTGAGCGAGCACCGCAGCGCCGAGGCCAAGCTGCGTGCCCTGGCCCGCCAGGTCGTGCAGAGCCAGGAGGATGAGCGCGCACGGCTGGCGCGCGAGCTGCATGACGGCGTCAGCCAGGCGCTGGTGGCCACCAAGCTGCTGATCGAGTCCGCCCAGCACGAACCCGAGGGCGCTGCGCGGCTGCAGGAGCTGGCCTTGAAGCGCCTGAACAGCACGCTGGCCGAGGTGCGCCACCTGTCCCACGCACTGCGGCCGGCGCTGCTGGACACCCTCGGCCTGCCTGCGGCACTGCAGCATCTGGCGGGCGAGTTCGACGCTGCCGGTGGCACGCATTTCTCGGCGGCGGTCGAGGGTGAGGAGGTGGGCTTGCCCGAGGCCGTGAACACGGCCCTGTTCCGCATTGCCCAGGAAGCGCTGAACAATGCGGCCCGGCATGCCCACGCGACGACGGTGAGCGTGCTGCTGCGTTTCGAGCGCGACGGTGGCCTGGCGCTGGAAATCAACGATGACGGCCAGGGCTTCGACGCCGACGCCGCCCAGGCCGCAGCCGACCGGGGACTGGGCCTGCGCAGCATGCGCGAACGGGCGGCCGCCCTCGGTGCCCGCCTGAGTCTCTTCGCTTCGCCCGGCATGGGCAGTCGCCTCACAGTCAAACTAGCGGCTTCCGACCTGGCTCGCGCTGCTGCATGACCCCGACACCCATCCGTATCCTGCTCGTCGATGACCACCCGATGGTGCGTGAGGGCCTGGTCGCGCGCCTGGCCGCCGTGCCGCGCTTCGAGATCGTCGGTGAGGCCGGCGGGCGGGCCGAGGCCCTGGAGCAATTGGCGCGCACGGCGCCCGACGTCGTGCTGATGGATGTGGGCTTGAAGGACGGCAACGGCATCACGCTGGGCGCCGAGATGCTGGCCGCCCAGCCGTCCATCAGGCTGCTGATGTTCAGCATGTATGACAACCCCGAATACGTGCAACGTGCGCTGACCGCCGGTGCCCGCGGCTACGTGCTCAAGGATGCGCCGGCGACCGAGATCGTGTCGGCGATCGATGCGGTGGCCGCGGGCGGCACCTTCCTGAGCGCTGCAGTCTCAGGCCGGCTATTCCGCGGCCAGGCCCCCAAGCCGGTGCTGACGCCGCGCGAAAGCGAGATCCTCAGCCTGCTGGGGCAAGGCGCGTCGAGCAAGCAGATTGCCCGCGACCTGGACCTGTCGGTGCGCACCGTCGAGGCCCACCGCCAGAGCATCAAGCGCAAGCTGGAGCTGGACGGGCAGGCGGAGCTGATCCGGTATGCGGTCGAACATGCGAGAGAAGCCGGATTGAAATGACTCGCGCGTTCGCGCAAGAGCGGCCCGGAAAAGGGACTTGATCCCCCTAGATTGCCATGCTAGAAGCGGGCACTTTTCGTACCTGGCACAGCGGTTTGAAATGACCCGGCGCCGGGCGAAACTCACTCCTAATTTCTGAATCGGGCGGGACCATGAGTGTCGACATCGCGCAGCAACCTCGCAGAAAGCGCGCCAACCCCAAGGCGACCATTCCGGCCGCTACGGCCGATGTGTTGAATGGCGGCGCCGAGCTGAGCGCTCCACGCTCGCGCCAGATCCTGGCGGCGTTGTCCGCACTGCGCGACGGCGACTTCACGATCCGCCTGCCCAACAGCTGGGACGGCATYGACGGCCAGATCGCCGCCGCCTTCAACCAGATCACCGCCCAGGAGGCGCGCATCGCCTCCGAGGTGTCGCGGCTCTCCGCCACGGTCGGCAAGGAAGGCCGGCTCAAGCACCGCATGTCGATGCCGGGATCGCTGGGCGGCTGGGCCACCAAGGTCGAATCGATCAACACGCTGATGGACGACCTGGTGCGGCCGACCGCCGAGATCGCGCGCACCATCGGCGCGGTGGCCAAGGGCGACCTGAGCCAGTCCATGGAGCTGGAGGTGGACGGCCGCGAGCTCAAGGGCGAGTTCCTGCGCTCCGCGCGCCTGGTCAACACCATGATCGACCAGCTGTCGGTGTTCACGAGTGAAGTGACTCGCGTGGCGCGCGAGGTGGGCACCGAGGGCAAGCTCGGCGGCCAGGCCCAGGTGAAGGGCGTGTCGGGCGTCTGGAAGGACCTGACCGATTCGGTCAACCAGATGGCCGGCAACCTGACGGCCCAGGTGCGCAACATCGCCGAGGTGACCATCGGCGTGGCCAATGGCGACCTGTCCAAGAAGATCACCGTGGACGTGCGCGGCGAAATCCTTCAGCTCAAGGAAGCCACCAACACCATGGTGGACCAGTTGCGCTCGTTCGCGTCTGAAGTGACCCGCGTGGCCCGCGAGGTGGGCACGGATGGGCGCCTGGGCGGCCAAGCGGTGGTGCCTGGCGTGGCCGGCACCTGGAAGGACCTGACCGACTCGGTCAACGCGATGGCGACCAATCTGACGGCCCAGGTGCGCAACATCGCCAACGTGACGACGGCCGTGGCGCGCGGCGACTTGAGCCGCAAGATCACGGTGGACGTGAAGGGCGAGATCCTGGAGCTGAAGGAAACCATCAACACGATGGTCGACCAGCTCAACGGCTTCTCGTCCGAAGTGACCCGCGTGGCCCGCGAGGTGGGCACCGAGGGCAAGCTCGGCGGCCAGGCCGCGGTGCCCGGCGTGGCCGGCACATGGAAGGACCTGACCGACAACGTCAACTCGATGGCCTCCAACCTGACGAACCAGGTGCGCAACATCGCGGACGTGGCCACGGCCGTGGCCAGCGGCGACTTGTCGAAAAAGATCACCGTGGAGGTGAAGGGAGAGATTCTTGCCCTGAAGAACACCATGAACACGATGGTCGACCAGCTCAACGGTTTTGCCGGCGAGGTCAGCCGCGTGGCGCGTGAGGTGGGCACGGACGGCAAGCTCGGCGGCCAGGCCCAGGTGCCCGGCGTGGCCGGCACGTGGAAGGATCTGACCGACAACGTCAACTTCATGGCCTCCAACCTGACCGGGCAGGTGCGCAACATTGCCGAGGTGACGACGGCCGTGGCCAACGGCGATCTGTCCAAGAAGATCACCGTGGACGTGCGCGGCGAGATCCTGGAGTTGAAGAACACCATCAACACCATGGTCGACCAGCTCGGCGGCTTTGCCTCCGAAGTGACTCGCGTGGCGCGTGAGGTGGGTACCGACGGCAAGCTCGGCGGCCAGGCGCAAGGCCGCGGCGTGGCCGGTATCTGGAAGGACCTGACCGACTCCGTCAACGCGATGGCGACCAACCTGACGGCCCAGGTTCGCAACATCGCCGACGTGACGACGGCCGTGGCCAACGGTGACCTCTCCAAGAAGATCACCGTGGACGTGCGCGGCGAAATCCTGGAGCTGAAGAACACCATCAACACCATGGTCGACCAGCTCAACGGCTTTGCCGGCGAGGTCAGCCGTGTGGCGCGCGAGGTGGGCACGGACGGCAAGCTCGGTGGCCAGGCCCAGGTGCCCGGCGTGGCGGGTACGTGGAAGGACTTGACCGACAACGTCAACTCGATGGCGTCCAACCTGACGGGCCAGGTGCGCAACATCGCCGACGTGGCGACGGCTGTGGCCGGCGGCGACCTGTCCAAGAAGATCACGGTCGACGTGAAGGGCGAGATCCTGGAGCTGAAGAACACGCTCAACACGATGGTGGACCAGCTCAACGGCTTCGCCTCGGAAGTGAGCCGTGTGGCGCGCGAGGTGGGCACGGACGGCAAGCTCGGCGGCCAGGCCCAGGTGCCCGGCGTGGCAGGTACCTGGAAGGACCTGACCGACAACGTCAACTTCATGGCCTCCAACCTGACGGGCCAGGTGCGCAACATCGCCGACGTGGCGACGGCCGTGGCCAGCGGTGACCTCTCCAAGAAGATCACCGTGGAGGTCAAGGGCGAGATCCTGGCGCTGAAGAACACGCTGAACACCATGGTGGACCAGCTCAACGGCTTCGCTTCGGAAGTGAGCCGCGTGGCCCGCGAGGTGGGCACCGACGGCAAGCTCGGCGGCCAGGCGCAGGTGCCCGGCGTGGCCGGCACCTGGAAGGACTTGACCGACAACGTCAACTTCATGGCGTCCAACCTGACCGSCCAGGTGCGCAACATCGCCGAGGTGACGACGGCCGTGGCCAATGGCGACCTGTCAAAGAAGATCACGGTGGACGTGCGCGGCGAGATCCTGGAGCTCAAGGACACCATCAACACCATGGTCGACCAGCTCAACGCCTTCGCCGGTGAAGTGACCCGCGTGGCGCGCGAGGTGGGTACCGAGGGCAAGCTCGGTGGCCAGGCACAGGTGCCCGGCGTGGCCGGCACGTGGAAGGACCTGACCGACAACGTCAACTCGATGGCCTCCAACCTGACGGGCCAGGTGCGCAACATCGCCGACGTGACCATTGCGGTGGCCAACGGTGACCTGTCCAAGAAGATCACGGTGGACGTGCGCGGCGAGATCCTGCAGCTGAAGGAAACCATCAACACCATGGTGGATCAGCTGCGCGCCTTTGCGTCCGAAGTGACGCGTGTGGCGCGCGAAGTGGGTACCGAGGGCAAGCTCGGTGGCCAGGCTGCGGTGCCTGGCGTGGCGGGGGTCTGGAAGGACCTGACCGACAACGTCAACTCGATGGCGTCCAACCTGACGGGCCAGGTGCGCAACATCGCCGRCGTGGCCACCGCCATCGCCCGCGGCGACCTGAACCGCAAGATCACCGTGGACGTGAAAGGCGAGATCCTGCAGTTGAAGGAAACCATGAACACCATGGTCGAACAGCTCGGCGCCTTCGCGTCGGAAGTGAGCCGCGTGGCGCGCGAGGTCGGTACCGAAGGCAAGCTCGGCGGCCAGGCGCAGGTGCCCGGCGTGGCCGGCACGTGGAAGGACTTGACGGACAACGTCAACTCGATGGCGTCCAACCTGACCGGCCAAGTGCGCAACATCGCCGACGTGACCATTGCGGTGGCCAACGGCGACCTGTCCAAGAAGATCACCGTGGACGTGCGCGGCGAGATCTTGCAGCTGAAGGAAACCATCAACACGATGGTGGAACAGCTGCGCTCCTTCGCGTCGGAAGTGACTCGAGTGGCCCGTGAGGTGGGCACCGAAGGGCGTCTGGGCGTGCAGGCCGTCGTGCCCGGCGTGGCCGGCACCTGGAAGGACCTGACCGACTCGGTCAACACCATGGGCGCCAACCTGACCGCTCAGGTGCGTAACATCGCCGAGGTGACGACGGCCGTGGCCCGCGGCGACCTGAACCGCAAGATCACGGTGGACGTCAGCGGCGAAATCCTGGAGCTGAAGAACACCATCAACACCATGGTCGACCAGCTCAACGCCTTTGCCGGCGAGGTCACGCGCGTGGCCCGCGAGGTGGGCACCGAGGGCAAGCTCGGCGGCCAGGCCAAGGTGGCCGGCGTGGGCGGCACCTGGAAGGACCTGACCGACAACGTCAACTTCATGGCTTCCAACCTGACCGAGCAGGTGCGCGGCATCGTCAAGGTCGTGACGGCCGTGGCCAACGGCAACCTGACCCAGCGCCTGACGGTGCAGGCCAAGGGCGAGGTGGCGGCGCTGGCCGACACCATCAACAACATGACCGACACGCTGGCCACCTTCGCCGAGCAGGTGACCAACGTGGCGCGCGAGGTGGGCGTGGACGGGCGCCTGGGTGGCCAGGCGCATGTGCCGGGTGCATCCGGCACCTGGAAGGACCTGACCGGCAACGTCAACCTGCTGGCCGCCAACCTGACGACACAGGTGCGCGCGATTGCCGAGGTGGCCACGGCCGTGACCAAGGGCGACCTGACGCGCGCCATCCAGGTCGAGGCCAAGGGCGAGGTGTCCGAGCTCAAGGACAACATCAACACGATGATTTCCAACCTGCGCGAGACCACCGAGCGCAACCGCGAGCAGGACTGGCTGAAGACCAACCTGGCCAAGTTCACCGGCATGCTGCAGGGCCAGCGCGAGCTGCAGACCGTCAGCCAGATGCTGCTGACCGAGCTGGCACCGCTGGTGCAGGCGCACCAGGGCACCATCTATCACGTGGCCGGCGCCGAGGCCGACAACCGCCAGCAGCTGCGCCTGCTGGCGAGCTACGCCCAATCCGGCACCGTGCGGCTGGCGCCCACCATCGAGATGGGCGAAGGCCTGGTCGGCCAGTGCGCGCTGGAGAAGCGCAGCACTCTGCTGGCCGACATCGCGTCGGACTTCGTTGCCATCTCGTCCAGCCTCGGCTACGCGCCGCGCGTCAGCGTCATCGTGCTGCCGGTGCTGTTCGAGGGCCAGACCAAGGCCGTCATCGAGCTGGCCACGTTGCAGCCCTTCAGCAGCGCTTCGCTGGCCTTCCTGGAACTGCTGACGCAGAGCATCGGCGCGGTGTTCAACACCATCGAGGCGACGATGCGCACCGAGTCCCTGCTGTCGCAGTCGCAGCAGCTGACGGTGGAGCTGCAGTCGCGCCAGAGCGAGCTGCAGGAGACCAATGAGCAGCTCGGCACCAAGGCCCGCCTGCTGGCCGAGCAGAACGAGGAAGTGGAGCGCAAGAACGCCGAGGTCGAGCAGGCCCGCCACGCGCTGGAGGACAAGGCTGCCGAGCTCGCGCTGACGTCCAAGTACAAGTCCGAGTTCCTGGCCAACATGTCGCACGAGCTGCGCACGCCGCTGAACTCCATCCTGATCCTGAGCCAGCAGCTGGCCAGCAACAACGACGGCAACCTTTCAGGCAAGCAGGTCGAGTTCTCGCGCAACATCAACTCGTCCGGCTCCGACCTGCTGCACCTCATCAACGACATCCTGGACCTGTCCAAGATCGAGTCGGGCACCGTCACGGTGGAGATCGAGGACATCTCGTTCGTGTCACTGCGCGACAGCATCGACCGCAATTTCCGCCATGTGGCCGAGGCCAAGAGCCTGYCGCTGCGCCTGACGTTCGCCGACGACCTGCCGCGCAGCATGGAAAGCGATGCCAAGCGGCTGCAGCAGATCCTGAAGAACCTGCTGTCCAACGCGGTGAAGTTCACGGCGCACGGCCATGTGGAGCTGCGTGTCAGTCTGGCCAACGAGGGCTGGAGCACGGAGCATCCGGTGCTGAGCAAGGCCCAGCATGTGCTGGCCTTTGCCGTCGAGGACACCGGCATTGGCGTGGCGCCTGAGAAGCAGCGCCTGATCTTCGAAGCCTTCCAGCAGGCTGACGCCGGCACGTCGCGCAAATACGGCGGCACCGGCCTGGGCCTGGCCATCAGCCGTGAGCTGGCGGCCCTGCTCGGCGGCGAAATTCGCCTGACCAGCGTGCATGGCCATGGCAGCACCTTCACGCTGTTCCTGCCCTTGCACTTCGCCGGCGCGGACAGCGCCAGCATGGCGCCCCTGCCCGCGCACAGCCGCCCGATGGCCCCGGCGCGCAACAACCTGCCGCTGGTGCGCGAAACGCAGGTGCCCGACGACCGCGAGAACATCGAGGAAGGCGACTCGGTCCTGCTCATCATCGAGGACGACCCTCACTTCGCCCGCATCGTGCTGGGCCTGGCGCGGGACCGCGGCTTCAAGGGCCTGGTGGCGCTCAAGGGCAGCCTGGGCCTGGAGCTGGCGCGGCGCTTCAAGCCGACTGCCGTGTCGCTGGACATCTTCCTGCCCGACATGCTGGGCTGGACGGTGCTCAACCAGCTCAAGCTCGACCCGCTGACCCGCCACATCCCGGTGCAGATCTTCAGCGTCGCCGAGGAGGACCGCAACCACGGCCTGGCGCACGGCGCCTTCAGCTATGTGGTGAAGTCATCCACCAGCGAAGAGATGGAGGCTGCGTTGGACCGCATCCGCGACTTCACGGTGCCGCGCACCAAGCGGCTGCTCGTCATCGAGGACAACGACATCGAGCGCCAGGCCATCGTCGAGCTGCTCGGCCATGACGACATCGAGCTGCAGGCCGTCGGCACCGGCGCGGCGGCGTTGCAGATGCTGCGTGAGCAGACCTTCGACTGCATCGTGCTGGATCTGCGCTTGCCCGACGTCAGCGGTTTCGGCCTGCTGGAGCAACTGCATGCCGACCCTTCCCTGGCGGCCGTGCCGGTCGTCGTCTTCACCGGCAAGGATCTGACGAGCGCCGAGCAGAAGCAGCTGCGTGCGCTGGCCAAGAGCGTGGTGCTCAAGGATGTGCAGAGCCCCGAACGCCTGCTCGACGAGACGGCCCTCTTCCTGCACCGCGTCGTCACCGAGCTGCCGCAGGGCAAGCAGGAGATCCTGCACAAGCTGCACGGCGCCGCCGAGATGCTGCATGGCCGACGCGTGCTGGTGGTGGACGACGACGCCCGCAACATCTTTGCGCTGACGACGTTGCTGGAGAATCAGGAGATGCAGGTACTGACCGCCACCAGCGGCCGGGCCGCCGTCGAGATCATCCAGCACACGCCCGATCTCGACCTGGTRCTGATGGACATCATGATGCCGGASATGGATGGCTACGAGACCATGCGCGAGATCCGCTCCCACGCAGAGTTCCGCAACCTGCCCATCCTGGCCCTGACCGCCAAGGCCATGAAGGGTGACCGCGAGAAATGCCTGGAGGCGGGCGCCAGCGACTACATCTCCAAACCCGTCAACACGGCCCAGCTGCTGTCGCTGATGCGCGTGTGGCTGTACCGGTGATGACGATGCCGACAACGATCGACGTCGTGGAGCAGGTGGCGGGCGCTGAAGAGCTGACCAACATCCTGATCGTCGACGACGAACCGGCCAACCTGCTGGTGCTGGAGAGCGTGCTGGCGGACCCGGGCTACCGCATCGTGCGGGCGCTGTCGGCCGACCAGGCCCTGCTCGCGCTGATGGGCCAGGAGTTCGCCGTCATGGTGCTGGACATCCAGCTGCCCGACATGAACGGCATCGAGCTGGCGCAGATGATCAAGGAGCGCAAGCGCAATGCCCACCTGCCCATCATCTTCCTGACTGCCTATTTCGATCAGGACCAGTACCGCCTGCAGGGCTATGGCTCAGGCGCCGTCGACTACCTGCACAAGCCCGTGAACCCGGCGGTGCTGCGTTCCAAGGTGGCCGTCTTTGCCGAACTGGACCGCAAGACCCGCCAGCTGCAGCGCGCCAACCTGGCCCTGCAGGCCGAGGTGGAAGAAAGGCGCCGCGCCGAGGAGCGCTTGCGCGATCTCAACGAGACGCTGGAGCGGCGCGTCACCGAGCGGACCGAGGCCTTCCATGTGGCCGACCGCCGCTTGCGGGCCATGATGAGCAGCATCACCGATGGCCTGCTGCTCATCGAGCATGACGGGCGCATCGGCTACGTCAACGAGCAGGGCGCCCGGCTGCTCGGCCGTGGGGCCGACGAGCTGACCGGGCGGCGCAGTGGCGAGGTCTTTGGCGCCGGCGAGTTCGAGGCCGGCTTCGACAAGGCCCGGTCCAAGGGCGGTCAGGCCGTGTCCTTCGAGGCCATGGCACCGGGCGCCCCGGAGCGCTGGCTGGAATGCCATTGCTATCCCTCGCACGACGGCCTGTCCGTCTACTTCCACGACATCACCGACCGCCGCGAGCTGCAGCTGCGCCGCGATCAGTTGCTGTCCGCCGAGCAGGCCGCGCGCGGCGCCGCCGACCAGGCCGCGCGCGCCAAGGAGGAGTTCGTCGCCGCGATCAGCCACGAACTGCGCACGCCGCTGGCGGCCATCCTCGGCTGGGTCAACGTGCTCACCCACCCGGGCGTGCAGCCCGGTATGCTGCAGCGGGGCATCCAGGCCATCGCGCGCAATGCCCAGGCCCAGGCCGTCCTGGTCGACGACCTGCTGGAGATGAGCCGCATCGTCGCCGGCAAGCAGCTGATGAATGTCGAGCGGGTAGACCTGAACGGCATCGTTGCGGGCGCGGCCGACACGGCCCGCCCGACAGCCCAGTCCCGCCAGCTCGAGATCGTGCTGCAGCTGGCGCCCGAGGCCGCCGAGGTCTTTGGCGACGCGCGCCGGCTCACGCAGATCGTCATGAACCTGATCACCAACGCGATGAAGTTCACCCCCACGGGCGGCAGCATCACGCTGTCGACGAAGCTGAACGGCCCCATCGTCGAGGTCGCGGTCAGCGACACCGGCCAGGGCGTCGACCCTGAATTCCTGCCGCAGCTCTTCGACCGCTTCACCCAGGCCGACGGCACCGCCTCCAGCGTGCATGGCGGCCTGGGGCTGGGCTTGTCCATCGTCAAGAACCTCGTCGAGCTGCACGGCGGCGAGGTGGCAGCCCACAGTGCGGGCCGCGGCCAGGGCTCTGTGTTCAGCCTGCGCCTGCCGCGCGCCGGCCAGTCGAACGTGGCGGGTGTTGAAACCGAGGCGGGCGGTGTCGAGCCCTTGATCTCTGGCGTGCGGGTGCTGCTCGTCGATGACCACCCCGACGTGCTCGAGGCCCATGCCCGCCTGCTGTCCGAGCGCGGCGCTGATGTTGTCACGGCCGAGTCGGCGGAGGCGGCAATAGCCTTGCTGCAGCAGCAGCGCTTCGATGTGCTGCTGAGCGATCTCGGCATGCCCGGCATGGGGGGCTATGACCTGATCCGACATGTGCGCCAGGCCATGGAACTGGGCCCGGACGTGCTGCCCGCAGCGGCCGTCACGGCCTATGTGCGCGCGACCGACCGCGAGGCCGCGCTCGAGGCAGGCTTCCAGCGCTGCGTGCCCAAGGCAGTGTCCCCGCATCTGCTGGCCCGCGCCGTGGCCGAGCTCAGTGCTGCCCGGCCCACGCAGGCGCCGGCCTTGCGGGTGCTGTTCGTGGAGGACAACGCCGATCTGCGTGAACAGATCGCCTATTTGCTGGAGGAGGTGGGGATGCAGCCCGAAAGCTGCGCGACAGCAGAGGAAGCGCTGGCGGCCTATGCGCCCGACAAGTTCGACCTCGTCATGACCGACGTCAGCCTGCCGGGGATGTCAGGCATCGACCTCGCCCGGGCCATCCTGCGCCACGCGCCGGACACGTGGGTGGTGTTCTCGTCGGGCTATGAGATGGGCTCGGACCTGTCGGACTTCGGCCCCCATGTGCGGGCGCTGCTCAAGCCCTTCGACCTGCCCGACCTGCAACTGCTGCAGACCGAGATCCGCGGCGAGATGGCGCGGCGCTGACGGGCGCGGGCTCAGTGCCCGCGGCGCGGGCCGGAGTCGTCCCGGTCGTGGCTCCAGCGGTCGTTGCGCTCGTGGCGACCATGGTCCCAACGGTCGTCGCGACCTTCCCAGCGACGCTCGCGGTAGGACGGGGCATAAACCACCCGCGGGGCCGGCGCGTAGTAGACGTCGCGCTCGACATAGCGGCGCGCCGGCGCATAGCGCACGACGGGTGCCGGCTCGTAGTAGACCGGTGCAGGCTCGTAATAGACCGGAGCGGGTGCAGGTGCGTAGTAGCCGCCGTTCGACACGACGACACCCGCGGCCGGCAGGCTGACGCCGATGGACCAGTGTGTGCCCGCCTGGGCAGAAGCGGCGCCCAGCAGGGCGGCGGTGGCGGCAAAAGCGGCGATGAGGGGACGAAGCATGGCGGAACTCCTACAGGGCCGAACAAGATGCTGGCCGTGCTCGAACAACGCCAGGCCCCGCCCGACGTTGACGCCGTCCTGCGCCGTTGCGTAAGAGGGTGTTTCGGGGTTGACCCTTAGGTATTGCCGCGCGCCAGGCCTGCGTGGCTTGACCGATGCCGCGGAGCGCCTGTTTGCCGAGACTTCCATCACGGTCGCGCCCCGCTTCGAGGAGTGCACCGCAACGGAGACAAACCTCATGAATCTGCGCCGCCACCTTGCGTGGGCGGGCGTTGCGATCCTGGGTGCCGCATCCCTCGCCACCGTGGCCCTGAGCCGCGGCGAGACGATCAGCGCACTGTGGGTCGTGGCTGCCGCCCTGTGCACCTACCTCATCGCCTACCGCTACTACAGCCTGTTCATCGCGAACAAGGTGCTGGAACTGGACTCCAAGCGCCAGACGCCGGCCTGGAAGTACAACGACGGGCTGGACTACGTGCCCACCAACAAGCACGTGCTCTACGGCCACCACTTCGCGGCGATTGCCGGTGCAGGCCCGCTGGTCGGCCCCGTGCTGGCGGCGCAGATGGGCTATCTGCCCGGCCTGCTGTGGATCCTGGCCGGCGTCGTCTTCGCCGGCGCAGTGCAGGACTTCATCGTTCTTTTCATTTCCACGCGCCGTGATGGCCGGTCGCTCGGCGACCTCGTCAAGCAGGAGATGGGCACGGTGCCGGGCCTGATCGCGTTGTTCGGCGCCTTCATGATCATGATCATCATCCTGGCGGTGCTGGCGCTGATCGTCGTCAAGGCCCTGGCGGATTCGCCCTGGGGCCTGTTCACGGTGGCGGCGACGATTCCGGTGGCGCTGTTCATGGGCGTCTACCTGCGCTTCATCCGCCCGGGCCGCATCGGCGAGGTGTCGGTCATCGGCTTCGTGCTGCTGATGGGCGCCATCTTCGGCGGCCAGGCGGTCAGCGAGAGCCCGACGCTCGCGCCCATCTTCACGCTGCAACCGACGACGCTGGTCGGCTTGCTGATCGGCTACGGCTTCGTCGCTGCCTGCATCCCGGTCTGGCTGCTGCTGGCGCCGCGCGACTACCTCAGCACCTTCCTGAAGATCGGCACCATCATCGCGCTGGCCATCGGCATCGTCATCGTCGCGCCGCCGCTGAAGATGCCGGCGCTGACGCAGTTCGCGTCGGGTGGCGGGCCGGTCTGGGCTGGCAGCCTGTTCCCCTTCCTGTTCATCACCATCGCCTGCGGTGCGGTGTCGGGCTTCCATGCGCTGATCTCGTCGGGCACCAGCCCAAAGCTGCTGGAGAACGAGGCCCACGCCCGCTACATCGGCTACGGCGGCATGCTGGCCGAGAGCTTCGTCGCCGTGATGGCGCTGGTCGCGGCCTCCTGCATCGAGCCGGGCGTCTACTTCGCGATGAACAGCCCGGCCGCGGTCGTCGGCAAGGACGCCGCCACGGTCGCGCAGACGTTGTCGACCTGGGGCTTCGTCGTCACGCCCGAGATGCTGACCCAGGCCGCGGCCGATGTCGGCGAGAAGACCATCCTGGCCCGTGCCGGCGGCGCGCCGACGCTGGCCGTGGGCATGGCCGAGATCCTGCACCAGGTGGTGGGCGGCAAGGCGCTGATGGCCTTCTGGTATCACTTCGCCATCCTGTTCGAGGCTCTCTTCATCCTGACCGCCGTGGACGCCGGCACGCGCGCCGGGCGTTTCATGCTGCAGGATCTGCTGGGCAGCTTTGTGCCGTCGCTCAAGCGCACCGAGAGCTGGGTGGCCAATTTCGTCGCCACCGGCCTGTGCGTGGCGGCCTGGGGCTACTTCCTCTACCAGGGTGTCGTCGATCCGCTGGGCGGCATCAACACGCTGTGGCCGCTGTTCGGCATCGCCAACCAGATGCTGGCCGCCGTCGCGCTGCTGCTGGGCACGGTCGTCATCTTCAAGATGAAGAAGGACCGCTACGCCTGGGTCACGGCGGTCCCGGCCGCCTGGCTGCTGGTGTGCACGATGACGGCCGGCTGGCTGAAGATCTTCGCGGCCGACCCCAAGCTCGGCTTCCTGGCTCATGCCGACAAATACGCTGCGGCGATTGCCGAGGGCAAGGTGCTGGCGCCGGCCAAGACGCTGGACGCGATGTCGCGGGTGGTGTTCAACGACAGGCTGGACGCGGCGCTGTGTGCGCTGTTCATGGGCGTCGTCATCAGCGTGCTGATCTACAGCGTCAAGGCCGTGCTGGCTGCGCGCCGCAGTGGTCGGGCGACAGCGCAGGAGACGGCCTTCGTGCTGCTGCCGGCGGGGCAACGTGCTTGAGCTTCGTGAACTGGCCCAGGCGGGCCGGTATCTGACGCAGAGCCTGCGCCTGATGGTGGGCGTGCCGGACTACGGCAGCTATCTCGCCCACCACCAGGCCACGCATCCGGATCGGGCTGCGATGAGCTATGAGGAGTTCTTCAGGGAGAGGCAGGCGGCGAGGTATTCGGCACGGGTTGGTAAATGCTGCTGATTGGTTGGGTTGCTTTTGCCGTTGTCCTTATGACTCGCGTGCAGTGCCGCGGGAATCCGCCCCGCGAGGGCGGGTAACTTTTCTCTGACGCGCCAGAGAAAAGTCACCAAAAGAGGAGCGCTCAATGCAATCCGCACTCGAGTGGGATGAGGCGCTCGCAAGCTCGAAGCAGCGCCGGGCCTACAAGCGAACCGCTGCGCTCTCGCACACGACTTGTGAAGAGCGCCAGCGATCGGACCATCATGCCAGTTGACGCCGGCTGCACGCCGGGCTCATCAGGAAATACCGAACAGCCGCGTCGCCCGAGCGACGCTGCATTGGGCTGTTTTGATGAGCCCGGCGTGCAGCCGCGCGTCGAACGGGGTGCTCGTGCGATGCGTCGGGCTCGTCACAAGTCGTGTGCGAGAGCGCAGCGGYTCGCTTTTTGTCGCAATGCCGGTGGCTGTTTTCGCGCGCCGCTGATGGCGGCGTCGCGCTCGTGTGCGGTTCAGGGCCTCTTCTTTGGTGACTTTCTTCTGGCCCCGCAGAAGAAAGTTACCCGGCCGCCGGGACGGACTCCCGGCAATGCAACGAGCAGACGCGATCTTCGCAAAAGCAAGCACGACTACAACGTCGTGCTCCGCTTCCTTGCCATCGGCGGATTCTTCGCAAAGTACCTCGCGATGCCCGAGGCCAACGCATCCACCAGTTCGTCCTGATAGTCCGGATCGCGCAGCTTCTTCTCTTCCTCCGGGTTGGAGATGAACGCCGTCTCGACCAGGATGCTGGGGATGTCCGGCGCCTTCAGCACCGCGAAACCCGCCTGCTCGACCTTGGCCTTGTGCAGCTTGCCGATCTTGCCGATCTGGCCCAGCACCTCGCCGCCGAGCTTGAGGCTGTCCTTGATCTGCGCCGTGGTGCTCATGTCGAGCAGGGCGCGAAGCACGTTGGCGTCCTTAGTGGCCGCACCGACGTTGACGCCGCCGACCATGTCGGCCGCGTTCTCGCGGTTGGCCATCCAGCGTGCGGCGGCACTCGTCGCGGCACCGTCGCTGAGCACGAACACCGAGGCACCGCGCGCCTGCGGCGTCAAGAAGGCGTCGGCATGGATGGACACGAACAGGTCGGCCTGCACGCGGCGCGCCTTGTGCACGCGGTCCTGCAGCGGCACAAAGAAGTCGGCGTCGCGTGTCATCAGCACGCGGATGTTCGGATTGGTCTGGAGCCGCTTACGCAGCTTGAGGCCGACCGCCAGGACGACATCCTTCTCACGCAGGCCTGAGGGGCCGACGGCGCCGGGGTCTTCGCCGCCGTGGCCGGGGTCCAGCGCAATGATGATGAGGCGGTCGATCTTGGGCTCGACGGCAGGGGCGGGCACTGGTGCGGGTTTGGACGCGGCTTGCGCGGGCGGCGCCAGGGATGCCGAGGCTGCCGGCGCTGGCGGACGCTCGATCTTCTGGATGAGGTCACCGAGGGCGTCGTTGACGGCGCTGGCCGCAGCCTCGGCGCGCTGGGCCGGGGAGGGCGTCGCAGCGGCAGACGGCTTCTTGTCGCGCTCCTGCGCCAAGGCCAGCAGCGGGTCGGCCTCGAACTTGGGGTGGAGGTCGAAGACGAGACGGTTCTTGTAGGCGGCCACCGGCGCCAGCGTGAAGATCTGTGGTGCCGCGGGCTGGCGCAGGTCCAGCACGATGCGCACGACGGTGGGCGTGTTCTGGCCGACGCGCACGCCGGTGATGTAGGGGTCGTCGGCCTTGACCTTGCCGATCAGCTCGCGCAGCCCCGGGCTCAGCTCCAGGCCGTCGATGTCGATGACGAGGCGGTGCGGCGAGTCGACCAGGAAATGCTTGACCGTCAGCGGCCGGTCGGACTCGATGGTGACGCGGGTGTACTCCTGCGCCGGCCAGACGCGCACGGCGACGATGCTGGCCTGGCTGCCCGCCGCCAGCGTGTCGGGCGCCTTCAGCAGCAAAGCGAGCAGCCCCAAGGTTTCGCGGCGCTTCATGCCAGGGCTCCCACGAGGCGCGCGTCGCCAACCGCGCGCACGCTTCGACTGTCGTCGGGCATCAGCTCGATGAAGAGCTGCAGATCAGCCGCGGGCAGCTGGCCGGCCGCCTTCTCGGGCCATTCACAGAGCTTGAGGCCGGGTGCAGCGAAGACGTCGCGAAAGCCAGCGTCTTCCCACTCGCGCGGGTCGCCGAAGCGGTAGAAGTCGAAGTGGCTGGCAGTGTTGCCTCCCGCGGATTCAGGCAGCTCATAGCTTTCCATGACCGCATAGCTCGGGCTCTTGATGCGGCCTTGCACGCCCAGCGCGCGCAGCAACAGGCGCACGAAGGTCGTCTTGCCGGCGCCGAGCGAGCCGTGCAGCTCGATCAGCGCGTTGGGGGAGGGCAGCAGTACCGCCGCGAGGCGTCCGGCGGTGGCCTGGGCCGCGGCCTCGTCGGGCCACAGCAGATCGGTTTCTAAAATCGGTGCCAAATGCAAGAAGTCCCGTCCACTGTCGATGCCGCCGCGCTGTTGATCCGTTTGCGCGGCTGGGCGCATGAGCTGGGATTCTCACAGATCGCCGTGGCCGACGTGGACCTCAGCAGCGCCGAGCCGGGCCTGCAGGCCTGGCTGGACGCCGGCCACCATGGCCGCATGCACTACATGGCCAGCCACGGCATGAAGCGTGCGCGCCCGGCCGAGCTGGTGCCGGGCACGCTGCGCGTCATCACGGCGCGCATGGACTATCTGCCCCAGGCCACCGAGCCGGGCTGGCAGGCCGTCGAATGGGCTGGCTTGGCCCAGCCGGAGCAAGCGCAGATCTCGATCTATGCCCGCGGCCGGGACTATCACAAGGTGCTGCGCCAGCGGCTGCAGAAGCTCGCCGAGAAGCTGGAGGCCGAAGTCGGCCCGCTGGGCTATCGCGTCTTCACCGACTCGGCGCCGGTGCTGGAGGTCGAACTGGCCGCGCGCTCGGGCCTGGGCTGGCGTGGCAAGCACACCTTGACGCTGCACCGCGAGGCCGGCTCGATGTTCTTCCTGGGCGAGCTCTTCATCGATCTGGCCCTGCCGTTGACCGAAGCCGTCAGCGCGCATTGCGGCGAATGCCGGGCCTGCATCGATGTCTGCCCGACTGCCGCGATCACCGCACCCTACCGCATCGACGCCCGGCGTTGCATCTCTTACCTGACCATCGAACACGATGGGCCGATACCCGTCGAACTGCGCCCTTTGCTGGGCAATCGCGTCTATGGCTGCGATGACTGCCAACTGGCCTGCCCATGGAACAAGTTCGCGCAGCCCGCCGTGCTGGCCGACTTCGACGTGCGCCCAGGCATGGCGGGCGAGCCAATTGCCACGCTGCTTGGATGGGGCGAAAGCGAATTCCTGCGCCGCACGGAAGGCTCGGCCATCCGCCGCATCGGTTTCGCCCGCTGGCAGCGCAATCTGGCGGTGGCGGCGGGCAATGCCTTGCGGGTCCGCGACGACTCGACTCTGCGCGGCGCGTTGCAGCAAGCAGGGCACGGCGCCGACGAAGTGGTGACCGAGCACATCGCCTGGGCCTTGTCCGCGCCGGAGTCGCCTGCCGCGTTATCGTCCGGCCCGCTGACCGTTGGAGCCCGTGAATGACTTTGTCCATCCGCCGCCGTGCGGCCGTTCTCGCCCTGGCCGCAGCCGCATCCATGCCCGCCCGCGCTGTCCGCTATGAAAACCAGGACTTTCCCGACACGCTGCAGCTCGGCGGCAGCACCCTGGTGTTGAACGGTACCGGCAAGCGCCAGGTGGCCATCTACCCGCTCTATCTCGCGGCCCTTTACCTGCCACAAAAGGCGGCGGCGCCCGACGCCATCTACGCCGAGGCCGGCCCCAAGCGGCTGGAGATGCGCATCGTCATTCCGCTCGTGAAGGACGTGTCGACGCAGGAATTCGTCAAGGCCATCGGCAAGGGGGTGAATCGCAACTCCACCGAGGCCGAGAAGGCGGCGGTTGCCGAGCGTCTGAAGCAGTTCAACACGGCCATCGCCGACGTAGGCCGCGTGAAGAAGGGCGACCTGTTGCACATCGACTATCTGCCCACCCAGGGTGGCACCGTCCTGTCGGTCAATGGCAAGGTCTGGGGCAAGCCCATCGAGGGCCAGGACTTCTACACGGCCTTCCTGAAGGTCTTCCTTGGCGACAGCAACAGCGATGCCCGGTTGCGTGCCGGCCTGCTGGGTCAGCCGTCCTGAACTAGCATCGCCCCATCAAACCAAGGAGACCGACTTCATGCAACGCCGTTCCGTCCTCCAAGCCGCCGCACTCGCCAGCCTCGGCCCCTTCGGGCATCCGGCCTGGGCGCAGGGCTACCCCGCTAAACCCATCCGCCTGATCGTGCCGTTCGCACCAGGCGGCACGACGGACATCATTGCCCGCATCGTCGCTGAGCGCATGTCTAGCGTCCTGGGCCAGACCATGGTGGTCGACAACAAGGCCGGCGGCGGCGGCACAGTCGGCGCGATGGAAATCGTGCGCTCCGCGCCGGATGGCTACACGCTGGGCATGGCCACGGTGTCGACGACGGCGGCCAACCCGGCCATCAACCCCAAGATCGCCTACAACCCGCTGACCGACTTCACGCCCATCATCAACGTCGCGGCGACGCCGAACATCATTGCCGTGCACCCCAGCTTCCCGGCGCGCGACTACAAGGGCTTTGTCGCTGAACTCAAGAAGAACCCGGCCAAGCACAGCTACGCGACATCGGGCACCGGCGGCATCGGCCACTTGCAGATGGAGCTCTACAAGACGCTGGCCGGCGTCTTCGTGCTGCACATCCCCTACCGCGGTGCCGGCCCGGCGTTGAACGACACGGTGGCCGGCCAGGTGCCGATGATCTTCGACAACCTGCCGTCGGCCTTGCCCTTCATCAAGGACGGCCGCCTCATTCCCATCGTCGTCGCCGCACCGCAGCGCCTGGCGGCGCTGCCGAATGTGCCGACCTTCAAGGAAGTCGGCCTGGAGGCCGTCAACCGCCTGGCCTATTACGGCATCCACGGCCCCAAGAGCCTGCCGCGCGACATCGTCGACAAGGTGCACGACGGGGTCAAGAAGGCGCTCGAGATCCCCGACGTCAAGAAGCGCATCGAGGACACCGGCTCGCTGATCGTGGCCAACACGCCCGAGCAGTTCGCGGCGCAGATTGCGGCGGAGTTCGAGGTCTACAAGAAGGTCGTGGCGGCACAGAAGCTCAAGCTTGATTGACTTGAAACCCCTCGCCCAACCTCGCATCGCTGCACGCGAGCGAGTCTGGTCGGCCCCCCGAGGGGGCGGCGATGCTTGCGGCATTGAGCCGCAAGCACATCGCCAAACGGGGCCGGCTTGGGAGCGGCCCGGCGCTCGGCCCGAACTCACTGAGCTACATGGGTGCTAAGTTCGCTGATCCGGCGATAGAGGCCTTCATCGAAGCGCTCTGGCTGGAAGACGGCCTGAGCGCCAACACGCAGGCGGCCTACCGGCGCGACCTGAGCGCGCTGGCGGCCTGGTTGGCGCCGACGCCGCTGGACGCCTGCAGCGAACTCAAGCTGTTCGAGTACGCGGCCGCCAAGCCGGCCGGCAAGGCCACCAGCGCGAACCGGCGGCTGTCGGTCTTCAAGCGCTATTTCCGCTGGGCGCTGCGCGAGGGTCGCGTCCAGGCCGACCCGACGCTCAAGCTGACGACGGCCAAGCAGCCGCTGCGCGTGCCCAAGCTGCTCAGCGAGGCCCAGGTCAGCGCGCTGCTGGATGCGCCGGATRTCGMCWCSCCGCTGGGSCTGCGYGAYCGSGCGATGCTGGAGCTGATGTATGCCAGCGGCCTGCGCGTGTCCGAACTCGTCACGCTCAAGAGCGCCCATGTCGCCTTCAAGGATGCGGTGCTGCATGTCACGGGCAAGGGCAGCAAGGCCCGCCTCGTGCCCTTTGGCGAGCACGCAAGGGACTGGATGACGCGCTATCTGCGCGAGGCCCGCGCCGAGATCCTGACCGGCCAGAGCAGCGACGACCTCTTCGTGACCGCCCGCGGCGCCGGCATGACGCGGCAGATGTTCTGGACCCTGATCAAGCGACACGCGCTGGCGGCCGGCATCACCGTGCCGCTGTCGCCGCACACGCTGCGCCACGCCTTTGCCACGCATCTGCTCAATCATGGTGCGGATCTGCGTGCCGTGCAGCTGCTTCTGGGGCATGCCGATCTGTCGACGACGCAGATCTACACCCATGTGGCGCGGGAGCGCCTCAAAGCCTTGCACGCCGAGCACCATCCGCGGGGCTGAGCGCGGCGGCCTCTCGTTTTCCCGCCCTCGGGTTGCACCGAAGCTTCGTTCGTTTCGTTGGTTTCAAACCTGTCGGCGGGCCACAACACCCACCTTCACGGGCCTGTTACGAGGGGCAAACTCCGCCGCCATCACAAATCGATCACGGAGTCCTTCCATGCACGCCACCCGCCTGCTGCCAACCGCGCTTGCCGCCATCACCCTCTTTGCCACCGCCTCAGCCCTGGCCCAGGAAGCCAGCAACCTCGAGCGCGTGACAGTCATCGGCTCCCGCAAGAGCCTGCCCGCCGCGTCCAGCACCGACACGCTGGTGCCTGTCGACATCTATTCGATGAGCAAGATCACCGAGGGCGGGGGTCAATTCGACCTGGCGCAGACGCTGCAATACCTGTCGCCGTCCTTCAACTCGACGCGCCAGACCGGCGCTGACGGTGCCGACCTGATCGACTCGGCGGCCCTGCGTGGCCTGGGCTCGGACCAGACCCTGGTGCTCGTCAACGGCAAGCGCCGCCACACCGTGGCGCTGGTGAACATCTTCGGCGCGCGCAACCGCGGCACGACGGGCACTGACATGAACTCCCTGCCGCTGCTGGCTATCGACAACGTGCAGGTGCTGCGCGACGGCGCGGCGGCCCAGTACGGGTCGGACGCCATCGCCGGCGTCATCAACATCCAGCTGAAGAAGAAGGCCGGCTGCGAGGCCGTGGCCGGCTACGGCCAGTATTCGGCGGGCGACGGCAAGAACTATCTGGCCTCTGCCTATTGCGGCGTCAAGATCGCCGACGGCACGCTGGGCATCACCGGTGAATGGCAGGACCGTGGCCGCTCGAACCGCGCAGAGGGCGACCCCAACCTGAGCGGCCGCATCATTGGTGACACCAAGGTCGAGAACAAGACCGTCTACCTGAACGGAGAGTTTCCGATTGCCGGCAGCGACAAGCTCTACCTGACGGCCGGCGCGCAGAATCGCGATGCCTCCTCTGGTGCCTGGGCCCGGGGCGGTATCGGCTCGGACGACATCCCGGACCGCAACTCCGCTGCGATGTACCCCGACGGCTTCGTGCCCTTCATCAACGGCAAGATCGAGGACCGCTACTTCATCGTGGGTTGGAAGTCGACCTTCGCCGGCTGGGATACGGACCTGTCCCAGACCTATGGCAGCAACAAGCTGCGCTACAACATCAGCAACACGCTGAACGCCTCCATCGCCAACAAGGATCTGCTGGCCGGCGGCAAGGGCGTCAGCTCGTCAAGCTTCGACGCGGGCGGCTTCGGCTTCAGCCAAGCGACGACCAATTTCGACGTCAGCCGATTCTTCCCGGAAATACTAGGCGGCAGCAACATCGCCTTTGGCGCCGAATACCGCAAGGAGAAGTACGACATCGTCGCTGGCGAGCCGGGCTCCTATATCGACGCCGACGGCCTCAACTTCGGCGGTATCGCCGGCAGCCAGGGCTTCCCGGGCTTCCAGCCGGTCGACGCGACCAACCRCAGCCGCAACAGCCAGGCCCTCTACGTCGACTGGGAAGCCAACCTGACGCCTTCACTGACCATGGACGTCGCTGTGCGCGCCGAGCACTACAGCGAYTTCGGCTCCACGACGACGGCCAAACTGGCCGGCAGCTACAAGGTCGGCAAGGAGTTGCTGCTGCGCGCCGCCGCCAGCACCGGTTTTCGCGCGCCCAGCCTGCAGCAGCTCTACTTCTCGTCTACCTTCACCGACTTCATCAGCCTTGAGCCGGTGCAGGTAAAGCTCGCACCTAACGGCAGCGCCATTCCGCTGGCCGCCGGTATTCCGTCACTGAAGCAGGAAAAGTCCAAGAACTTCACGCTTGGCACGACCTTCAAGCCGAGTGCAGACACCGCGCTCACGATCGACCTCTACCAGATCAAGATTCGCGACCGCATCGTGCTGTCCGGCCGCTTTGATGCCGACAACTACCCCGCGCTGGCCCCGCTGTTAAACAGCCTGGGCGTGGAGCAGACAGCATTCTTCGTCAATTCGGTGAACACCAAGACCCAGGGCATGGATTTGACCGCGTCCACCAGCGCGAAGCTAGGTGCGGGTCAACTCGCGACCTTCCTCGCGCTGAACATCAGCCGTACGACGGTGACGGCCATCAACGCACCGACCTCGCTGAAGGGCTACGAGGACGTGCTGCTATCGACACGCGAACGCCTGTTTATAGAAGAGGCCGGTCCGCGCGCCAAGGCGACGTTGGGCTTCGAGTACAGCCAGGGCGCCTGGACGGGCGAGGCCAAGATCGTCCACTTCGGCAAGCAGACGCAGGGCAGCTTCGAGGATGACCTCTATTTGCACTACAAGCCCAAAACCTCCATGGACCTCGGCCTGAGCTGGCAGGCCACGCCGGCATTGAAGCTCAGCGTGGGCGGAAACAACGTCTTCAACGTCAAGCCGACGCGCCAGGACGCAGGCCAGACCGACAACGGCTACTACTACGACAGCGTGCAGTTCGGCCTGAATGGAGCGTCCTACTTCGCACGGGCTTACTACAAGTTCTAGTAGTGGAAATGTCATCATGAACCCGATATAAACCCGGTGGACATACGCAGCAGTCGCTGCGGTCGGGCGTCGCGATCTTCGTATGGTTGCGGCGCCCGAATCATTTCTGAGCGCAAGCCCCGCGCCTAGAAAGCCGCCGATAATTGGGGTAAGGGTGGGTTCATGAAGAATATATTGATGCTGGTTTCTGTTTGTACAGTTATCGGCAGCGCACAAGCGCAATCTCCAAAATCTCCGGCGAGCGCCAAAGTCGAATCGCTAGTGAGGGCATCGGCGCAACTCGCGATGGTGTCAGATGACGAGAGCCTCGATGTACGCGATGTCATCCAAGATGCAAACGGCGACTCCCATACGAGGTTTCATAGGAAATACAAAGGGTTACGCGTCATCGGCGGTGACTTTGTTGCCCATGCGCAAGCCAGTGGCGTTCTCAAAGGTGTGACGCATGAGATGCGCGAACACATCCGCGTCAACGTCAAGCCGACACAAAACGCCGGCGCTGCGGAAGCTCGTGTCAGAACGGTGTTCGGTGGAGCTATTGGCGGCGTGGTTAGCGAGTTGGTGATTTACGCAATCGGTGCGCCGGTACTGGCCTACGACGTTCTGGTCAGCGCAGGTGTTTCAATGCGCCGTCACTATATTGTTGACGCCCATGGGCTAAATTTAATTAATCAATGGGACGACGTGCATTCTGGGTCGGGCCCGGTGAGCACAACCGGCTCAAGTCAGTATTCAGGTGTTGTGCCGCTGACGATTTATTATCAGATTAGAGATCAGCGGACCGGCAATTGGTATGCATTGCGGGATATTGCGCGTGGTCCGTTTTCGATATCTGCCGATAGTGTTGGAAGTGCTTTGCATAAGGTGGATAACGGACAGGCGCCCAATACGCTCTGGGCGGGGGCTAACGTGGATGCCATGTATGGCCAAAATATTTCATGGGACTACTTCCTCACAAAATTCGGTCGAAACGGTGGTAGCGCCAATTTTGCGTATTTTGACTCGTCGATGGGGAGTAATGCTGAATTCAATCCCGACTGTTGGTGTATTCGTGTCGGTTTGGGTGATGGTGCAGGCATGCAATCATTTGCTGCGCCCGACGTGATGGGGCACGAATATACGCACGGTATTATCAGATCGACTGCCAATCTGATTTATTCGGGAGAGTCGGGAGCAATTAATGAATCGATGGCTGATGTATTTGGCACGTTGATTGAGTATTATGCCCCGTATCGACAGTATCCCGCAAACTACATGATTGGTGAGCGTGTCTACTCGACCAACAACGGGAACAGTCAGCCACTAACCTATGCGCTGCGGTACATGTTTAGGCCCAGCTACGACGGTCGGGGATCTCAGGATTGCTACTATCCTGGTATTGGGTCGCTTGATGTGCACTATTCCTCGGGCGTTGGTAATCGCTTCTTTTATCTGCTGGCTGAAGGGGCAGTATCGCCGGCAAACCTTCCTGGCGGTAATTACTTTCCTCCGAGTAGCCTAGTTTGCAATGGGGACACCGCATTGCAAGGAATTGGCAGGGAGGCTGCCGGGCAGATCATCTACCGCGCACTCACTGTGTATATGATCTCGTCGAGTGGATACAGCCAATATCGTGCCGCTTCGATCCAGGCCGCAATCGATCTGTATGGGTTGAATTCAACCCAGTACAACGCCGTCATTGCTGCATGGTCTGCAGCGGGCGTCAATTGAAGCACGCGGCCCTTTGATATCTGAATGGCCTGTCAAAATCGATCCGGCCTCGGTCGGATCTTTTGCTGGCGGTCGGCTCACTCCTGCGAATCTTGTTAAGAACTGGTGGGTGGTCGCCAACGAGGCCGCGGCAGGGCTGCGCAAGGCGATCGCTACGCAAGAACCAGATGCTCAGCACTTCGTGACGACCACCTGATTCGACATTGCTTAGTGGGCCTAGCGCCTTGCCGCTCCGATGAAGACTCATTCATATTCATGGCCAATTTGATCCGTTTGGATGCTTGAATATACCAGGGGGATTTAGTGAATTTTCGAACGAAACCTTCACTTCTGTGTGGCGAAATGGCTATTGCTGTTCTCGGCTTATATGCGCCGGCGAAATTACTCGCGGCCCCGCCCGGAATTACATACATCAATGAATGCGTTCAGAGAGGCGGGGCAGTGGCTTGCACGCCTCCTGATCGCCCCGCTCCGGTTCGTGGTCCACGGATTGATGGATTAAACGAGTACAACGCTTGCTCACTAATCGGCCGATACTCAGGTGAGGCCAACAATGGGTCAGCTACATATTTGGTGGATCCTCCCCCCTGGGGCCCAGCGCTGCCCGCGCCTTACACAAGCGGTGTCAATAACTGCACGAATCTCCCACCTATCAATGGGTATTTTCCCCGGCTTCTCGCCTATTATTCTTCTTGTGGAGGAAGCTACACGTCGCTGGCCGACGATCCGACTCTCTGTGCGCCGCGCTGTGCGCCGGAGCAGGAATGGTCGGAAGAACGCGGAGCTTGTGTAGTTGTCTGGGAGAGTTTCAGAACCAGTAAGCCGCCAGCATGCAATGAAACGTCAGGCAACCCGATAGTTACCGCGCTTGGCGTCAAATTGCAGGGGATAGATCTCGGGTTGAAGATCGCTGGTATCGAACTGAGGCTGGCATACAACAGCGCGCCCATTCTCTTCCCGCAGTTGGATAAGTTTTCCGGGCACGCCTTCCCATATTGGCGGCTGAATCTCGCGCGACGGATTTATCGCAATACGAACGGCAGCGCGATCAATGCGGTTCGCGGAGATGGGTCGATCCTGACCTTCACCAAGCAAGGTGCCAGCTTCATCGCAGATGCGGATGTGGGCGGGCGCTTGGTGGCCGATGGCGCCAACCTCCTGCTCTTTTCGGACAATGAAGGCCTGATTGAGAAATACAACGCAGACGGGCGCTTGCTGGCCATCACTACCAACGCGGGGCGACAAATCGCGTTCACTTACAGCGACGCCAGCACTCCGCCTGAGATCGCCAGCACCGCTGGTGCGCTGATCGGCATAACTGATGATTTGGATGGTTCCATCCAATTGCGTTACGAAGCCGGAAGCGGAGGGCTCAAGACGCTGACTGCTTTGCGGAATACCCAAGACGTTGTCACGTTGACCTATGACGGGGCGGGGCGCTTGTCCTCGGTCGTCTTCCCGGACAGTTCGTCGAAGATTCTGGAATACACCGACGCCAATCACTCGACCGCCTTGACGGGTGTCTTGCATGAAGACGGCGTCAGTCGCTCCGTTTACGCCTACGACTCCTACGGGCGCGCGACGTCGACGGGCATCGAGGGAATGCCAGCGGTTTCTTTGGCCTTTAACGGAACGCCGGTCGTGAGCACGACGCAGTCGTTCAATTCTGCGACCGGTGTCCTGACGAAGACGCACGAATGGTCCGTGCCGTCGTCCGTAGGCGTGACACAACCGAGTGGAGCTGTGTCGCAACAGGCGTTTGATTCAGTGCTCGGATTTCCGCGTTTGACCAGCAGCAGTCAGCCTGCCGGCTCGGGCTGTAGCGCCGCTACTAAAACACAGGCATTCGACGCGAACGGCAATGTCACGCAGCGAAACGACTTCAATGGCTTCCGTAGTTGCTATGCGTTCGATTCCAGTAGAAATCTGGAGGTTTCGCGCGTTGAGGGATTGGCTGGAACGGCCGCTTGCTCAAGCGTCGTATCCGCGGGTGCAACGCTGCCGGCAGGCAGTCGCAAGATCAGCACCCAATATCACCCCGCCTGGCGTTTACCCACCAAGACCGCCGAGCCGAGCCGGCTGACGACCAAGGTCTACAACGGCCAGCCCGATCCCTTCAACGGCGGTGCAATTGTCTCGTGCGCGCCTGCCAGTGCCTCGCTGCCTGACGGCAGTGCAATCGTCGTACTGTGCAAGCAGGTTGAACAAGCGACGACGGACACCAATGGTGCCCAGGGTCTCGCAGCGACGTTGGACGCCACCGTGCCGAACCGTGTGCAGCAGTGGACCTACAACCAGTACGGCCAGGTGCTCACCGCCAACGACCCGCTCAACAACACCACCGCCTACGCTTACTACAGCGACACCACCGCTGACCACACCAAGGGGGGCCTCAATACCGTCACCAACGCCAAGCAGCAGGTCACGACCTTCACCAAGTACAACGCCGCCGGCCAATGGCTGGAAATGAAGGATGCCAATGACGTTCTCACCACGCGCACCTTCGACCTGCGCCAGCGCCTGAAGAGCCTGAAGACAGGAACGGCGCTGACCAGCTACGACTACTGGCCCACGGGCCTGCTGCAAAAGGTGACCCTGCCTGATAGCAGCAGCCTGAGCTATGGCTACGACGACGCGCACCGTCTGACCGGCATCACCGACAACCTGGGCAACAGCATCACCTACACGCTGGACAACAGCGGCAACCGCACCGGCGAGGACGTCAAGGACCCCAGCGGCACGCTGGCCAAGACGCTCACGCGAGTGCCCGATGCGCTCAATCGAATTCAACAGGTGACTGGGAGGCACTGAGAATGAAAAACTTGCGTTTCTCGGCGGTGATCGCCGCCTGCTTCAGCGTCTCATTGTTGGCCCATGCGGCTGGCGGCCTCGGCGGAGGGGGATCTCCGACGAGCACGACGATTAGCGCTTCGCCGAACCCGGCCAGCACCTCGGTAAACGTGAGAGTGCAGGCTGTGGTCTCGCCTCCGGCCGAGGGCACGATGAACTTCATGGCTGACGGCCAGTTGCTCAGCAGTGTGTCGGTCGTGGCGAATACCAACGGCAACTGCCCACCAGACCCCACCAGTGTTGTCTCGCGCGCCAAGGCCGCGGCGGTCAAGCCGAGCGCAAAGTCGGCAGCCCCCAAGGTCACCGCCAGCACGGCGAGCACTTGCGGAGATCCCTTCGGGACGGTCGCCATCTTCATTGCGCCAGGAACCCTGGCGGCAGGCGACCATATCTTGACCGCCAGCTTCGTGAGTGGCGACCCGACCTACTATGAAGGCAGCGATTCTGACCCGCTGACCCTGACGATCTCCGCGCCGACCGGCGGCGCGACATTACCCGCTGTGCCGGTCTCGTCGACGCCTGTTACCAAGTACGAATACGACGCCGAGGGCCATCCCACCAAGACCATCGTCGCTCCTAGCACCCGAAACTACGCGACTAAGCATGAGTACGACGCGCTGGGCCGGCGCAAGAACACGACCGATGCCAAGAACGGTCTCACCCAGTTCGGCTACGACCTGCAGGACCAACTGACCTCGGTCACCGACCCGCGTCAACTCGTCACGCAGTACGAGCCTGGTGGCCTGGGCGATGTGAAGAAGCTCATCAGCCCCGACACCGGCACCATCAACAACACCAGCTTCGACGCTGCAGGCAACCTCAAGGCCAGCACCGACGCGCGTGGCGTGCTGGCCAGCTACGACTACGACGAACTCAACCGGCCCAAACAGGTCGTGTACAGCAAGACTGGCGCCACCAGCCGCACCGTCAGCTGGACCTATGACCAGACGGGTGCCAGCTTCGGCTATGGCGTGGGCCGCCTCACAACCGCAGCCACGCCCGACRCCAGCACCACCTTCCGCTACGACGCGCTGGGCCGGGTCAAGATGACCGTGCAGAGCGGCTCGGCGGGCAATCCTCTGGTCGTCAATTACGACTACGACGACGCCGGTCACGTCACCGGTCTGACCTACCCCTCCGGCCGTGTGGTCACCTTCGGCTGGGCCAATGGTCTGCCGCAATCCATCTCTATCACCAGCGGCACCACCACCAAGACGCTGCTGGACCAGATCGCCATGAGCGCCTTCGGGCCGGTGAAGAGCTGGGTCTGGCAATTGGGCGCAACACCTCAAGCGCATGAACGGGTGTACGACACCAACGGCCGCCTGGTGCGCCACCCGCTGGGCAACCTCGTGCGAGACATTGGCTACGACGACGCGGACCGGATCAGCGGCTACACCCACTACACCGCGGCGACCGCCCAGCCGGCCGCGGCCTATGACCAGGTCTTCGGCTACGACGAGATGAATCGACTGCTCACGGTGAGCGGCTCGACGAACTGGAGCTACAGCTATGACGCCAATGGCAACCGGACCAGCGCGGGTTCGCGGGCCTACACCGTGCARGCGACCAGCAACAAGCTCGACGTACTGACCAACCCGGCGCGCAACATGCTCTACGACGCTGCAGGCAACACCAGCAGCGACATCCAGAGCGGCTCCTCTGCCAACTACACAGCCACCTACAGTCTTGAAGGTCGCCTGGCCGCCATGGCACAAGGCAGCAGCGCGGGTGTGGATTTCGGCTACGACGCCATGGGGCGGCGCATTACCCGAGGACAGTGGGTGGGCAGTTCGAGCAACCCCAGGACCTACACGCTCTACGCCTATGACCAGGCCAACCACCTCATCGGCGAATACAACGCCAACGGCACGCCGATCACCGAATATGTGTGGCTGGGCGATACGCCGGTGGCGATCATCAAGCCTGATGGGACAGGAATGCAGATCTATGCCATCCACACCGATCATCTGGGCACGCCGCGGGTGATCTTGGATGCCAGCGGCCAGGTGCGCTGGCGCTGGGTGGGTGAGCCCTTTGGAGCGAGTCCGGCGGAGGAGCAGCCGACGGCGGGTCAGGCGGCGCTGCAGCAAAACCTTAGGTTCCCGGGGCAGCAGTACGAGGCCTTCGGCGGTAGGCATTACAACCACTTCCGGGACTATGACCCGACCACTGGACGGTATGTCCAAAGTGACCCTATCGGACTGAACGGGGGGATCAACACGTACAGCTATTCGTTCGGTAGTCCAATTGGCTATTCAGACCCCTCCGGGCTCTATGTAGGGGCTGATGATGTCGTTCTCGCATCCCCTTGGGGACGCGCGGCGTTGTTTGGCGGTTTTGTCGGGTGGCAGCTAGGCACCGGCCTCAACAATGGAATCAACTACGCCTTCGAACGCTTTACTGGGCAAGGACTCGCGGGTAATCTCTACGATTGGCTCCATCCGAATGCGTCAGCCGATGAAGGGGCTGACTACAGTCCTTGGTCGCCTGATCCTGAAGTAAATCGACGATTTATTGCAGACCGGGATAGGGTTAAGGATTTCGACGGAAAATTTGCACCCTACTCAAACCCAAATAAACCAACATGCGATGAGCTCAAAGAGCGCATCAAATACTTGGAGCGAGCCATTTCCACCCGTGTGGATTTCACCAACAATTGGTATGGTGGCAAATGGAATAAAGGGCACAAGCAGCGGGTTGACATTTTGACTGAGCTTCTAAACAGAATCCGTGCCCGATTGGAGAGGGGGGACTGCACGCCATGCTAAGTGTTTTGGAAGGTCTTCAGCAATTTTGGTTGGGTCTCGTAGACGAGAATGGCCTTGATATACCGCTGACAAAAATTGACCAGCTCAACGCATTTGGCGAAGGTCCAATTCACATTGCCGCATGGAAGGGCTCCAGTAAGCAACTTATATGGTTGATTGAAAATGGGGCGAATATCAATCAGCGGGGTGAATTCGGAATGACGCCACTTCACTACGCGTACATGGGCGAGCGCAGAGAAAATATTGACGTTCTGATTCGTGCAGGAGCGGACTCGACAATGAGGTGCGACCGGGGATTGCTGCCGCCCGAGGGGCGTCCAGAGTCATAGCAAGCCCTGGCCCCAGAATGGGCCTCTGAAAAAAACAAATTTCCTCCGCCAGGGAGGCTGCCTTCGTCTTCGCTCTGCAACCCCGTGTCACGCCTCAACAAAGCGCCTGCAACTACGGCGGACGCGTGCCCGGGCGTCTGGGCGGAGCTTCTTGCGAAGTGACCCCATCGAGTTGGCGGGCGGACTCAACGCCTACTCGTGAGCCGTGCCGGCCTCATTCACCCCATTTCGCGAGATATTTGTCGTAGTTTTCCCGCCAGTCGGGCGACCCCGCACGTCCGCTGCTTTGATGGGTGATGGCGATCGGCCACGTCGCCAGCCACAGCCCTGCCTGACGGGCGCTGCGGCAAAAGTCCATGTCGTAGAAGTGGAAGTCGAAGCGCTCGTCAAAACGGACCTGGCGCTCCCTGAGCAGGTCGCGCCGCGTGGCGAGCAGCACGCCGTCCAACAGCTCGCAACTGGCCGGCACCGGCCCGAAGTGGGCGACCTTGCCAAAAGCCTGCTGCCCATGGCACACCGTGCCGCTGAGGTGCTCGGCGGCATCCCATTCGAAGCGCGGGGTCGGAAAAGCCCATGAGGGCTGTCCCGGCACGCGGCGGCGGTTGCCCGCCACGCCGATGATGTCGACCGCGTTCACGGCAGCCGACACGTGTTCGAAAAAGAAGTGATCGTCCAGCCAGACGTCGTCGTGGATGAATACTAGGATCGGCTCGGCGTCGGCGGCGTCGATGCGCTCGTTGTAGACCGACGGCAAACCCCTACGGTTCTCGAAGGCAATGCGTGGTTTCAGTCGGTGGTCATGCGATATGCGCTGCAACGACAGACCCAGTGCCGAGCGGGTCCAGAAGTCGTGAGAGGTCAGGCGCGTTGCGCAAATCAGATCCATCATGCGTTGTGAATCCAGGTGAACCTGTTGTCGTTGGCGAGGCGGCGTAGTCTAGCGATGGCCTTCGGGCTCCTGAGGCGCGAGGCTCGCCGCTGACGTAGTGCTGCGCGGGAAGCGCCTGGCGTGCTTTGTGCCCGCGCTGTAGCGCCGCGTGCCAGCCTTTTCGACAGGGCGGCGGGGACAATGAATCGATGGACCACAGCTTCCTCTCCGCCCTGATCCTGCTGCTGCTGGTGCTCGACCCGCTCGGCAGCCTGCCCGTGTTCATTCCCATCATGCGTGCGGTGCCCAAGGAGCGCCGCACGCGGGTGGCGTTGCGCGAGGTGGGCATCGCCTTCTGCGTGCTGTTTGCCTTCATGTTCCTGGGCGAGGGCTTCCTGCGCGTGATGCACCTGTCGGAGCGCTCGCTCGAGGTGGCTGGCGGCGTGATTCTGGTGATCATCGCCATCCGCATGATCTTCGGCAGCTCGGGCGAATCGGCCTATGGCCTGGAGCCCGGCAAGGAGCCGCTGATCTTTCCGCTGGCCGTGCCGCTGCTGGCTGGGCCATCGGCCATGGCCACGGTGTTGCTGCTGGCGTCCCGCCAGCCTGACCGCATTTACGAGTGGATTGGTGCGCTCAGCGCGGCCCTGCTGGTCTCGGGCCTGGTGCTCGTGCTGGCGGACCGCATCCGCAAGCTGCTGGGCGACTCGGTGGTCTCGGCCATCGAGAAGCTGATGGGCCTGGTGTTGACGGCCATCGCCGTCGAGATGGTGCTGGCCGGCCTGAAGCGCTACTTCGTCGGCGGTTTGTAGTCCTTGGTCGGCCAGCGGCCGGCCTTACTTGTTCTTGAGCTTGGCTTCCTTGCCCTTGGGCAGCACGGCCGTCATCGGTGGCACCGGGCGATCCGAGCCCGCCGCCTTGCCGGGGCCCGTGTCCTTCTTGGGTTTCTTCGTCATCTTGTTGCCGCGTTGTTCGGTGTTGGCCATAGGTCCTCCGTGCAGAGTGATTGCGAGAAACCGAACTATGCCTCAGCGTCGTAGCGTGTTTTAGCTGGGCTTACCGCCCATTGCGCTGAAGTGATGTCGTAGCGCTTGCAGTCCATGTCATACCAGCGGCCGTTGCCGGTGAAGGTCATGCCCAGGCGCTCCATGACGGTGGAGGAGGGCGTGTTCTCGGGCTGGCAGACGGCGCAGATCAACTCCGGCTTGAGCGTCTTGAACGCCCAGCCGACCATGTGGCGGGCTGCTTCGCTGGCATAGCCCACGCCCCAGGCATCCTGGCGCAGCCGCCAGCCGGTCTCCAGCGGCCCCGCCGGGTCGCGGTTCAGGTGCTGGATGCAGCCGGTGCCGATCAGGTCGCCGTTGTCCTGGCGGATGAAACCCCACCAGGAATAGCCGAACTCGGCCCAGCGGGCCTTCACGCGGTCGATCATGGACTGCGTGTCTTCCGGCGTGTCAGGCCGGCCGGTGATGTAGCGCATGACGACGGGGTCGCTGTTCAGGCGGTACAGGGCCTCGAAATGGCTGTCGTTCAGCGGCTCAAGGCGCAGCCGAGGGGTCACGAGAAGGGTCATGGCATCCAGCCTGAGTGGGTCACGGTTGGATGCATTCTGAAGTGGCGCGTTCTCACGATTCGAAAGTCACTTTTCAAATCATGAAAAGCAACCATGGTGCGCTGCCGCAATATTTCTCATTATGGTGAATGGCATTTCTTGATTTGAAAAATAAAACATAAGCCATTGTTTTTAAATGACAAAGTTTTTCGTCTTATATAAGACTGGCGGCTTCACAAGGCCAGGTCCAAGGCCTAGTCTTGCACCATCGGTTTTCGATGTTCAGCAAGGAGCTTTTCATGACCCGCCTCACCCGTGACCAACAGATCGCCGCCCTGGAAAAAGACTGGGCCGAGAACCCCCGTTGGAAGGGCATCACCCGCGGCTACAGCGCCGCCGACGTCGTGCGCCTGCGCGGCTCCATCGAGATCGAACACACGCTGGCCAAGCGCGGTGCCGAGAAGCTCTGGGGCCTGGTGAACACCGAGCCTTTCGTCAATGCSCTGGGYGCSCTGACCGGCAACCAGGCSATGCAGCAGGTCAAGGCCGGCCTGAAGGCCATCTACCTGTCCGGCTGGCARGTCGCCGGTGACGCCAACAGCAATGGCGAGATGTACCCCGACCAGTCGCTGTACYCGGTGGACTCGGTGCCCAAGGTCGTCAAGAAGATCAACGCCACCTTCCAGCGCGCCGACCAGATCCAGTGGAGCGAAGGCAAGGACGACATCGACTTCTTCGCCCCCATCGTGGCCGACGCCGAAGCGGGCTTTGGCGGCGTGCTGAACGCCTTCGAGCTGATGAAGGCCATGATCGAGGCCGGTGCCGCGGGCGTGCACTTCGARGACCAGCTSGCCWSSGCCAAGAAGTGCGGCCACATGGGYGGCAAGGTGCTSGTGCCCACSCGYGAAGCSGTKGMSAAGCTSGTCGCCGCSCGCCTSGCCGCCGACGTSATGGGCACGCCCACGCTGCTGGTCGCCCGCACCGACGCCGAAGCCGGTGATCTCGTCACTGCCGACATCGACGACAACGACAAGCCGTTCTGCACCGGCGAGCGCACCGTCGAAGGCTTCTACCGTACCCGCAACGGCCTGGACCAGGCCATCAGCCGCGGCCTGGCGTACGCGCCCTACGCCGACCTGATCTGGTGCGAGACCGGCAAGCCCGACCTGGCCTTCGCCAAGGCCTTCGCCGACGCCATCCATGCCAAGTTCCCCGGCAAGCTGCTGGCCTACAACTGCTCGCCGAGCTTCAACTGGAAGAAGAACCTGGACGACGCGACCATCGCCAAGTTCCAGCGCGAACTGGGTGCCCTGGGCTACAAGTTCCAGTTCATCACGCTGGCCGGCTTCCACAGCCTGAACTACTCGATGTTCGAGCTGGCCCATGGCTACGCCCGCCACCAGATGAGCGCSTTCGTCGAMCTGCAGGAGAAGGAATTCGCYGCCGCCGARAAGGGCTTCACCGCYGTCAARCACCAGCGYGAAGTCGGCACCGGCTACTTCGACGCCGTCACGACGACCATCGAAGCCAACGCTTCCACGGCCGCGCTGAAGGGCTCGACGGAAGACGAGCAGTTCTTCGACGCCAAGCACGGTTAAATCAGTCGGCTTCAACTCCTGACTTTTGTGGCCCGCTTCGGCGGGCCTTTTTTATGGCGTTGTGAGTGTTTGCCCGGTCGTCACGGTCGTGTCATATTCATGTCAAACACTCGTGGCCATGAACAACACAACGACAACAAAGTTCAGCCTCGCAAATCGCCTGAGCGCCTGGGTCGGCCAGCGACGCGAGACCCGTTTCCAGCAGGCGCTGCGCCGCCAGTGCCCGCCGGCCACGCTGGCCGCCGAGCAGATCCCGCCCGCGGTTCGCGCGGCCTGGATGCGGCAAGCCCCCGATGACTTTCCCGGCCTTGCCGTCGATGACGCGGCCTGGTTGCGTTGCTCCGCAGGCCTGGCCCAGTTCTTCGAAGCCTGCCGGCTGCAGCAGGCTCAGGGCCCGTGTGCCTTGCCCAGCAAGGCGGCGGATTCGGTGTGGCATGTCTGGCTGCAAACGGATGCTGGCGGGCTGGCTGCCTGGCAGCAACGCTACTTCGGCCAGTTCGTCGAACACCGCGAAGCCGAGGCGCTGGGCGCGCCCCTGGATGAATGCCTGGCCCGCACCTGGGCCGGCGCCTGTCGCAGCGAAGGGCGCAGCCTGATCGCCCAGCGGCTGCCCTTCCTGTTCGCGCTCGACGGCCTGATGCGCCTGCCCACCGGCTGGGCCTATGGGCATGAGCGCGGTGTGCTGGTGCATCGCCAGATCGATGGCTTTGGTCAGCTCAGCGGCAGCTCGACGACCCATGCCGCTCTCGGTGCTGCCGGGTTGGCGGGCCTGGGGCTGCTCAGTGCCGCAGAGGCCCAGGCGATGCAGCGCCGCCGTGATGACAGCGGTAGCGGCGATGGCGGCTTCAACTGGGGCTACAGCTTCAGCGATGGCGGCAGCAGCGACTGTGGCAGCAGCGATGGCGGTGGAGCCAGCTGTGACGGCGGTGGCGGCAGCAGCTGCGGCGGCTCGGGCTGAGGGGGCGGCGGGGGCAGTTAGGGAAGCGCTGAACAAGTCCCTCGCGCGCAGCGCATCCCTGCTTTGGGCGGTCTGCGGCGTTGCAAATGCTCGCCATAGCAAGGGCTATGGCTGCGCGTTGCGCCTGGCAGCCCATCCCAAACCAGGGCGCGCTGCATCGCGGGGACTTATTCAGCGCTTCCTTAGCGCCGCGCCACCTGGAAGGTGCCGACCGCGCCGTTCAGCGTCGTTGCCTGCTCGCGCAGGCTCTCGGCCGCGGCGGTCGACTCCTCCACCAGCGCGGCGTTCTGCTGCGTGACCTGGTCGAGCTGGGCAATCGCGATATTGACCTGGGCGATGCCGTCAGAC